>RZYG01000328.1 GCA_009930415.1 Spartobacteria bacterium | reverse complement strand
GCCGCCGCGTTCGGCCTCGTGCTGTGGAAAAACCCCCACCCGGCCTTGCTGATGCTGGGCGCGGCCGTGGCCGGCGTCGGGTTTTCTTGCTTCTGACCGCGCCGCCGACCGGCAACTAAAACGGCAAGCCGTAATCCTGGATCTTGCGCTGGATGGTGCGACGGGAAATCCCGAGCTGATCCGCCGTCAAGCTGCGATTGCCGCCGTTGCGGCGCAAGGCCTCTTCCAGGATGATCTTTTCGATCTCGTCCAGCGTCATGTTCTCCGGCACGGACCACGTCGCGGGCGCCGCCGGCGGCGGCACCGCCCCGCCCAAGCGCAGCCGGGCGGCTTCGAGGACGTCGCCCGGCGCGGTCACCACGGCGGCTTCCACGACGTTGCGCAGCTCGCGGACGTTGCCGGGCCAGTCGTAGGCCTCCAGGCGGGCGTACCATTCGGGCTCGACCGCGCGGATGCGCTTGCCGTGATCGGCCTGCGCCTGCGCGACGAATCGCTCCGCCAGCGGACGGACGTCCGCGCGCCGCTCGCGCAGCGGCGGCAGCGCCAAACCGACGACCTGCAGGCGGTACAGGAGATCCTGGCGGAACGCGCCCGCGGCCACGCGCGCCTCGAGGTCGCGGTTGGTGGCCGACACCAGGCGGACGTCCACCTGGAAGCTGTCCTGTCCGCCGACGCGCATGATCCGGCGGTCTTCGAGCACGCGCAGCAGCTTCACCTGCACCGCCGGCGGCGCATCGCCGATCTCGTCGAGGAACAGCGTGCCGCCGCGCGCCCGTTCGAAGGCGCCCGCGTGCCGCGCCACCGCGCCGGTGAAGGCTCCCTTCTCGTGGCCGAACAATTCGCTCTCCAGGAGGCTTTCCGCGAACGCGGCGCAATTGACGGCGACGAACGGCCCGCCGGCGCGGGGGCCGTCCGCATGCAGCGCGCGCGCCACCAGTTCCTTGCCCGTGCCGCTTTCGCCGCGGACGAGCACGGTGGCATTGGCCTGTGCCAGCGCCAGCGTCTGGCGCACCACTTCGCGCATCGCGGGCGACTCCGCCACCCAGCTTTTCACCGACCACCCGGTGCGCACTTCCGCGCTGAGCTGCTCCACCTGTTTCCGCAGGCGGGCGGCTTCCAGCGCGCGGCCCAGCTTGGCCTGCAGGTCGTCGACGTCCAGCGGCTTCTGGAGATAGTCGTAGGCGCCGGCCTTCATGGCGCGCACGCTGGAATCGACGGAAGCATAGGCCGTCATCAGGATGACGGGCGTGCGGCCCGCATCGAGGGCGCGGATCCGCTGCATGACGTCGATGCCGTCGACGTCCGGCAGCACGAGATCCGTCAGCACGACGTCCGCACCCCGGGCGCGGAAGGCCTCGATCCCGCCGGCGCCCGTCGTGGCCAGTTCGGTTTCATAGCCCAAATCGCCGATGGCTTCCTGCAGCGAACGGCCGTTGTCCACGTCGTCTTCGACGATCAGAATGCGGTGGGGATTCACGTCGGCTCCTTTTCAGCGAGAGGAAATTCCAAGCGGAAGCAAGCGCCGGGGCCGGTGGGCTCCACGACCGCCAGCGTGCCGCCGTTCTGCTCGATGGCGGTACGGGCCAGGAACAGGCCCAAGCCGGTTCCCTGCGGGCGCGTGGTGTAGAACATTTCGAAAATCCGTTCGCGTTCGGCTTTCGGAATGCCCGGGCCGGTGTCGCGCACGTCCAACCGCGCCTTGCCTCCGGCCCGCGCGACCTCCACGGCCACCCGGCCGCCGAAACCGGCATGCTGCGTGGCGTTGAGCAGGACGTTCAGCAAGGCGCGCTTCACCGCCGCGGGGGCCACGCGGACGACGACCGGGTCCACCGGCCGGCGCACGTCGGCGGCCACGCCGGAGGTTTCGAAGCGCGGGGCCAGCATCTCGACGCATTCCTGCGCGCAAGCGCCCAGCTCCAGGGCTTCGGGCACGGCGGCCGCCGGCCGGGCCAACGCCAGGAATTCCTGGAAGACTTTTTCCATGCGGTCGAGGGTGTGCCGCATCCGGCCGGCCAACTCGGCGATCCGCGCCGGACGCGATTCCGCCCCGCGGCCCGCTTCTTTCTCCAGCATCTGCGCATCCAGCCGGAGGCTCGACATCGGATTGCGGAAATCGTGGACGATGCCGTTGGCCAGCACGCCGGAAAAGGCCAGATGCTCCTCCTG
>RZYG01000327.1 GCA_009930415.1 Spartobacteria bacterium | reverse complement strand
GGCGACAAGAAGCAGGATTCCGTCACGCTCACGCGCGAGGACGACGGCAATCCGCGGATCGAATACGCCGGGGCGCGGTCGCTGACGCTGGGCGAGGCCGGCGCGGCGTTCGATCTGGACTTCAGCCTGGCGAACGCGACGGCGGCTAGCTGGAGCGCGGCCTTGACCACCTTGAACGGCGCCCACGTGCAATCGTGGTCCGACGTGGCCGGCAGCACCTGGAACTGGGATTGGACCGCCTATGCGGCCGGCACCTGGCGGCTGCGGGTGACCGCCCACGCCGCCGGCGGCGCGGCCATTACCAACGCCACCGTCGTCCTGACGGCCTCGGAAGGCTCAAGCTACGTCCTTG
Source organism: Spartobacteria bacterium (assembly GCA_009930415.1). Classification (GTDB taxonomy): domain Bacteria; phylum Verrucomicrobiota; class Kiritimatiellia; order CAIQIC01; family Lenti-01; genus Lenti-01. The sequence continues at coordinate 1,825 of RZYG01000327.1, read as the reverse complement.
GCAACGCCTGGCACTGCCCGACCAACCGCGAGCCGTACGAAGACAAGTATATGCGCCACCCGGTTCAGCCCGCCGTGGGCGAGACCATCGAAATCTTCGTCGGCAACTACCATCCCCAAGGGGATATGACCGGCGGCACGCTGGTTTACCGCTACGGCACTAACGGCGCCTGGAGCAGTTCCGCCCTGGCGTGGGCCACGAACACCAATGACGACAACAACCGGTTCTTCGTCGGTTCCCAGGTCGTGCCCGCCGGGCAGAACGGCGGCACGTTCCAGTACTACCTGAAGGCGGAATACACCAACGACGTCTCCCCCATCGCGACCTTCCTCGCGATGGATCCGGAGCAGTCCGCGATGTACAAGCTTTTCAAGCGCGAAGGTGCGGCGCAGGCCACCCCGTTCGAAGTCGGCATCAAGGACACGGACGGCGAAGAGCCCGGCTACATCTGGCACGGCGGCGACATCACCGCCGGCGGCCCCGCCAGCGTCCAGATCGGCGCCAAGATCGGATTCATCAAGGACGGCGTGAAATGGGCCGACGAAGCCATCGTGCGCTATCGCGTCCGGATCGAAGACGAAGGCGTGCCGCTCGTCCGCGGCGTCACCCGCATCGAAAAATCCGAGCGCTCGATCCGTTCCTGGAACGCCCTGACCAACCAGGTCAGCATGGTCTACGATGGCGAAATCGCGGATTCCAGCCCCAACGGCAACGCAATGCGCTGGGTGGCGAACCTCACCGACACGAACCTGATGAACGAGCGGGCCGTGCTGGTCTACGAAATCTACGCCCGCGGCGACAACGGCGTCTGGCGGCAGGCCGAATACAACGCCGGCGGCGGCGCGTCCACCTTCGAGTTCCGCCTATGGTCCGATGGATCCGGCGATCTGCAGGTCAAGGGCTCGACCCGCGACTACGACAGCGGCTGGCTGGCCGCCGACTACACCACGACCAAGTACTTCATCGACGAGGCCGATCCGGACGACGCCGTGGCGCTGCAGGTTCGCTACAACGCCCCCGCCAACGCCCAGAAGGTCGAGCTGTTCACCAACGTGGGCCGGCGCGACCACGCCGACGCCGATATGAACGGCGACGGCTGGCCCGACGGCATCGTGCCCCCGGACGGCGACAGCATCACGGCCGAGAACACCTACGACGTGGATGCCGGCTACTGGCAGGCCATCCCGATGGCGCTGGGCGCGGGCGGCTGGGAGAAGACCCTGACCGTGGACAAATGCGGCGCCTACCGGCTCTCCGCGCGCTTCCTGGCCGCCGGCGAAACCAACGGCAACTGGACCTGGTACTCCGAAGGCCCCGAAGGCGCCGTCCGCCGCGACCACGCCGTCGTCGTCTCGCCGCGCAAGGCGCTCGCCCAGACGATGTACGAGCTCAACGTCTTCACCGTCAAGGCGACCAACACCGCCCAGGAAGGCCGCGGCACGTTCGAAAAGCTCTCCGAGAAGCTCCTCGGCGGCGGCGACTTCGACGAGTTCAGCCTGGAATACCTCAACAAGCTGAACGTCAACTGCCTGTGGTTCCAGCCCATCCACCCCTCCGGCGGCGACCGGGTCGAAATCGATCCGGCCACCGGCCAGCGCTACTGGCCGGGCAGCCCCTACGGCACGAAGAACTATTTCTCCGTCAATCCCGATATGGCCGACGACCCGAGCGAGGTCAACGCCGTGGCGGCGTTCACGAACTACGTGCGCCTCTGCGACCGCGCCCGCGGCGAAACGATGGCCGAGGGCGCCCGCGAGCTGAACACCATCAACGTGATGCTCGACGGCGTGATGAACCACACGAGCTGGGATGCGGTCTACGGCGA
>RZYG01000092.1 GCA_009930415.1 Spartobacteria bacterium | reverse complement strand
TCTTGCCCGTTCCGCCGAGTTCGAATGCGTACTGCGTCTTGCGTTTTCGATAGTGGGATTTCATGGCCACTACAATAACCTATAAGGTTATTGCGTCAATAGCTTTTTTTAACCCTTCGGACGATTTTTTCCAGCTTGGCTAAGGATTCGGGTGGGGCGCATCCTGCCCGAACCGCGCGCCGCGCGCTTGTCCGCCCTTGCGAATCGCGTTTCCGCCCTTGCGGCGGCTCAGGCTTCGAGGTTGACCAGCCGCACGCCGCCCGTCCGACGGATGGATTCGGCCGGGAGGCGCGCCAGCAGCTGCTCCGGGAAATCCATCGGAACCGCCTCAGAATCCATTCATCAGGATCACGGACTCTTGCGCGGGGATTTCGATTTCGCCCTTCCAGCCGGCGGGCCACGTGGGCGGCGCCTTGCCGGCGGGCCAGCCGCGCGGGGCCAGGCCCTTGCGATCGATCTCCCGCCCGTTGCCGATCATCTTCCAGGCCGAATCCCCGCCCAGGTCCACCGCCATGCGGCGTTTGCGGACGTCGGCGTTCAGCAGCACCGCGAAGCCGCGGCCGGCGTGCAGCGCCGGCACGTTGGCCACGTAGCCCATCAGCTTGGGATTGTCCGGCAGCAGCCAGCGGTAGTAGTTGCGCGGCGGGCGCTGCGCCACGCGGAACGTGGCGCCTTCCGGGCTCATGCGCAGCTGGATCAGCCCCGCGTAGTAGTCCAGCGCCTGCCTCGCCAGCGGCCGCTCGCGGTCCGTCCAGCGCACCGCGTTCACCGCGTCGCCCCGGTTGTAGGTGTTCTTGATCCCCCACTTGCTGCGCAGGAACTCCTGCCCTTCGTAGAGCATCGCCTTGCCCAGCGACGTGAACAGGATCGTCGCCGCCAGCCGGTTCAGCGCCGCGTCGCGGTCGGTCGGCACGCGCCCGTCCTGGCCGGGATTCTCCGTGATCTCGTCGATGTAGGCCATGTCGTCGTGGCTCTCGAGGTAGTTCACCGGCTGCAGCGGATTCAGCGCCCAGGTGTCCACCGACCCGAACACCCCGCCCTTCAGCCAGTCGCGGTTGCCCGACCCGCGCACGAAATCCTTCGCCGCGTACCGGAAATCGTTGTTCCACGCCGACCAGCCCGTCCCGCGCAGCAGCGCCTTGTTCTCGCCGCGCCCCGGGCTCCACGGCTCCGAGATCAGGATGGCCTTCGGGTTGATCGCCCGCGCCACGTCGCGGATCGCCAGCATCGTGTGCATGTCGATCAGCTCCGCCAGGTCGAGGCGGAACCCGTCCACGTGGAATTCCTCCATGTAGTAGCGGATCGTGTCGAGGATCAGCCGGCGCACCATGGGCGACTCCGTCTTCACGTCGTTGCCGCAGGCGCTGTGGTTGGAGAAGCTCAGATCCGGATTCAGGCGGAAATAGGCCTTCTTGTCGATCGTCGCATAGACGTTCGGCCCGCCGACGTGGTTGTAGACCATGTCCAGCACCACGGCAAGGCCCTGCGCGTGCAGGTCGTCCACCAGTTGCTTGAACTCGTAGTAGCTCGAGCCCTTCTCCGGCGCCCGCGCATAGCTCGATTCCGGCGCGAAGAAATACGTCGTCGCATAGCCCCAGTTGTAGGGATCCGTGCTTTCCGAAAACTCGCTGGTCGGCAGCAGCTCGACCACGTTCGCGCCCAGGCGCTTCACGTGGTCCAGCCCGGTGCCCTTGCCCAGCGTGCCGGACAGCCCCGCGTACTTCCCGCGCTTGGCCGCGGGCGCGCCCGACGACGGATGCACCGTCATGCCGCGCACGTGGCATTCGTAGATCACCACGTCCTGCGGATCCGGCGTCTCCCAGTCGTGGTCCGTCCACCCCTTGAACCATTGGTTCGTCGCGTCCGGATCGATCACGATCGACAACCCGTCGGCGTTCGCCGCCGCGCGGCAATACGGATCGCCCACCACCGTGTCGGGGCTGAAGCTTTCCCCGTCGCCCGGCGGCCCGTCCACCCGGAACCCGTAGAAGCGGCCCACGTCCAGTCCGCGCGTCGTGATTTCCCAGACGCCGTCCGCCGGATCCTTCCACATCCGGTATTCCTCCGCCGGCGGGAACCGCTTGAAGCTCGGCGTCCAGGTCACCGCCATCGGCCGGTCGAAGAAACACAGCCACGCGTTGCGCGCGCGCGGCGCGAAGATCCGGTAGGTCGTCGTCCCGCGCTCCTTGTCCAGGATCGCCCCCAGCGGCTTGTCGCTGCGGATCTGGTCGAACACGCCGTCCGGCGTCGTCATCACCCCCAGCGGCTTGTCCGCCACGCCGTCGAGCCGCAGCACGTAGGCTTCGGTCAGGTCCAGCGGTTCCGCCAGATGCACGCGGATTTCCGCGCCGCCGGCGCGCAGCAGGTCCAGCTTCAGGTTCACGCTGCCCTTGCCGTCCGCCAGCGCGTTCGGCGCGTCCTCCGGCGGCGACAGCCATTCGTTGCCGTTCAGCACGAACTTGAAAACCAGATCCTTTTCGCCCGCCGGCAGGCGCATGCCGTCGAGCTGCGCCACGCCTTCCCAGGTGCCCGGCAGCCGGCCGCGCTTCAACGCCCACTTGCCGCCCCCGCCGTTGCCGTCCCAGCCCGTGAAGTTGCCCGCCACCGCCACCTGCGTGTCCCGCGGCAGTTCCCGGCCGTAGACCGCCGGGTCGAACAGGAACGTCACCACCCCCTGCGAAAACAGATAGCCCGTCCGCCGCGCGTCCTCCATCTCCGTGACCACTTCCGTCCAGACCACCGGCACGGGCGGATCCAGCGTCGCCGTCGGCGCGATTCCCGCCGGCAGGCTCTGGCGGAAAAACACGCGGATCAGCTTGAAGTCGTCGATCGCCGCCCGCTGGATCATGGCCGGCGGCCGTTCGATTTCCCCGTCCAGATTGATCGGCAGCCGGCGGTTGTCGCCGCCCTCCCATTCGCCGTTGACGATGAACTTGAACTCGTGCCGCCCCAGCCGCGCCCCCAGCGTGCGCACGTCCAGCTCCCAGAGGTTCTCCCCGGCCGCGGCCAACGGCACCGCCGACGTCCACGAATTCCAAGTCCCCGACACCGCCACGTTCGTCGCCGCCACGACCTTCTTCTTCGCGTTGGTGTACGCCGCGGAAGAATCGAAGCGCAAAAACGGCGTCGCCTCGTTCCCCAGCACCGGCCGTTTGTTCAACTGTTGCGGCTCCTGCGCGCGCACCCCCGGCGCCGCGGCCCAGACCGCCAGCGCCGTCCCCAAGATCGCCTTGTGAAGGAAAGCCGACATACGCTCCAAGTGAAGCGTTATCTCAAAATCCCCGCCCGCCGTCAAAAGATTAGAAGCGGGCCCGGCGGAAGCTTTTTCCCGCCGAATGGTTTCGCTTGACGCGTGCGGCGGCTCCCCTGACCATGGAACTGGGTCCCGTTCCCTTCCGGCGGACCGCCAACCTGAACAACGGAGTGCACGCCATGCCATCCTTCGCCGCTTCCATCGAATGCCGTTTCGCCGTTCGTTCCCGCCGCCCCGCCGGCCGGCTCGGCCGGGCCGCGTGGGCATGCGCCTTGCTCCCCGTCGGCCTGCTCGGGCATTCGGCCGGCGGCGCCACCGTGTCGCTGAAGGCCTTCGACCGGCTCGCCCAACAAATCGACGTCGCCTATCTCCAGTCCGGCACGGACGACATCCACCGTCGCCCCATGGAACGAACGGCGTTCGGAATCTGGCGGGCCGGTTTTTCGGTGCCCGCCGGCGATTACGAATATCGCTTCGTCGCCGATGGCGAGTGGTTCAGCGACGTCGGCAATCCCGAATTCCAGCGCTGGGACGACGGGTCGATCTGGTCGCGGTTCTCCGTTCCCGGCGCGGACGACGCTTTCGCGAACTATCGCCCGGCCGCCGCCCCGCCGCCGGCCGCGCCGGTCCGCGAACCCGCCGCCGACGCGCCGCCCGCGCCGCCGGAGTCGGCCGACGGCCAAATCGCCGTGACGTTCAAATTCCACGCGCCGCTCGTCGAGGAAGCCGCCGTGGTCGGGACGTTCAACGATTGGAACGGAGAGAAAAATCCGATGTTCCGCCGCGCCGGATTCTGGGAATGCACCCTGCCCCTCGCGCCCGGCACCTACGAATACAAATTCAAGATCGGTTCCGGCTGGTACGCCGATCCCGACCAACCGCCGCAGACGCCCGGCGGCAACTCGGTCCTCGCGGTGAAATCCCCGCCGCCCGAATCCCCAAGCGGACCTCTCGTCCACCCGGACCACTGGCAGGATGCCGCCTGGCTCCTGCTGGAACCGGCCACCGGCCTGCATGCCTTCCAGCAGGAATTGCTGCGGGCCTACGTCTACGTCCTCGGCAGCGACCGCGGCCGCCTGAAGATCGCCGACGGCTCCCTGCTGAATCCCGACCTGTTGCCGGGCAATCCGCCGGCCCGCTGGGGGTGGTCCATCGATTCGTCCGCCGGGCGGCCGAAGATGGTGCTGACCGTTGGATCCAACGCCGCGGCTTTCGAACTGAAACATCCCCTGCTGGACCCGCCCCGGGACTGGCTGGCCGAATATCGGCGGCACGCGCAGCGCATTTTTCCCGACGCCGCGCTCGACCTCTCCGGCCCGACGTCGCCGCCGCCCGGCTCGGCCTGGGCCGCCGCCCGCGCGGAATCGGAAAACCGGCGCCCGTTCGCGGACGTGTATGCCGTGAACCGCATGACGGACTTCGGCCGCCAGAACGGCTGGTCGGCCGAGTTGCTGCGGGAGATCGCCACGACCTATGCCGACTTGGCCGTGGACGGCCGCCACCCGGGCCTCGGCGGCTGGGCCCCCTTGGTGTTCGCGGCCCGCGCCGTCGTTTATGCCGATCTGGCCCGGAACGATCCGGCCGCCGACGAAACCATGGCCTACGTGCTGGCGCGCATCGGCCGGCCCGGCGACGGCGCCGCGTTCCTGCCCGCCCACCCGGAAACCCTGGCCGGCCATCTCGCCGCCGCCCGGGCCGGCGGCGACCCGACCCAACTGCTGAAATGGGCCGGTTCCCCCGACCACTACGGATTGGATGCCCGCGCGGGGCATCCCGCCCACGCGCCGGACATGGCCGATTTCACCGCCGCCCAGCAAACCAAAATCCTGTCGTTCCTTTCGGACCTGCTCGACCAAGATGGCCAGGAAAACCTCTCCCGCACCTATCTCGACGGCGCGCTGAAACGATCGCCCAACGATTTCGCGGCCCGCGTCCGCGCCCTCCAGCGGGGCGGCGTCGGCGCCGGCCACCGGCACGCCGAGGCAACCCTCCGGCTCGCGGGCAACGCCGCCCTGTGGCGCAGCGTTCTCGCCGGCGACCCGCCCGATTGCGGCGAGGACCGCGGAGCACGCTCCATGTGCCGGCCGGCCGGCATGGATTCCATCGCCGAACAAATCGCCGACGTCTCCGCCCTCTACCGCGACAAGCAACGCGAAGTGCTCGACGCCGCGTCGGAAGCCGTGCCCCCGGCCGCCCGCCTGCTCCTGCTGCGCGACCTCCTCAACCTCGCCTGGTGGCAGAATGCCCGTTTCTACGGGTGCAGCCTCTATTCCGAAAGCGGCTGCCAGCGCCTGAACCAGATCATGGCCACCTGGAAACCCTTCCAGCCCGAAATGGAAGCCTTCACCCGCTTCCTGATGAAGTCGCCCCTGAAGGATCACGACTACGGCGCCATCCGCCGCGGTTTCACCGGCCGCCAGCGCAAGCCCGACACGCTGGATTACGTCCGCCTGGTCCGCCGCGCCTTCGGCACCTGGTTGATGGACGAGGCCCAGCGCATGTACCCCCTCGTCCCCACTCTCCAGAGCGACCTGCTCGCCGACTACGAAACCGGCCAGGACGTCTTCGATTTCCAAGGCCAGGACCATTTGCGCGCCAACGTCCGCCGGCTCGCGCCCCTGCATCCCGCCGGCTATCCCGCCCCCGGCCCCCGCCCCGCGCCCGACGATCCCGCCGGCATTCCGGAGCGCCTCTTCCGGAATTCCTATGCCCTGAACCAACGGCTGGCCCAAGACTGGGCGCGCACCTTCACCCAAGAAAGCCAGGACGCGGCCATCGCCTTCCACCACCGCAGCCGCGCCATCGCCCCGTACGAAATCGAAGCCTTCCGCGACGGCGCCGACCTCTTGATGGACAACGGCCGCTGCGCGGAAGCCCTCGCGCTCGTCGAATCCTGCCCCGATACCATGGAAGCCCTCGAACAGGCCGCCATGAAACGGATCGGCGCCTTCGCCGCGCTGGAAATCGGCGCGCCCGCCCGCGCGCTGGCCTTGGCCCGGGCCGCCGCCGCCACCGGCCAAAGCGCCTCCATGAGCGTGTACGCCTACGTCCTCGAAATCACCGGCGACCTCGAACAAGCCCTGGCCGTCTCCCGGGCGCGGGACGCCCGCTACGGCAAGGAACGCGAAATCTACCTCCTCGCCCGCCAGTTGCCCGAACAAGCCGAAGAAATGGCCCCGAAAATCTTCGACTGGATCGAGCAGTTCCCGGATCTCGAACAGGCGCGGAAAGACAACCGGTTCAGCTTCAATGCCCTGAAAAACCATCCCTACATGTATGCGGCCCTGGACCGCTGGGACCGCGCGCTCTGGCTCCTCAAACCCCTGGCCGAAGCCGTCCAGAACGATTTCATCTGGTTCGGCCTCATGGCCGTCGGCCAGAAAACGGGCGATTCGGCCGCCGTCGAACTGGGCCAACACGTCCTGGCCACCCACGTCTTCAACGTCTGGGGCGACTTCGCCCGCTTCATGCGCCGCCAAACCACCTGGGAAGAAGTCCTGGCGGCCGCCCGCATCGAGGACAAGCCGCAGCCCATGTATTGCCTCGCCGCCATCCTCGCCGAACAACGGGGCGACGCCGTCTTGGCCGCCCGCTTGTACAAACAAACTTTGGACCCCCGCTATGCCACCGGCCCGTGGTTCACCATCGCCTGGCGCGCCCTCCGGCGCCTCGGCCAGGACCCCTTGGCCTTCGCCCGCCGCACCTTCCCCGCAACCCCGCCGCCGCCCGATCCCGCCACTCCAGATGAACACCTGGCAGATGATGGCGATGGAGCGCCCCCCTCCGCCGCCCCCGCATCCGCCGAATCCCCTTGAAGGCTTGGCGGAAAACAAAAAAATGGCACCCCCAACCGGATTCGAACCGGTGTTACCAGGATGAGAACCTGGCGTCCTAGGCCTCTAGACGATGGGGGCGGCGAAAACGAGGGCACACCATGCCCAAGCCCCTGCTTTTTGGCAACCAAAAAGAGGGGCGGGGTTCAGCGGTTCAAGGGATTGCAGTTCAGCGGTTGGAATTCCCAGTTGAAGATTGGAAATTGGATATTGGACATTGAATATTGAAATTCCTTGTCCGGATCAGGGCTCGAGCCCCACGCCGTAGATCAGCGTCGCCCCCGCCGGCGGGGTATCCGTCACGACGTTGCCAGGCGCGTCGGCCGCGACGCCCGTCCGAATGGCCGTGAAGCCGTTCAGCAGGTTCGTCGACCGCAGCACCCGGTAGCGCTTCCCGGCCACGCTGTCCCACCGGACGAGATAGTTGGTCGTTGTCGGCGCCAGCGGCTCTTTCATGAACAGACCCGAGGTCCGGTTCGTCGGCTGCGTGCCCGCCTGGTATTCGTGGGCATCCGGAAATCCGTCGCGGTCGTAGTCCGTGCCCGCGGAGGCGTTCGTGGGGGAACCGAAATGCCCGGTTTCCCATGCGTCCGGCATGCCGTCCTCGTCGCAGTCGGCGCAGGTGGACAGGACGAATTTCTTCATCACCGCCAGATGCTGCATGTCCGTCCCGGCGGAATCATTGGTCTGGATGGGCGCGGGCGGCGGATTCCAGATCCGGCTGTCGAACACCAGGCCTTCGGGAAACGCGAGACCTCCGACCGTCAGCGTCGCGTGGCGCGCATTCAGAAGATGGCTCGGCAGGACGTAGTCGTACGGCGCGCCCCGCGTCAGGTTCGTGTCCTTGTCGCCGGCCTGGTCCGCCGGCTGATGGCTGTCGCTCACCACGTTCGACAGCGTCAGCAGCGAATCGTCGCTGCGGTTGGGCACGTTGAAATCGCCGGCGATCACGATGAAATCGCTGGCCGGCCAGTTGGCCCGGCGGATCTGGTTGGTGAGAATCGCCGCCTCTTTCTTGCGCTTCGCCTCGTCGTCGGTGTCCGCGCCGGATTGCAGATGGACGCTCACCACGTGTAGGTCCTGCGTACCCGGCAGATCGATGGTGGCCCACGCGAAATCGCGGTAGGACACCTGGTTGTCGGTCCACTCGCCCGAAGCGACGATCGGCCAGCGGCTGATGATCCCGTTGGGGATGTCGGCCCCGCTATAGGGCTCCACGTAGAAGGAGAAATTCGTGCCGAAGACCGCATCCACGTACGCCCGCCGGTTCGCGTTGGTCACGAGCCATTCCTGAATGGCCACCACGTCGGGCCGCAACCCTTTGAATATCCGCTCGGAAGTGCCGATGTAGCGGAATTCGTCGGCCTCGCTCCGGTCGGTCAGATTCGCGGCCATGACCGTGAAATAGGAATAAGGCGTGCGGACGACCGTCGCGCGCGCCGTCGCGGCGTCGCCGGCCGCGTTCGTGCCCCGCACCGCGAGGACGTTGGTCCCGACGGCCAGCCGGAGGGCCGGCAACGCCCAGTTCGTCCCGGCCGCGATCCAACCGTAGGCGCCCGTCAGGTCGTTGCTCCAAACCAGTTGCCCCGTCGTATTCGTGCCGGCCACGCCCGCCACGACGAGGTTCGAGGTCGCGAAATCCACTTCCAGGCTGGCGGCGGCGGGGTTGGTGATGGCCACCGTGGGATAGTTGCCGATCGCGGCCCGCGCCGTCACCGCCAGGTTGTCGAGGCTCAGCTTCGGACGATTGCCGGTCGAGCCGCCGATGCCGTTGTGGACGTAGAACCGCAGCCGCGCCGTGGCGCAGTTGTGGAAGCTCGCCGGCAAAGCCACGCCCGCCACCGTCCCGCCGGCCGCCACCCCGTTCTGGACATTCAGGACCTGCGCGGTGGTCAATTCAGAGAAAGCCGCGCCGTCCGCGCTCGCATAGACCCGCAGCGAACTCTTCCGGTCGCCCGTCGGATTGTCCACCGTCGCCCAATCGAAACCCAGCGTCCCGGCATCCACCCCGGAAAAATCCAGGTAGAAATCCACCGCCACGCTCGTCGTGTTGTCCGAAGAACTGGTGCAGAGCAACAGCAGCGCCCCGCTGCCCTTCTGCTTGCCGCCGGTGCTGCCGCTGGCCCAGTTCGTGCTGGCCGTCGTCAGACGGGTCGCCGAAGGGATCGTTCCCGAACCGCCGGCCGGCAGCCCGCCGAAGCGGATCGCGCCCGCGCCGGAACTGAAATCCGCGGCCCAATTCGCGACGTCCGCGAACGACTCCGCATAGGCCAGGCCGGGCTGGCTGGCCATGGGCACGGGTGTCGCCGCCGGCGCCGCCGCCGCCAGCCAGAGACCCCCCAAGATGGAAAGGCGCCATTTCACCAGCCCGGCAGTCTAGGCCCCGCCGCAGACCGGGTCAAGCGGACGCGGCGGTTCAGGATTTAAACTTGAAGATTGGATATTGAACGTTGGACATTGGATATTGAATCTCCTCTCCTGCCCGCTATAGTCCCCCGCCATGAAGAAGCCCCTCCGCGAACAGGCCGTCGAGTATCTGCAGTACCTCAAGGAACAAGGCGTCACCCACGTTCCCTCCTCCGGCAAAAAGTTCGCCAAACGCCCCCCCGTTTCCCCGACCGCCGATCGCCGCCCGCCGACTTCGGACCTCGGACCTCGGACCTCGGCTGCTCCCCCCGCTCCCCCGCCGCCGCCCGTCGCGCGCGTTCCGGCCAAGCCCCCCAAGGGCGGCAAAGACACCCTGGAATCGCTGGCCGCGGAAGTCGCCGCCTGCCAGGCCTGCAAGCTCGCGGGCACCCGAACCAATACGGTCGCCGGCGAGGGCTGCCTAAACCCCGATATCCTGTTTATCGGCGAAGGCCCCGGTGCCGACGAAGACGAGCAGGGCCGTCCCTTCGTCGGCCGCTCCGGCCAACTGCTCACCAAGATGATCGTCGCCATGGGCTACACCCGCGAGCAGGTGTTCATCGGCAACATCGTCAAATGCCGCCCCCCCGGCAACCGCGCGCCGACGCCCGAAGAAATGGCCGGCTGCATCCCCTACCTCAAGCGCCAGATCGCCGTCATTAAACCCAAGCTGATCGTCTGCCTCGGCGCCACGGCCGCCCGCGGCCTCGTCAACGAAACCCTGCCTATCGGCAAAGCCCGCGGCCAGTGGCGCGAGTTCGAAGGCATCCCCGTCATGCTCACCTTCCACCCCGCCTACCTCCTGCGCGACCCGCGCCAGAAGGCCCCCTGCTGGTCCGACCTCAAAGCCGTCCTCGCCCGCCTCGGCAAACAGCCGCCCGGCAAAGAAGTTTAAACTACGAAATACGCGAACGACGCGAAATTCGGACCGGAATCCAGTCGAAGA
>RZYG01000326.1 GCA_009930415.1 Spartobacteria bacterium | reverse complement strand
CGACGTCCGCCCGGCCGTCGCCGTCGTAGTCCGCCGGCACGGGCACCGTGCCCGCCCAGCCCAGTTGCGTCACCCGGCTGCCGCCGCCGCTGTAGATCACGTACCAGTTGCCGTTGGAGGGGCGGTACACCGCGATATCGGTTGCGCCGTCGCCGTCGTAGTCCGCCGGCACCGGCACGTCCGTCTTGGCGCCGAACGCCACGCTGGAATACCCATCGTGGCTGCCGTAGAAATACCAGCGCGCCTGGGCCGGATAGAACAGGGCCTGATCCACCTTGCCGTCGCCGTCGTAGTCGCCGGGCAACGGCACCATGTCGGGGTTCGAGCCGAACTTGACCTTCCGCGAACCGCCGCCGCTGTTCAGGATGAACCAGTAGCCCGTGCCCGGCTGGTACAGCGCGACGTCCGCGATGCCGTCCCCGTCGTAGTCCGCCGGCACCGGCACCATGGTCTTCGACCCGAACGCCCAGGTGGCGCTGCCGCCGGCGCTGTAGTGGACGCTCCAGTTCCCGTCCGCCGGCCGGAAGACCGCGAATTCGGCCGCGCCGTCGCCGTCGAAGTCGGCGGGCACGAACGCCGCGCGCGCGTATTCGTAGGCGCCCACGTCGAACAGCGGCGGTCCGAACGCCCGGCCGGCCAACGGCCGCGGGTTGCCGTCGTAGTCGTCGCCCGGCGCCTGGACGGAGGTGCCGGCGTCGATGCACGGCGAGCCCGGCAGCAAACGGAAATCCCGCGCGGGCCGGTTCACGAAGGTCGGTTCGTTCGTGATGGCGAAGGTCCCCGCGGCGGGGATGGAACAGCAGTGCGTGACCAAGGCCCCGCCGAAGACGCCTGCGTTGGCGTCGCTCGGCGCGGCGTTGTTGTAGACGATGCAGTTCCGGCTCGTGACGCTGCCGGTCAGGTAAACGCCGCCGCCGGAAACGCCGATCGCGGCATTGCACGCGATCGTGCAGTTCGCCACGGTGCCGGCGTTGGCATAGACGCCGCCGGCAAAGGACTGGGCCTGGTTGCCCACCACCACGCAGTTGACCAGCGTGCCGCCGAGTTCGAGGCTGACCCCGCCGCTATTGTCCAGCGCCGCGACGTTGTCGGCGATCCAGCAGTTCGACACCGTGCCGGCGCCTTGGAACGCCACGCCGCCGCCGTAGTTCGCCGCGACGTTGTCGCAAATGACGCTATCCTTCACCAGCCCCGTCGTTTCGTCGTAGATGACCACGCCGCCGCCCCAGTACGTCGCCAGGTTGCTCGCGACGACGCAGTTCTCCACGACGGCGCCGTCGTCCTGCATCATGACGCCGCCCGCCCCCCACGCCTGGTTGCTCGTCACCAGGCAATCCCGCAGCGTGCTCGCCCGCCCGAGAAAAACGCCGCCGCCATAGCCGGCGGAAACGCCGTTGCGGAAAACGAATCCTTCGACCACGCTGTTGGTGCCGAGAACATACAGCCCCTCGCACAACCGCTGGGCGTCGACGATCGCCGCGCGGCTCTGCATGCTCCGCAAGGTCAACTGCTTGTCGAGGGGGATCTGCACGCGCGCGGCGATCCGGTAGGTCCCCGGCGCGACGAGGATCTCGTCGCCGCTGGCCGCCGCATTGATCGCCGTCTGGATGTTGGTGGAGGCGGCGCCCCAGTTGGTGTACGGCGCCGACGGCGTCGCGTTCGTCGCGCTCACGTAGCGCGTGGCCGCCCCGGCATTCCCGGCCAGCAAGCCGGCCAACAGGCAACCCAAACCCAGCCGTCGGAACGCATGCATGGTCTTCCTCCTCTTGGCGGGAACACGGCGCCCCTCACCCTTCAGTACCGCAGCATAGTCGCGAACCGCGTTCAGGGCAATCCGAACCACGAATGGATCAGGGGCAGGAGCAGGACGGGGATAAAGTCCGGCCCGCCCAGCGTTTCCTGCCGATGGGCGCCGTTGGAGGACTGGCGGACGTACCATCGCCCGCTGGCTTCGTGGCACATGGCGACGTCCGCGGCGCCATCGCCGTCGTAATCCGCCGGCACGGGCGTCATGGTCCGGTAGCCGAACGGGAGGACCAGGCTGCCGCCGCCGCTATAACTGATGCACCACGTCGACGAGGCGCGGCTCAGGACCGCGACGTCCGCCCGGCCGTCGCCGTCGTAGTCCGCCGGCACGGGCACCGTGCCCGCCCAGCCCAGTTGCGTCACCCGGCTGCCGCCGCCGCTGTAG
>RZYG01000091.1 GCA_009930415.1 Spartobacteria bacterium | reverse complement strand
GTGGCCGTGGCGGAATCGTTGACGGTATTGCGCCAGATGCCGTAGCCCGTCTCGCCCGTCACGTCGGTCCAGTCCACCTCGATCCGGTCGTTGTAGTCGTCGTAGCTCGCCGTCAAGCCGGCGACCGTCGCCAGCTTCCGGTAGCCGCCGTCCGCCGCGCTCCACAAGCTGGTGCTGGCGCTCGAACTGGCTTCCGCCATGACCCAGTAATAATACTGCTGGCCCGGCACCGCCGTCGTGTCCTGGTAGCCGCTGTTTTGCACGCCCAGGTCCGACAGCCCGGCTTCCGGCGTGGCGCCCGTGTGGCGAAAGATCTTGTAGCTCGTCGCGCCGGCCGACCCCGTCCAGGTCACCTCCACGTGGGCCGTCGAGGTGCCGTCCGATGCCGCCACGTCCGTGGGCGCCGCCACCCGCCGGTAGCCGCTGTCCACCGAGCTCTTCGGGCTCGAGCCGATCGCGTTCGTCGCGCTGACCCAGTAGTAGTAGATCTGGCCCGGCGTCGCCGTCGTGTCGTCGTAATCCGTGTCGTTCGCCGCGTTCGTGCCGATGGCCGTCGCGCTGGCCGGCAGGTTCAGCGTGTGCCGCCAGATCACGAAGCCCGTCTCCTCGTCCACGTTCGCCCACATCAGACCCACCCGGTCCTCGTAGGTGCCGTCCGACGCCGTCAGCGCCGTCGGCGCGAACGGCGACCCGCTGTCCGTCGTCACGTTGCCCACGTCCGAATTCGCGCTCGCGCAGTCGCCGTCGCCCTGCGTCCGGATCCGGAAGTAGTAGGTCGTCGCCTCCAGCAACCCCGTCACCGACACGCTCGTGCCCGCCGAAACCAGCAGGTTCGAGTAGCCGCCCACGTAGGCCGACGTGCCCTCGCCGGCGTTCCAGCCCTTTACCACCAGCGTGTTGACGCCCGCGCCGACGGAACCGCTGGCCGCCAGCGTCTCCCAGCGGATCCGCGTCTGCGCGTGGCCGAGGTCCGTCGTGTTCGTCAACGTCGGCATGGAGACCATCGAGGTGTTCAACGGCAATCCCGTGCCGACCACCGTCCAATCCGCGCCGTTGTTGGTCGAGATGGAGACCGTCACGCGGTTGTAGGTGGCGTTGGCGCCGCCGTACGTGCGCGCCTTGTAATCGACCGTCAGGTTCGTGAAGCCCACCGTGGAGAAGGCCGGCGAGGTGATCACCGACGTCGGTTTGATCATCGTGACGTAGCCCGAGCCCGACGCGATGTCGTAGCCGGACCAGTCGTTCGTGATGGCCGCCGCCGACGCCGCCGCATTGCTGGCCACCACGAGCTGTTCGTTGTCGCCGCCGCCGGCCGAGAACGTGTTCGTCGGGCTCACGTCGACGTAGTAGCCCGCCGCGCCCGACACCGCGGCCCAGTCCAGGGTGAAGTCGTAGTAGTTCGTCGCGCTGACCCAGATCGTCGTCGGCGCGCCGGGGGCGTACGTCGTGTCGTCCGCGCTGGCCGCCGGCGACCAGTCCGTGCCGTTCACCGACCAGGCCCGATAGTAGTAGGGCGTGCAGGAATCCAGTCCCGTGTGGTTGTAGCTCGAGCCCGTCCCGACGTAGAGCACCGTGCCGCCCGCAAAACTGTTGCCGACGGTCGGCGCCGAGCCCGAGGGGGCCTCGAACGTGCCGGTCAGGTTCCACACGATCACCACGGTGTCGTTGGCCGCGTTCTTCGTGAACGCCAAGTCGATCTGGGACACGCTGGCGGCCGTCGCCGTGAACGCCGCCGGCGGCGCCACCGTGCTCGTCCTCGTCGTCACGCTCGCCGTCGACGAATTGTCGCTCTCGCAGCTCCCCGCCTCCGACCGGATCCGGAAGTAGTACGTCGTGTTCTCCGTCAGCCCCGTCACCGACACGCTGGTCGAGCCCGTCACCTGCCGGTCCTCGTAGCCGGGAACGAAGGAGGCGGCGCCCCCCGTGATGACCACGTCGTCCAACGAGGAATTCACCGACTTGGTAAACGAGAATTTGATCTGGGTCGCACCCGAGTCCAACGCCACGTTGTAGTTCGCTCCGACCGTGTTGTTCGTGACGGCCCCCATCCGGGTCCAGACGCTGCTCACCAGGCCCGAAACGGCAATGATGCTGCCCGATCCGCCGTTGCCGGCGGTATAAAATTGCACGTTGGTCGCGCCGGCGGCAAAGGTCGGGCTCGTCAGCCACTCTCCCGTATTCTTGAACGCAAAAGAGGGGCAATCGTCACCGCAGAGGATGGAGTAGTCGAGGTCCGACCCCTTGCTGGCGGTCCATCCGGTGGGGGGAGTGGTATCCGTCAGCGTGTCAAAGCCCTCGCTCAGAATCGTGCCACCGCCGCTCGTGAACGTATTGGTCGTGCTGACGTCGATGCGGTAGCCCGTCGCCCCCGAGACCGCGCTCCAAGCCGCCGTGAAGTCCGTGTAGTTGGTGGCGCTGGCCCAGGGCAAACCGGGCACGCCGGGGCAGGTCGTCGCCTGGCTGCCGCTCAGCGGCGTCCCGCCGATATAGTAGTTCACGTAGGCCCCGCTGCCGTTGTACTCGAAAACCGTCACGTAGTACGTCGTCCCCGCCGTCAGGCCCGACAGCGTGAAGCTGCTGCCGGTTCCGTTGTAGCAAATCTTGTTGCCGTTCTCCTGGTCGTCCGCACTCGTATAGTCGGCGTTCACGCCCGACGGCGCCACCCCTTTGGTCGGCGTCCAGCTTGTCGCGCTGTCCGGATGCACCACCACGATGCGCCCTGCGCCGTCGCCGCTGGTCCAGTTCACCGTCATCTGGTTCAGGCCCACGCTGGTGAAGGACAGGTTCGAAGCATGCGTCGTCGGATCCGCCGCGGCGATCGTCTGCGTCCCGCCGGCCGTCGTCGAACCGGTCTTGTTCCCGGCCGAGAACGTCAGGTCGCCCGTCGCCACCGCGTTGACGGAGATCGTATTCCCCGGCGTGGCCCCGGCCGCCATGTCGGCCGTGATGAAGATATACACCGTCGCATCCAGCGCAATCACTTGCGACAGGCTGGAGAGCGAATGCGAGCCCGCGCCGAGGCTGGTCGAGATCGTGCCCAGCGACGTGTCCGTGCCCGTTTCCAGCGTGCTGTCGGTCGAGTAGTAGACCTTGAAGTTGTCGAGATCCGCCGCGTCGTAGGTGCCCGCCGAGGTGAAGCTCACGCCTTGCAACGTCGTCGCCGCGTTGGTCACCGTCAATTGGAACCGGTGCAGGACGTGGTTGTCCGTCCCGGCCGTCACCGCCGCTTCGCCCACCTGCGTGCCGTTGTCCGCCAGCGCGATGTACGGCGTCCCCGCCACCGTGATCACCGACGCCGTCGTCGAGTCGTCGCTCGTGCAGCCCCCCGTGCCCTCCGCGCGCACGCGGTAATAATAGGTCACCCCGCTCGTCAACCCCGACACTGTCTGGTTCGTGCCCGACACCGCCAGGTTTTCATAGCCGGTCACGAAGGAGGGCGAACTGCCGCCCGAGAACGTGTGGCTGCCCAGATACGTCGTCGTGTCCGTGGCATAGCTGTCCCATTCATCCGTGTCGTAGGTCGTGGTCCCAGCGGAAACGGCGCTGTCGCGCACCAGCGTGACGTCTGTGCCAAAATTACTGTCGACGCCGATTGTACCAACCGCGTCGATATTGACGGAATTCTTGGCCAGAGCCACGGCATCGTTGCCGTTCCATGTGCAGGAACCGCTGGTGGCATCGGCAGCAGCCAAAATCGCCGCGTTGGCGCTGCCGTTGGCCACCACGTACACGTCTCCGTGGGCCAATGTGCCGCTCAAGGTAATCGTCGCTCCCACGCTCGAAGATCCGTTGTCGTACCGACGAATGACGTAGCTGCTCAAATCGACCGAAGAACCGGTGCCGTTGTAGATTTCCACGGCCTTGTTGTTGCTGGAACCCTCGATGTATTCCGAAATGAAGAGATCCGTGGGCGTTGAGCCGCTCCCCTCGAAGTCCGCCTCGGTGCTGACGTCGATGCGGTAGCCGGTGGCGCCGGGGGACGCGGTCCAGTGGGCGACGAAGCTGGTGTTGTTGGTGGGATCCACGAAGAGGCCCGTGGGGGCGGACGGCGTGGCGGTCGTGGCGTCGGCGGTCAGGCTGGAAGACCAGACCGGCGTGGCCGAAACCGACCAGGCCGAATAGTAGTAGGCTTTGCAGGAATCCAGGCCCGTGTGGCTGGTGCTCGAACCCGTGCCGACGTAGATCACCGTGCCGCCCGCGAAACTGTCGTTGACGCTCGGCGCCGCGCCCGAGGGCGCGGTGAAGGTGCCGTCGCCGTCGTACACGATCACGATGGTGTTCTGGGCCGCGTTCGTCGCGAAGGCCAGGTCGATCTGCGTCGCGCCGTTGGCCGTGGCCGTGAAGGCCGCCGGCGGGGCCACGATCTCGCCCAGCGTGTAGGTCTTCAGCACCGGCCGGTGCGCCATGTTCAGGTCTTCCGAGTCGGACCCCAGCGCGGGGTATTGGTGGTCGCCCCACTCGCGCGAGTCGAAAATGAAGCCGTCCGGGAACGACGTCCCGTTGTAGCTCATCCCCACGTGCTGCAGCTCCAGCAACGCGTTCGGCAGGACGTGGTCGTAGGGCTTCGTGAGCGACGGATTCGTGTTGTCGCTGCCGGCCTTGTCCTCGGGGATATGGGTGCCGCTGACGATCGCCGTGAGCTTGGTATAGGCCGTTTCCGTGCGGTCTTCGAGGTTCAAGTCGCCCGCGATCACGAGGTAGTCGCCCGCGTCGAAGCCCGCGTTGAAGATGTAGTTCGTCAGTTCCGTCGCTTCGTTCGCGCGCGCCGTCGCCTCGGTGTCGCCCATCTTGAAGTGGACGTTGACCACGTTCAGGTCCGTCGCGCCCGGCAGGTCGATCCTCGCCCAGACGTAGTCCCGCGCGCCCACGTAGTTGTCGGTCCACTGGCCTTCGGCCAAAATGGGCCAGCGGCTGATGATGCCGTTGGGCTGGGCGAAGCCGTCGATCTCCGGCTCGACGTAGTAGTCGTATTCGGCACCGAAGATGCTCGACACGAACGTCGCGTTGGTCATGCCGTTGGTGACCACCCATTCCTGGACGGCGACGACGTCCGGCAACAGCGCCTTCAGCAGCCGCTGGCCGGGGTCGTCCCACGGCGTCGTGCCGTCGCCCACCGTCAGCGTCCCGCTGGTCAGGTTGACCGTCGCGATGGTGAACGCGTCGTCGTCGCGGATGAACAGGGTATGCACGTCCGGCCCGACGATCTTGGCGCCTTCCGGCAGGCAGAGCGTGAACCGCACCGTCTCCACGCCTTCCGCCGTCGAGTCGTTGTTGAGCGTGATCAGCAGGTTCTGGGTCGTCGGCCCCGAGGCTGTGAAGACCAACGTCGTGCTCGCGGCGGTAAAATCCACCCCGCTCGGCAGCGCCGTCCCGGAAATCGCCACGTGCACCGTCGCGTCCGCCTGCTCCGAAATCGACACCGGAATGCTGAACTGCGTCGTATAATCCTCGTTCGTCACCGTCCGGACGGCGTCCCAGCTCACCGTCGGCTGGTCGATGCTCGCCACCAGCTTGACTTCGTCGATATAGAATTCGTCGTAGCGGTTGTCGTCGGCCTGCTCTTCATAGACGATCCGCACCCGCACCTGCGCCGTGTCGTTTGGAATCGTGAGCACGTACGGATTCGCCATCTGCGGCGTCCGGTCGATGCTGTCCGTCGCGCCGAAGTTCAGATTGTAGCCGCTGAAGCCGTCGATCAGCTTGATCGCGGATTCCCACGTGGACCCGTTGTCGTACGACACCTGCAAGAGCAGGTCGTCGTCCGTGTCCGCCCCGGTGGTCGCGTAGCCCACGGAAAGCGCGATGTCCACCGCGTTGTCCGGAATCGTCACGTTGTCGAAAAGGATGGTCGGATCGACGTTGCCCGCCTGCGAACCCGTCAGCATCAGGGAGTAATCCCCCGTCTTGCCCGTGATGGCGTCCGTCCGCGGGCCCAGCTCCACCGCCGTCGAGGACGGCGTCCACGACCAGTTGTCGTCTTCCGTGCCCTCGAAGCCCGTGGTGCGCAGCGTATAGGACGGCGCCGACGAAATGATCGTGTAGGCCCCGCCCGCCGTCGTCGAACCGCTCTCGTTCGCCGCGGTGAAGGTCAGCATCGCCGTCGTTACTGCTTCCACGTTGATCTCGTTGCCGATCGTCGCCGCCGCGTCGAAGTCCGCCGTGATGAAGACGTAGCCCGTCGCGTCCTCGGCAATGCCCTGGGTCAGCCCCGACAGCGAATGCGAGCCCGTCCCGAGCGTCGCGTCGATCGTGCCCAGCAGCGTGTCCGCGCCCGAGTCGAACGCGTTGTCCGCCGAATACCAGACCTTGAAGTTGTCCAGGTCCCCCGCCACGTAGTCGCCGGCCGAGGTGAAGCTCACGCCCGTCAGCGTCGCCGCCGCGTCCGACACCGCCAACTGGAACTTATGCAGCACCAGGTTCAGCGTCCCCTGCGCCACCGTCCCGCCCGCCACCTGCGTCCCGTTGTTCCCCAGCACCACCGACGGCGTCGCCCCCGCCGTCGTCGCGTTCGTCACGTCCGAATTCGCGCTCGTGCAGAAGTCGTTCGTCGCCCGCACCCGGTAGAAGTATTCCGTGCTCGTCGTCAGCCCCGTCACCAGGCAGCTTGTTACGGCGCCCAGTTCCCGCGCTTGGTAACCATCCACATAGTCCGGCGTCCCGCCGCCGTCGAACGTGTGGTCGCCAACGTAGGTGAATGTGTCCTGCGCATAAACCGTCCACTGCGAATTCTCGACGCTGGTCCCGCTCGATGTGGCCCAATTGGTCGTGCCCGACGTAACGCTGCTTTTTCGAACCAAGGTGTGATTGATCGTGGCATTTGCCGTTCCGGCCGCATTCCATGCCGTACCGGGATCGGCCCCTTCTTCGCCCACCGCGTCGATCAACGTCCATACGCTCGAAATATTTTTAGCCAAGCCAACGGCATCGTCGCCGCTAACGTATGCCCCCACGGTCGAAGACTCGATGTTGATGTCGCCCGAATTCTTGATGCTGGCATCCGCGCCGTCATCGTAAACCACGCAAATCTGGCCATTGCCAAGGGTCCCGCTGAGATTGATGGATTGTTCCGGCCAACTTCCGCCGTTATTGACGATCCAGATCCGGTAGCCCGAAAGATCGACCGAACTGCCCGTCCCGTTGAAGATTTCGACCCATTTATTGTCGCCGCCGCCCTCGCCATATTCCGAAATGAACAGGTCCGACGCCGCGCCCCCCCCCACGTCCGTCATCACGTCGAGTTCGTAGCCCGAGGCGCCGGCGACGGCTTCCCAGTTGGCGGTGAAGTTGGTGGAGATGACGTCGCTGGCGGCGAGGATGCCGGGGCCGTTGGTGAAGCAATCGGCGGTGAAGTTCAGCGTGGTGCCGTAGGCGGTGCCGGCGCCGTTGATGGCGTAGGCCCGGTAGTAGACCGTCTGGCCGGGGGTCAGGCCGGTCAGGGTCACGGTGAACGAGCCCGTGCCGCCGCTGGCGTGCGCCACCTTGGTGTCGCTCGTGTCCGGATCGCCCGCGGTGCTCTGCCAGACGATGCCGCGTTCCGTCACCGTCGAGCCGCCGTCGGCCGTCACGTTGCCGGTGGCGTTGGCCTGCGTGGGATCCGCCGGCGTGCTCGGCGTGGCCGAAGTCGTGCTGACCGTCGCCGCGCCCCAGGTCGTCGCGTTGGCCGACGCGCCGGCCGAGTAGTAGTCGTTGTTGATGGAATAGAACTTGTAGTAGTAGGTCGTGCCCGCATCCCGCCCGGTGTCGTTGTGGGTCCCGCCCGAGCCGGTGTAGATGACCGTATCGCCGCCGATGGTATCGTTGACCGCGTAGGGCGTGCCCGGCGTCGGCGCCGTGAACGAAGCGTCCGCGCTGCGCACCACCATCACGTTCTTGCTGTTCCAGAGGGTCCAGCTCAGGTTGATCTGGCTCGTGCTCGCCGCCGTGGCCGTCGCGCTCGACGGATCGGTGAGCGCGGTGACGGTCACCGAGAGGGTCGCGCCGGTGCCGTCCCAGGCCATGTCCGTCCAGTCGGCGTTGGCGGACTTGTACCAGAAATTCGCCCCGTGCGGCGCGCCGTAGTCCATCTGCATGCCCCAGTACCACGTGCCGGTCTGGGTAAAGGTGCCGCTGCTGCGGGTCTTGTTTTCGGTATTGACGTAGCTCGACCAGTCGCTGGCCGTGCCGCCGGTCAGGTCGCTGTTGTCGTAGCGCAGCCACAGCCGCGCGGCGCCATAATTGCCGCCGATGGTGCCCCACGAATCCAGCCCGAAGGTCAGCCCCGTGTCGCCCAGATAGATCGTCGCCGGCGCCTGCGGCGAGCCGCCGCTGGTGTTCCGCGCCTGCGGCATGTCCGTCGTCAGCGAGAGCGAATAGCCCGTGCTTTCGCAGCCCGTCGTCGTGTTCTTCACCTTCAGCGTGCCGCTGTAGGTCGCCGACGCCACGCCGGAGGGAATCGCCACGGTGATCGGGCTGGCCGGCAGGGCCGTATAGGCCATGTCGGAGAAGCCCGCCGCCTCCGCCGTCGCGTCCCAGTCGATCATGTATTGGTTGGGA
Organism: Spartobacteria bacterium; assembly: GCA_009930415.1. GTDB lineage: Bacteria > Verrucomicrobiota > Kiritimatiellia > CAIQIC01 > Lenti-01 > Lenti-01. Next base: position 2,059 of record RZYG01000091.1, on the reverse strand, counting down.
TCGCCGGTGGTGGCCGAATAGGTCAAGGTCGTGCTGGTCACGCCGTAGGTCGTCGGCAGCGAGCCCAGCGTGATCGTCGGCGATGCCGTCACCGTCAGTTCGCCCCGGGCCGAACTCGACGTCTCCCCGCCGAAACCGTTGTAGACCACCACGTCGTAGAACCCCGCGTCGCCGGCCTCCAGGTTGGCGATCGTCAGCGTGTCCGACGTCGCCCCGAAATATCCCCGCCGTTGGCGAGCGGCCCCGTCCCCAGGTCGCCGCTCCAGCTCGAATACGCCGCCGCCGTGTCTTCGTAGAGCGGACATCCCACGAAACGCCCGATCTTCAGGTTGTTGAAGAACAGGTTGTCCGAACCGGTGTTCTCGTAGTAGAACGCCCGGAAGCGGCTGATCGAGGACACGCTGTTCATGTACGTGCCCGTGAAGTTGTAGGGCGAACCGCCCTTGACCGTCACCGCCATCGAATACGTCGTCGAGGTCAGGTTCGTGATCGTGATCAGCAAGCCCGCGTTGCTCCAACCGATGCCCGAATCCTGCTCGCCGCCGTTGCGGTTGATGGTGTAGTTGCTGTCGCCGCCCTGGAAATAGAACTCCAAGCCCGACGTGCCGCTGCTGTTCTGCAGGCTGAACCCGACCGTCGAGGTGCCGTTGAGGCTGCCGTTGTCCATTTCGACGTAGAACACGTTGCTCACCCCCAGCGCCGCGAAGTCGCGCTTGGCTTCGGTCGTGAAGCCGTTGTTGGCCCACATGCCCCACGCCTTCGTGCTCGTGTCGATGCTCGACTGGTTGTTGCCCAGGAATACGCCGCCGTCGCTCCCGGCCGTGAACGACCAGCTGCTGCCCCATCCCGCGTTGCGCTTGCGCCAGCCGTATTCGATCGTCGCCGACCCCGACGCCGTCACCGTCAGGTTCGCGCTCGACCCCGAACAGCCGACGTAATCCTCGTCCGGCTGGGTCGTGATCGACGCCGGCGCCCCCGCCGACGTCGTCGCCTGGCTGCCGGTGGGCGGCGTGCCGCCCGTGTAGTAGTTCACTCCCGTACCCGATCCGTTGTACTCGAAGATCGTCACGTGGTAGGTCGTCGAGGCGCTCAGCCCCGTCAGCGTGAAGGTCGAACCCGACCCGTTGTAGCAGATCTTGTTGCCGTCGGCCTGGTCCGTCGCGCTCGAAAAGTCCGCGTTCACGCCCGACGGCGCCGTGCCGTCCGACGGCGTCCAGCTCGTGGCCGAACCCGCCCGCACCACCACGATCCGGTTCGCCCCGTTGCCGCTCGTCCAGTTCACGTCCATCTGGTAGGTCCCCACCGAACTGAACGACACGCTCGACGCGTGCGTCGTCGGCTCCGCCGCCATCGTCGCCTGGCTGCCGGTCGCCGGGCTGGTCTGGCGATAGTTGATGCCTTGGTCCACGCCGCTGTCTTCCACCGTCCCCTTGTAGGCGAACACCTCGACGTAGTAGGTCGTGGCGGGATCGAGGCCCGAAACGGCCACCGACGTCCCGCTGCTGCGATACACCACGTAGCTGCCGCTGCCCAGGTCGGCGCCGCTTTCCCACGTGGCGCTCGCCGAGTGCAGCGTGCCGTCCGTCGGATCCGTGATGGCCGAATTGGCTTCCCGCACCACCACGATCGCGCCGTCGCTGGCCGTCCCCGCCGTCCACGAAATCGTCATCCCCGACGCCGTCACGCTCGAAAACTGCACGCTGCTGGCCTGCCCCGGCTCCGTGTGGAAACTGCCGTCCGGCGAATAGCCCGTCCCCGCCGAGTTCACCGCGTAGCCGCGGTAGTAGTACTTCGTGCCCTGGCTCAGCCCGGTCCGCTCGTCCGTGAATACCCCCGTCGCCGTCCCGCCTTCCGCCAGGCCGTTGCCCGTCGGGTTCGCCGTCGTCCCGTACACCGTCCCGCGTGAAGTCAGCGTTTCCCCGCCATTGTCCGTCACCGTTGCCCCCAAGGTCGCCGCCGCCTGCCCGATCGACGTCGCCGTCGGCGACGTCAGCGTCGCCGCCGAGGCCGCTGAGGAAACGGTGCCTTGGATTTTCAAGGTGCCGTCGTTGATGCGCCA
>RZYG01000325.1 GCA_009930415.1 Spartobacteria bacterium | reverse complement strand
GCAGATGGCCTGGTAGCTTTTCTGCTGGAATTCGACGTCGCCGACGGCCAGGGCTTCGTCCACGATCAGCACGTCGGGTTCGACGTGGATCGCGCAGGCGAAGGCCAGGCGCACGAACATGCCGCTGGAGTAGTGTTTGACCGGCTGGGAAATGAATTCGCCGATGTCGGCGAACGCCAGGATCGCGTCCCGGCGTTCGTCCATTTCGCCGCGCGTAAAGCCCATCAGCGTGCCTTGCAGATAGACGTTTTCCAGGCCGGTCATTTCCGGATTGAACCCCGCCCCCAGTTCCAGCAAGGACGACACCCGGCCGGCCACGCGGACTCGCCCGGCCGTCGGCGTCAGCACGCCCGCCAGAATTTTCAGCAGCGTGGATTTGCCCGAACCGTTGCGGCCGATGATGCCGAGCGTTTCGCCGGCCCGGACATCGAACCCCACGTCCCGCAGCGCATGGAAATCGCGATGGCACTTGCGCTTGAAGGGATGCAGCGCTTCCCGGAGGCGGTCGAACGGGCGGTCGTAGAGCGGATAGATCTTGCTCAAGCCCGCGACGTGGATGGCCAGATTCGTTTCCATGCGTTCGTCCTACAGCACGTCCGCGAAATGGGGTTGTAGCCGGCGGAACACCAGGCGCGCGGCCGCGCCGAGCAGGAGCGTCAGCGCCCAGAACCCGAGCGTGGTGGGTCCGTGCTGCCACACCCAGGCCTGGCCGAAAAACGCATCGCGATAACCGTCGACGACGTAGCCGACGGGATTGAGCTTGAACACCCAGCGGAACCGTTCCGGCACCATGGCGATCGACCACAGGATGGGCGTCAGCCACATGCCGAACTGGACCACGATCGCCAGCAATTGGTTGAGGTCGCGGAAGAACGGCAGCACGGCCGCGGTCAGGCCGCCCAGCGCGGAAACCAGGGCCAGCGCGCAAAATCCGTAATAAGGCAGTTGCAGCAGATGCCAGGTCGGCGCGACGCCCAGCGTCCAATTCAGCGCCAGCAGCACCGCGACGAAGGCCAAATGGAACAACAAGGCGGCGCAAATCCGCACGAGCGGCAGCAGTTCGACCCGGAAAACGACTTTCTTGACCAGATAGGAGTATTCCGTCAGCGCGTTCGTGGCCGCAAGCCAGGCCTCGGCGAAGAAAAACCACGGCGTCAGCCCGGCGGCCAGCCAGAGGCCATAGGGCACGCCGGTGGTCGTCGGCGCCGCGCGGAAGCCCACCTGGAACACGAACCAGAACAGCAGGATGGTAGCGATCGGCTGCGCGAACGCCCAGAGGATCCCGAAATAGGATCCCGCGAAGCGCGAGCGAAAATCGTTGCGGGCCAGTTCCCAAACCACCATCCCGACCCGCCGGTTGCCGGCCAGGCCTGCGGAATTCTGGGTCATACCGCCCGTTTGCATATCTTGGATATTCCCTATTGGTTTTCCGGCAGCAAGTCAATCGCCTGTATGCGGCAGCTTTTACCGCCTCGATCGACAAAGGAAGTAATCCCCCCCCCGGCCCAGAGGGTAGAGGCGCCCCATGTTTGCCAAGGGCGTGAGCAAGTTCAGTACTGCCGGCAGGCCCTTAGTTGATAGAGATGCCCCCATTCACTTTTTTTCGACACAAAGCCGCCTCCTACGGCGAGCGCATGCGATAATATCGACCTAGAAAATTTGTCCAATGGGGATCGGCGAAATAGAACGACCCGTCAACAAGGGTGTTGGTTGCTACTGGCAACCAATTTGTTTGAGTCAGGTCTGTGCATGCCTCCACCACGACAACCATCCCGCTGGGGGCATGGATGGTGAATCCGAAATGATTATCCAGAATACCCAAGGTTCCGTCGCCCGGAACAATTGGGCGCCAAAGCCACAAGGCGGTTGGACGGGTGGCCCAAAGGCTTGGAACGGAGGGCCAGCCCATAGTTCCCGGCGAGTAAAAGACGGTTGCGGGAGTGTTGTCGAACGCATGCTCGCCGACGCCGGGGGCATCGTCTTTAAAAAAGACGTCGGTCAGCCCGGTGCAGTTGTAGAACGCAAAGGTCCCGACGTTGGTGACGCCGGCGCCGATCGTCACCGTCTGCAGGTTGGTGTTCGAACTGAAAAAGCTGCCGGCGATTTCGGTGATCCCGTTGCCGAAGGAAAAGCTCCGCAAGCCCCGGCACCCGCTGAATGCGCCGCTGCCGAGATTGGTGACGCTGTCGGGAATCGTGATGGCCGTCAGGCCG
>RZYG01000090.1 GCA_009930415.1 Spartobacteria bacterium | reverse complement strand
TGGGGCGCCACCAACGGCGCGGCCAACCCGGCCGTCGTGTTCGACAACGTGGACATCAGCGGCTACACGAACGTGACGCTGACGATTCCGTTCGCGGCCAGCGGGCCCGACAGCGGCGACGACCTGCACGTGTCCGTCAGCTACGATAACGGCGCGACTTGGCTGCCGTCGGTCTGGGGCACGCAGATCGCCGACGGCTACAGCACGCTGAAGTTGGACTACAACGTGTTCACGAACGCGGAGCGCCAGCCGCAGGGCACGCCGTACGTGCTGGCCGTGGCCGATTCCCGCACCCAGATCAAGGTGCGCGCGACGTTCTTCAACGCGGCCGGTTCGCCCAACGCTTCCGACTACTACTATCTGGACGAAATCCAGCTGAAGGGGCAGGAGGGCACCGCGCCGGTGGTTTCCAGCGCCATGCAGGTGACGATCCTGCCCGCCGCCGCGGTCTCCGCCGGCGCGCAATGGCGGGTGGATGGCGGCGCGTGGCGCGCCAGCGGCGCCGTGGCGACCGGCCTGACCGCCGGCGCGCACACGGTGTCGTTCAGCGCGGTTTCCGGCTGGACCGCGCCGGCCGACGTCGCCACGGCCACCACCAACGGCACCACCAATGCCTTTGCGGCGACCTACGTGGAGGACTCCGTGCCCGAGCCAACCACGATATTTGCCGACGACTTCGAGGACGGGGATCTCGTGGGCTGGACGCAGGATGGCGCCGGCAACTGGGCCAACAGCGCGACCACTCCGATTACGGGCGAGCGCTCCCTCAAGCACAATCTCTCCGGCGTGGCCGCCACGAACTATGTGTATGCCCAGCCGTCGTACAGCCTGTCGGCCGACGCGACGACGTGGCGGTTCAAGCTCAAGAACGGCAACTGGGATCCGTCTTCCGACAACCGCTTCCACGTTTTCCTCGCGGCTTCCGCCGCCGATTTTACCGGTTCCACCGTCGATGGCTATGCCGTGGGAATCAATTACACCGGCACGGACGACTTGGTGAAGCTGTGGCGCATCACCGACGGCGCGATCGGCGCGACGGTGCTGACCTCGGCCGTGGATTGGAATGCCGCCACCACGATGGCCATAGAAGTGACCCGCTCGGCCGCCGGCCTCTGGGAGTTGAAGACGAATCCCGAAGGCGCCTTCAGCGGCATGGCCTCGGCCGGCACGGCCACCGATACCGCGCACGTGGACACGAGCTATTTCGGCCTGTACTACAAGTGCACCTGGACCCGCGCCGGCCAGGTCTGGCTCGACGACGTGCTGATCCACCAGGGCGAACTGACCGGCGAAACCGACAGCGATGGCGATGGGATGCCGGACGACTACGAGAATACCTATTTCAGCAGCCCGACCGGCGGCAATCCGGACGCGGACGACGACGACGACGGGATGAGCAATCTGGCCGAATACGTCGCCGGCACGCACCCGGGCCAGGGGACGTCCGTGCTGGCATTCGATCCGTACGCCACCAACCAGACGGCGACGGCGAACCTGATTTTCCGCTGGCCGAGCGTGACCGGCCGCGTCTATGCGATCTGGCGGGCCACGAACGTCGCCGGGCCCTACACCCAGCATATCGGCAACCTGTCGGCCAACGCGCCGACCAACGCCGTCACCAACGCCGCGCCTTCGGGATTGGGCACCTTCTTCTACGGCATCGGCGTCCAGCGCGCGCCTTGATCCGCGGCGGGTTGGGCCCCAACCCGCCCTACCTTGGGATCGATAGGTAGGGACGGCTCTCCGAGCCGTCCGGGCTGTTCGGGTTAATCGGTCTGCGCCGCCGCCGCGCAGACCGCAACGCACCGCAAACGTTTCGCCGGCTGCGCGCGCGACTCGGCCTCCGTTGCGACGTCGGGCACGATGGCCCGCGCCGCAAAGTTCTTGGAACCCCCGCCGGCCCCGTCGGGGGAGGGAGCGCGAAACGACGGGGAAATCCGCCCCGCCAAGCACAGGCACCGCTTGCCGGCGCGCGCGGCCAAATCGGCGACGAATCCCGTGCCTTTGCCCATCCGCGATTGCTCGTCCAGCGCGCCTTCGCCGGTGATGACCAGATCCGCTTGCCGGATTTTTTCTTCCAATCCCGCCAATTCCGAGAAAATGGCCGCGCCGGGCCGGAATGCGCCGCCGGCAAAGGCTTTCAGTCCAAAACCCAGTCCGCCGGCGGCGCCCGCGCCCGGTTCTTGCTCGGCGGCGGGGCCCAGTTGCGGCTTGAGCATTGCGGCCAGACGGACGAGGCATGCTTCGGCCTTGGGCAGATCTTCCGCGCGGAGGCCCTTTTGCGGACCATAGACCCGCGTGGCGCCCGTGGGGCCGAGCAGGGGATTCGCGACATCCACCGCGACGACGATCTGCTCAAATCCGAGCGGACGCGGCGGGGGGGCCGCCGTAGCCAATTGGTCCAGATCGGTCCAAGACCGGATTTCCGCCCCGGCGCCGTCGCGGAAAATCCAGCCCAAGGCCCGCGCCAGGCCGAAACCGCCGTCGTTCGTCGCGCTGCCGCCCAGGCCGAGGATCAACCGCCGGACGCCGGCCTGTTCGATGTCGCGCAACACCGCGCCGATGCCGAACGTGTCGAGTTGGAAGGGGTGGTATTGCCCCGGCGGCAGCCGGGCCAGACCGTTCACCTGCGCGGTTTCGAAGATCGCCGTGCCGGCATCCGGCGCGACCCACCATTCCGCGCGGCAGGAGCGGCCGGCGGCATCCGTCGTTGCGCACGTGCGCCGCTCGGCGCCGAGCCGTTCGCCCAGGATTTCCCCAAAGCCTTCGCCGCCGTCGGACATCGGCACGAGCTCCAGACGATCCTGCGGACGCACCTCGCTCCAGCCGCGGGCGATCGCCGCCGCGGCCTCCGGGGCCGTCAGCGTGCCCTTGAACTTGTCCGGTGCGATCAAAACGCGCAGCGCCATCGGGATTCCTCAACGCGGATTCGTAGCGCAATTCCCGCGCCGGTTCGAGGTCTATTTCGATATTCCGCCGCTTGCGGCAGGCTCGGCGAGCCCGCCCTACCTATGATCCAAATTGGTAGGGCGGGTTGGCCCAACCCGCCGTGTCAATGATCGCAAGGATCAAACCGGGCGGAAGCGCGGAGCAGATCGAGGAAGCGCCGGTTTTTCAGGAAAGCGGCGTCGGGAATGGGCAACGTGCGCTTGGCCTTGGCGGTGCCTTGCAGCAGCCGCGCGGGATCGGGCAGGAACGCGCCGTGGATGAACCCCACCAGGACTTTCCCTCGCCAATGGGCGAGCTGGCAGATACCGCCCTTGACCGCTCCGTCCGGGTCCGGCTTCTGGTAGGAGAGCGCGCCCCATTTGACATGCTCGTGGCAGGCCGGAACGGTCTTCAAAATCGCCCGCCGCGCCGCCAGCAGCAACCACAGCTCCGCCTTCGATGCGTCCGGAAACAACCGCGCGATCTGGTCTATGTAGAGGCGAAGCATGGGACGCAAATCGATCGGCTTAATGTCACGGAGCTGGGGACGCGCCACTTTTGGGGCGTATCCGTATCCCTGTAGACGGCGGGCAAGGCTGTCGGCGACTTGCGCGGTTGGCTTGATGTCGGTTTGAAGATGCCGCGCAAGGCCGACTTCGCAGAGGGGCCGCGGGAGGCGTTTTTCGGGCTAAAATGACCGCGGAAGGCGTTATTAGGGCCGAACAACGGGGCTGGAGGTCCGATGTCGGAGTTCCGAGGTCCGGGATGCCACAATCCGTGTTCATCCGTGTTCATCCGTAGTTAGTTTTTGGCCTTGCATATGCCCGAGGTCCGAAATCCGAGATCGGAGGTCTTGAAAGGTTAATTTGCGTGAATTTGTGTCCATTTGCGGTCGTTTTTGGCGTTCCGGAGGCTCCGGAGGGCGAAATTCGAGCTGAAAATGGGAATTTCAACCGCAAATGGACGCGAATGGACGCAAATGAGGACTGGAGAAGGGGATTTTCAGCAGGAAAACAGGAATTTTGCAGGAAAACAGGAGGGGATGGGGTGCTTGATCCTGTTTTCCTGTATGTTTCGTGTTTTCCTGCTTGGTTTTTGGGGTGCGGCGGGTCGGGGCGCGGCGGGTTGGGCCAACCCGCCCTAACGGAGAAGAGGGAGACGGAATATCCAATAACCAACGTACAATATCCAACGATCAAATGGAGAGAGGCCAGGCGAGGTCGAGCTGAAGGCCTTTTTTCGTTGGGAAGGCGTATTCTTTGCCGTCGAAGGAGAGGGTGGCGGTTTCGCTGGTGGCGCGGAGGGTGAAGGGCGCGGCGGGAGAACGGGCATGCAGGATCGCGGCGAGGGTCACGGCTTTTTCGAAGCCGTCGCCGCGGTGGGCGTTCCAGACTTCGTCGGGCTGGGCGGCGCGGGTGGTGTCGTAGATGGATTCGTCTTCCATTTCGCGCAGGCAGGCCAGGATCATGGGCAGTTCCAGGGTCTTGGCGGCTTCGACGCAGACGGGCGAGCGTTCGATGGCGGCCTTGAGGAACGGGCGCGGATCGGTGCGGGCCAAATCGCGGAAGGCATAGAAAGCGAGATCGGCGACGGAGTTGTCGCCGCGCTGCGCTTCAAGGGCGGCGATGATTTCTTCGCGGGTCAGGCCGGGCGGGAGATCGATGCGCGGGCCGGGGACGAAAGTCTTGGCGGCGTCGGCGTCGGGCCAGCGCGGTTCGAGGTGGCAGAACGCGCGCAGCTCGTCGATGATTTCGCAGGCGTTGGAGGAGTAGCAGTTGAATTCGAGGCCGAGGCGCCGGCGGTCGTCTTCGTTGTCGAGATCGACGTGGCCCTGCTTGAAGAAATCGTCGAACTTGTTGAGGGGGATGCGGTCGGCGAGAGGCTCGGCGAAGAAGTCGTCTTCGTCCATTTCGGCGAGGAGCTTGTCGCGGGTGCGGTCGGAGACCTTGTAGGAGCAGGAGTTCTCGAAGGCGTAGGCGGCTTCGGCCGGGAGCCAGCGGCGCTTGCCGCAGCAGGCGTGTTCGATCTGGAAACATTTCTGCCGGGCCGGGCTTTGGCGCAGGAAATTGAACAGGATTTCGGAGGCGACGGGCGTGCGCGCGAAGGCGCCCAGCTTGTCCCGGAACCGCGCGTAGGCGTCCGGAGCGATGCCGGCTTCGGGATAGACGACGTGGATCCAGCCGGAGCAGTGGGAGACGATGGTGACCTGCTCGTGCTCGAGCGCGCGCCGGGCCTTGGTGCTCAGTTCGGTCCCGTTGAACCACATGGCCTTGGTGACGAGCCGCCGGTTGTTGGTGAGGATGCCGTCGTGGACGTCGACGAAGTTCTGGGAATGCAGCGGGGTGGCGACGAGAAAAATATCGTCGAGCGGGATGCCGCACAGGACGTAGAGGGCCGCGGCGTAGAGCGTGGAGAGGGACACGCATTCGCCGGCGCCGACGGCGTGGCCGGGCATGTGGCGGAAGGCGTCCATGGCTTCGACGGTTTCGGTTTTCCAGTACGGGATGACGTCGCGCTTGTACTTGTCGAGGCCGAAGTGCCGGCGGATGTCGAGGTCGAAGTAGAACTGGTCGCCCTCGTAGCCGAAGAGGGCGTTGCTCCGGGCGATGGTTTCGGGGGGGATGAACGGGGCGAAACGGGCCATCTCGCGGTCCTGCGTGGTCAGCCCCCAGGTCTCGAGGTCGAGGTTGAAGGCGTAGTGGTCCATGATGAACTGCTTGAGGCGCAGGATGCGGCGGTAGGGCGTCAGCTTGGGAAAATTGGCGAACCAGGGATCGTCGCGCCAGGCCCAGATCCGCGGCGACATCAGGTTGGCGAGGACGAGGGGATAGAGCAGGGACGGAAAAACGAAGATTTCCATGTCGGAAAGCGTGCAGGCCGAGGAAACTTCCTCGAGGCGCGCGGCGGAAACGGGCGGATAGGCGGGACGATTCATGGGGCGAACGATACCGCGGAGCCGCTTGCCCGGCAACTATTTTGGGATTGCGGCGGGGGGGGGCTTCAAGGACAATCGCGCGGCATATGGAAGCAGAACGGAATGCGAACGAGCGGCCGAATCGCGCCTGGCGCTGGGGCCACCTGACGTTGGCGGCGGCGGTGTTCGCCGGCTGGCTGGGCCTGTCGGGCATCAACGTCTGGATGGGGGAACTGAACCAGGACGAGGGCTGGTACCTCTATGCGGCCCAGCAGATGGCGGCCGGGCAGGTGCCGTACCGCGATTTCGCCTACACGCAGGCGCCGATGCTGCCGCTGGTCTATTCCTGGGCCGCACCGTGGTTCGAACGCTTCGGGCTGCTGGGCGGGCGTGGGGTCACCTGGGCGTTCGGCACGCTGGGGCTGCTCTTCGCCACGTGGCTGGCGATGCGCGCCGGACCGCGGCCGGCGCAGCGCTTCACCGGCGGACTGGCGTTCATCCTGGTTTCCACGAACGTCTACCAGTCCTATTTCACCACGGTGGTGAAAACCTATTCGCTGGCGAGCCTGTTCCTGGGCGCGGGACTCCTGGCGCTGTCGTTCGTGGGCCCGCGCAAGGGCTTCCGGGCGGCGACGGCGGCGGGCTTCCTGCTGGCGTGCGCGGCGGCGACGCGGATTTCCCTCGGGGCGGCGCTGGCGACGGGCGGGCTTTATCTGCTGCTGTGCCGCCGCCGCCTGCGGCCGTGGGCCTGGCTGGACTTCGGGCTGGGCGGCCTGCTCGGGTTGGCGCTGACGCTGCTGCCGTTCGCGATGCTGGGTCGCGACGGCTTCCGGTTCGGCGTCATCGAATACCATTCGTTGCGCGAGGCCGGCCCGATGCTGACGCAGATCGCGTTCAAGATCGGCTGCCTGTCGCGCCTGGCGCAGGCCTATTATCCGGCGGCGGTCGCGGGGCTGTTCCTGCTGATCCTCGCGGCGCGCTATCTGCTGCTGCGCGCCGGCGCGGCCGAGCCGACCGAGCTCTCGCCCGAATATCCCGGACCGGACGACGTTCCGCCGTGCTTCAACGCCTTCCTGTGGTTCACCGTCGGCGCGCTGGCGCTGGTGCATCTGGCCGCGCCGTTTCCCTACGACGACTACCAGGTGCCGGTCTATCCGATCTTCGGCGCGGCGCTGGCCGCCACCGGCGCGCGCTGGTGGCTGCGCGAAGAGCGCCGCCGCTACGGCGGCTCGCCCGAACTGCGCAGCGCGCGGCGCCTGGCCATCCTGACGGTGGCCTGGCTGACGTGCGGGCTCTATGCGTTTGCGTCGCCGCAGGCGCAGAGCTGGGCCGTGGCCGGCCGCGACCGCATCTGGTGGCGCCTGCGCGAGCAGAGCCCCGTGGCCCAGCTGCGCGACATGGCCAAATGGGTGCGCGAACTGACCGACGCCGAGGGCGGCACGCATCTCCTGACCCAGGACGTCTACCTGGCCGTGGAAGCCGGCCTGCCGGTGCCGCACGGCCTCGAAATGGGCCCCTTCAGCTACTATCCCGATTGGGAACGCGAGAAAGCCGAGACGCTCGGCGTGCTGAACCGCGACATGCTGCTCGAGCTGCTCGCGACCGAAACCAACGCGCCCATCGCCGCGCTGAGCGGCTACAGCCTGAGCATCCGCTCGCCCGAAGTGGCCGAAACGTCGCGCGAAGACCGCTTGGCGTTCGACGCCATCCTGGCCGAGCGTTTCGAGCAAGTGGAAACCGTGCCGGGCTTCGGCCAGGCGGGCACGGATCTCGTGCTCTGGCGCCTGAAGAAGGAAATGCCGACGTGGACCCCGCCGGCGGAAACGGCCGAGGAATGAAGCTCTCGCTCGTCGTGCCCGCCTACAACGAGGAGGCGCGCATCGGGAAGATGCTCGGCGCCTACCTGCCGTATTTCGCGGAGCGCTACGGGAACGATTTCGAGATCGTCGTGGCGGTGAACGGCTCGACCGACCGCACGGTCGACGTCGTGCGCGAGCTGCAAGGGCGCCATCCGCAGCTGCGCGTCCTGGTGGAGCCGCGGCGGATCGGCAAGGGGGGCGCCATCATGGCCGGCGGCGCGGTCGCGACGGGCGACCTCATCGGCTTCGTGGACGCGGACGGCGCGACGCCGCCGGCGGCGTTCGCCGAGCTCGTGCACCGCATCGGCGACGCCGGCCTGATCATCGCGTCGCGCCGCCTGCCGGGGGCCATCGTGAGCCCGCGCCAGCCGTGGCGGCGCCGCTTCGCCTCGCGCGTCTTCAATTTCCTCGTGCGGACGCTCTTCAAGCTGCCGATCACCGACACCCAGTGCGGCGCGAAGCTGATGACGGCGGAAGCCTGGCGCGCGATCGTGCCGCACGTCGGCCTGACCCAGTGGGCGTTCGACGTGGACATGCTCTTCAAGACCCGCCGCGCGCGCTTCGCCATCCGCGAAATCCCGACGATCTGGAGCGACGTGGGCGGTTCGAAGCTCCGGGTGGGGCGGGTGTCGTTCCAGATGCTGCTGGCGATCGTGCGCCTGCGGCTGCTGTATTCGCCGCTCAAATGGATCGTGGCGCTCTACGACCGGCTGCTGGGCCGCGTCATCGACCTGCCGCCGGCCACGCAATGAAACGGTGGCTTCAAACGCAGGACGAAGGCGGGCTGTTGCGGCACGGCGCGCTGCTGGTGGCCGGCACGTTCGTCGGCGCGTTGTGCAACGCGGGTTTCCACATGGTGGTCGGGCGCGAGGCGGTGCTGCCGAACGCGGAGTACGGCTCGCTGGTGGCGATGCTGGGCATCATCCTGGCGGCCAGCACGCCGATGCTGGCGGTGCAGAACACCCTGGCCCATTTCATTTCGCGCCTGGTGAAGGACGGTCGCCGCGAGGAAGCGCTCGAACTGTTCCTGCACTGGGCGCGGCTGTTCGCGGTCGTCGGCGGCGCGATCGTGGCGGGGGCGTTCGCGTTCCGCGCGCCGCTGGCGGCGTTCTGGGGCGGAGTGGATCCGGCGCTGATCGTGGCGACCTTCGCGGTGCTGGCGGCCAGCCTTTGGATGAGCCTGTTCTACGGTCTGCTGCAAGGCCTGCAATCGTTCGTCTGGCTGGCGTGGGCGCCGCAGGCCTGGGGCGCGACGCGCCTGGTGCTGGGCGGGCTGTTCACGATCTTCATTTCGGCGACGGCGCTGGCGGCCGTGGCCGCGCAGGGCCTCGGCGTGCTCGCGGTGCTGGCCCTGTGCCTCTGGGCCGTGCGCGGCCTGCGCCGCCTGCCGGGCCGCGCCGCCGTGCGTCCGCACGAAACCTATCTCTATCTCGGCTCCGCGCTGGTCTGCCTGGCCGGCTACGCGACCCTGATGAACGTCGACACGGTGCTGGCCAAGCATTATTTCGGGGCGGAGACCGTCGGCCGCTTCGCCAAGGCGGCGACCATCGCGCGCATCGCGGTGTTCCTGCCGGTGCCGGTCGCGACGGTGCTGTTCCCCAAGGTGACGTCCACCGGCGATCTGCCGGATGACAGTTGGCGGCTGCTGGGCCGCGCGCTGGGTTTCGCGGCGCTGCTGATCGCGGGCACCGGCGCGGTCTGCGTGGCGTTTCCGCAGCTGCCCTGGACGATCCTGTACGGGCCGATTCCGCCGGCGGCCGCCGCCGAAGCCGCGGCGCTCACGCGCGCGATGGTGCTGGCGATGTGCCCGCTGGCGCTGGCCTACCTGCTGCTCAACTTCGAGATGGCCCAGCAGCGCTTCGCCTGGTGCTACGGCCTGATCCCGTGCGCGCTGGCCTACGTCGGCGGCGTCGCGCTCTGGCACGACCGGCCCGAGCAGATTCCGCTGGCCCTCGGCGCGGCGAACCTCGTCGCCCTCGGCCTGCTCGTCGCCGGCATCCGCGCCCAACGCCGCCGCCGCGCCGCCTGACGCAGCGCGCGCAAGTTCCGAGCTCCCACAAAGCTGACGTTTCATAAAACATCAGGTCCCCGAACCAAACGTTTCATAAAACGTCTGGCACCCGCGAAAGAACCTGATGTTTTATAAAACGTTTGGCGGCGGGAAACTCCGGTTCAACGTCTTTACGTTCTATGTGAACCCGGATGCCCCGTTTAACCGTTCCACGTAAGGTCCGCGGGACGCCGCGGGGAGGGGAGGGCAAAAAAAACGCCGCGGCCTAAGCCGCGGCGCGGATCGAACCGGTGGTTCGATTTAGTAGCGGTTGCGACGGCCACCGCCGTTGCCGCCACCGCCGTAGCCGCCGCCGCTGCCGCCGCCGAATCCGCCGCCGCCGCGGGGACGATCCTCGCGGGGCTTGGCTTCGTTGACGACGAGGGCGCGACCGCCGACGTCCTTGCCGTTCAGGTCATTGATGGCCTTGGCGGCTTCGTCCGACGAGGACATTTCCACGAACGCGAATCCGCGGGGACGGTCGGTCATGCGGTCCATGATCAGGTTGCAGCTCGTGACGTTGCCGAAGGGCGTGAACAGGTCGCGCAATTCGCTTTCCGAGATGCTGAACGACAGATTGCCGACGTATAGTTTGGTAGCCATGTTATGTTTCTTTCTGCTCCAGGGGGATCGTTCTCATGATCGTCCCGACTCGTTCGGGTTCAGATGTCCCCCCTGCCGCCGTTGCGACAATGGACTACCTTCCAACTCAAGCTAACTATTCTCACTAAGCGGGTGCGGACTTTACGCCGCCGCCGCGGAATAGCAAGAGGAATCGGACAACTATTTTCGCCCGGGGCGCATGACCGGATTCTTCACGGTAGATTCGGCCCTCGCTTGTAGGGGCTCAGCTTGCTGAGACCGCAGCTATTCCCAAATTTCTCCAAACCCGG
>RZYG01000089.1 GCA_009930415.1 Spartobacteria bacterium | reverse complement strand
AACGAGCCGTAGTTGAAGCCGCCGCGGAGATTCAGGTAGGGGTTGATCCCGAAGGTCATTTCGAGGCCGAGGCCCGTGGTGCCGATCTTCGGTCCGAGCGCCAAGCCGGGCCACTTCTGGCCCCAGAACCAGTAGTATCCTTCTTCGTCTTCCGGCTCTTCCGGAGCGGCATAGACCGGCGCCGGGGCCGGCTGCGGCGCGTAGTAGACGGGCGGCGCGGCGGGGGCCGGGGCGTAATACGCCGGCGCGGCGTCCGGCGGCGCGTAATAGACCGGCTGGGCGGCGGCGGGCGCGACCGGCACCGCCTGGTAGAGCGTGCCGCCGCTCTGGAAATAGGCCGGCGACGGCTGGATGACCGGTTGCTGGGCGGCGGCGGCGGCGGCCAGGCCCGCCCACGCGGCGACCGCGAATCGTTGGATGCGTTTCAAGCTCATGTCGGTGGTTCCTTCTTATCCCCCGGCGGAGGTGGTCATGCGTCGGCGCAGCCTACGGCCAGCAGGCAGACGTCGTCTTCGAAAACCGCGGTGCCGGTGAATTCCTTCACGTCGCGCACCAGCGCTTCCAGCAGGTCCGGCAGCGGCTCGGCGCGATGGGCCTGCAGGGAGGCCATCATGCCGTCCACGTCGAATTCGTCCTGGGCGTCGTTGCGCGCTTCCGTCAGCCCGTCGGTATAGAACAGCAGCCGCATGCCGGGCGCGAGCGCGAACTCGTCGTGGCCGAACTGCGCGTCGGCGAACAAGCCCAGCGCCGGACCCAATCCCCGGTCGGCGATCTGCGCGATGCGCGCCGCGCCGCCGGGATCGACGATCACCGGCAGCGGGTGGCCCGCGTTGGCGTGCAGGACCTTGCCTTGGTCCAGATCGAAGAACGCGCAGCAGGCCGTCGCGAACATCAAGTCGCCGGCGGTGCTGAAAATCTTGGAATAGGCCGCGTTGAGCCGCGTCATGAATTCGCCCGGCGCCTGCGTTTCCTTGGCGAGCTGTTCCAGCAGGCCGCGCAGCGTGGCCACCACCAGGGCCGCGCGCGCGCCGTGGCCCATCACGTCGGCCACGAACACCAGCACCTGGCTCTTCGAAACCGGCAGGATGTCGAAGAAGTCGCCGCCCACCAGGCCGCTCGGATGATAGACGTGGGCGAAGTCCAGCCGGCCGGTCTTGCCCGGGACGGACGGTGCCACGGCGGGATAGGACGACGGCAGGAAGGCGTATTGCAGGTCGCGGGCCAGCCGCAAATCCGCTTCCATTTCCTGGTTCTTCTGGCGCAGCTGCGCGGCGGTCAGCTCGAGTTGCTGCTGCGCGTGCCGCTGGGGCGTCACGTCCAGCAGCGAAATCACGATGCCGGTCATCGCGCCGTCGGGGTTCAGGTTGGGTTCCAGCGAGGCCTGCGCGAAGAAAGCCGTACCGTCCTTGCGCTGCATTTCCAGCTCGCCCGTCCAGGTGTCGCCGGCCTTCACGGCCTCGACCATGTCGCCCGCCAGCCCTTCGTCCTTGAGGAACTGCCGGAAGTTGCAGGCGTAGGCTTCGTCCACCGTCTCCAGCCCCAGCAAGGCCAGCATGGAGGGGTTCACGTAGCCGGCCAGCGCGAACTCGACGTCCGCCACGGCGATGCCGCTGCCGGAGTTCTGCAGCGCGTTGTAGCCCGTCTTCAGGCGTTCTTCCTGTTCCTTGCGCACCGTGATGTCGCGCACGAAGAAGCTCAGGTGCACCTTGCCGCCCAGCGGCAGCCGGCTCACGGAAATTTCGCCCGGGAACAGGGTTTCGTCCGCGCGCCGGCACAAGGCCTGGATCAGCACGAAGCGGTTGTTTTCCAGCGAGCCGAGGATCGTGTCCAACAGGCTCCGGTCGGCCCCGCAGAGCACGTCGAGCACGTTGCGCTTGCACAGCTCCGCGCGCGTGCTGGCGAAAAACTGCTCGGCGCGCACGTTCGCGCTGACGATCGCGCCCTGCGGATCGGTGATGAACACCGCGTCGTAGATGCTCTGGAACAGGGTCTGGAATTCCTCGCCGCCCTGCGGCCGGACCGCCGGGCCCGCCGGGATCCGGATCACCCCCGTGCTGCCCGGATGCGCCGGCGCGTGCCGGCCCCCGATCCGCACGCCGCCCGGCGCCGGCGCCTGCTGGAGCTGTTCCAGCATCGCGGGCGTGATGTCGATGCGCATCGTCGCCTGGGATTGTTCCTTGGCCATGATCGCTTGAACATAGCCCAGCCCACCGGCCGCGGCAACCGTTTTCCTCCCGCGATTTTTTGCTGTTCATTTCGCCGGTTTCTTCCAAGAATGGGGATTTCAATCGAAGCAAAAGGCAGGACCCATGTTCCCAGGCGCATATACCGCACTCGTCACCCCCTTCGGCCGCGACGGAGCCGTGGACTACGGCCGGCTCCGCGAGCTGGTCGAATTCCAGATCGCCGGGGGCATCGACGGCCTCGTGCCCGTCGGCACCACGGGCGAATCCCCCACCCTCGACACCGCGGAGCACCTCGAAGTCATCCGCGTCGTGGTCGAAACCGCCGCCCGGCGGGTCAAGATCATCGCCGGCACCGGGGCCAATTCCACGGCCGAAGCCCTCGACCTGACCGCCCGGGCCAAGGACCTGGGCGTGGACGGCACCCTGCAGGTCACCCCCTACTACAACAAACCCACCCAGGCCGGCCTGATCCGGCACTTCTCCGCCGTGGCCGACCTCGGCCTGCCCGTCGTGCTCTACAACGTCCCCGGCCGTTCCGGCTGCGAAATCGCCGTGCCCACCGTCGCCGAGCTGGCCAAGCACCCCCACGTCGTCGCCGTCAAGGAAGCCGCCGGCAGCGTCGACCGCGTCAGCCGCCTCAAGGCCGCCTGCGAGATCGACGTGCTCTCGGGCGACGACGGCCTGACCCTGCCCATGATGTCCGTCGGCGCGATCGGCGTCATTTCCGTCGCCTCCAACGTCGCGCCGAAGGCCGTCGCCGACCTCGTCCACGCCGCCGCCGCCGGCCGCTGGGACGAAGCCCGCGCGCTGCACTACCGCTACTACGCGCTGTTCAACGACGTCTTCATCGAAACCAATCCCATTCCGATCAAGGCCGCCATGGAAATGGCCGGTCTCGGCCCCGCGGTCTACCGCCTGCCCCTGTGCGACATGGCCCCCGCCAACCGCGACAAGTTGCGCGCGACCCTCCAGGCCTGCGGCGTGGTGAAGTAGCCATGGCCGCTCCCCGGAAAGTCCTCGTGATCGGTGCGGGCGGGCGCATGGGTCTGGCCATCGCGCGCCTGATCGCCCAGCGCGCCGTGCCCGGCCTCGAACTGGCCGGCGCGGTCGACCGCGCCGATTCCCTGCTGGCCGGCCAGGACGCGGGCGTCGCCGCCGGCGTCGGCCCCCTCGGCGTCGTCGTGGGCGGCGATCTCGCCGCCGCGCTGGCCGCGCGGCCGGACGTCGCCGTCGATTTCAGCTCGCCGGCCGCCGCCGCCGCCACTGCGGCGCAAGTGGCCGCCGCCGGCGTGCCCTGGGTCCTCGGCACCACCGGCCTCGGCGCGGCCGAACAGGCCGCCATCGCCCAGACCGCGCAAACCATCCCCGTCGTGCTCTCCGCCAACATGAGCCTCGGGGTCAATCTGCTCTACGCCCTCGTCGAGCAGGCCGCCCGCGCCCTCCGCGGCCGCGGCTACGACTGCGAAATCATCGAACGCCACCACCGCCGCAAGAAAGACGCCCCCTCCGGCACCGCGCTCTACCTCGGCGAGGCCGCCGCGCAGGGCTTCGGCTGGGACTTGAAGGACGTCGCGATCGACGGCCGCACCGGCATTCCCGGCGAGCGCCCCGAAAAAGAAATCGGCTTCCACGCCGTGCGCGGCGGCGACGTCGTCGGCGACCACGTCGTGCTGTTCGCCGCCGACGGCGAATGCCTCGAGCTGTCCCACCGCGCCACCTCGCGCGACACGCTGGCGCGGGGCGCCCTGCGCGCCGCCGCCTGGCTCCCCGGCCGCGCCCCCGGCCTCTACGGCATGCGCGACGTCCTCGGCCTCGCCCCCCCCGCGCCATGAACGGCATCGAAGCAGGACTCAGCCTCGGCGCCAACCTCGACGACCGGCTCGCGAGCCTCCGGGCCGCGCGCGCCGCCATCGCCGCGATCCCCGAAGTCTCCCTGCTCGCTTCCGCGCCGGTGTACGAGACCGAACCCGTCGGCGTGCCCGACGAATTCGCCGATTTGTCCTTCTACAACACCGTCTTGATCATCGGCACGTCGCTCGATGCCCACAAGCTCTTCGCCCAGCTCCAGAAGGTGGAACTGGCCCTCGGGCGCAAGCGCAGCATCCGGCCGAACGTCCCGCGCACGATCGACGTCGATCTGATCTACTACGACGGCCAGACCATCCGCAGCGGCGGCCTGGTCGTCCCCCACCCGCGCTGGACCAAGCGCCGGTTCGTGTTGCAGCCCCTCGCCGACGTCCGCGGCTATCTCGTCCTGCCCGGCCACGACCGCCGCGTCCGCGACATCCTCGCCGCCCTCCCCCCCGGGCAGGAGATCCGCCCGGTCCAGGCCGAGTGGTGAAAAGCAAAGGGGTCAGTCCTGTATATGTCGCATTTTGCGGCGCGGCTGGTCCGGCAAAGACCGATTCAAGAGGAATCGACCCCATGAAAAAAATCACGCCCCAAGTCCTGACGGCCATGAAAGGCGTCGAAAAGATCGCCGCCTTGACCGCCTACGATTACCAGACCGCCCGCCTCCTCGACGCCGCCGGCATTCCCCTGATCCTGGTCGGCGATTCCGTCGGCACGACGTTGCTGGGCTACGAAAACACCTTGTCCGTGACCCTCGAAGACATGATCCGGCACTCCGCCGCCGTGGTGCGCGGCGCAGCGCATGCGCTGGTCGCCGTGGACATGCCGTTCATGACCTACCAGGCCTCCATCGAACAGGCCCTGCGCACCTGCGGCCGCGTCGTCCAGCGCACCGGCTGCCAGGCCGTCAAGATCGAGGGCGGCGAATTCCGCGCCCCGACCGTCGCCGCCCTCGTGCAGAACGGCATCCCCGTCCTCGGCCATATCGGCCTGACCCCCCAGAGCGTCAAGGTCCTCGGCCACCGGGTGCAGGGCCGCGGCGACGAAGCCGCGCAGCAGCTCGTCGCCGACGCCCGGGCCATCGCGGACGCCGGCGCTTTCGCGATCGTCCTCGAAGCCGTGCCCGCCGACCTCGGCGCGCAGGTCTCCGCCGCCGTCGCCGTCCCCGTCATCGGCATCGGCGCCGGCCCCGGCTGCGACGGCCAGATCCTCGTGATCAACGACGTGCTCGGACTCTCCGGCGACTTCAAGCCCAAGTTCGTCAAGGTCTACGCCGATCTCGGAAAACAGATTTCCGCCGCCGCCGCCGCCTACCAAGCCGACGTCGCCGGCGGCGCTTTCCCCGGCCCGGAGCACTGCTACGAATGAGGGGCAGAGAAAGAATGGAATGGTGGAAAATTGGAATGATGGAATTTGAATCCAGAAAACCCGCAATTCCAACTTTCCAGTCCTTGCTTGGTTTCCATTATTCCACCCGGCCATTGTTCCAACGTTCCACTTTTCCAACATTCCACTCTTCCAGCGTTCCATGGTTCCATCCCTCCCCCAGCCCCACTGCATGAAAATCCTCTCCACCGCCGTTGAGATGCAGCAAGCCGCTCTCGCGCTGCGCGCGCAGGGCCAGCGCATCGGCTTCGTCCCCACCATGGGCAATCTGCACGAGGGACATCTCTCCCTCGTCCGGATCGCGAAACAGCACTCCGACGTCGTGGTCGTTTCGATCTTCGTCAATCCCACCCAGTTCGGTCCCAACGAGGATTTCGCCGCTTATCCGCGCACGTTCGAAGCCGACCGCGCCTTGTGCGAAGCCGAGGGCGTCGATCTCGTCTTCTGTCCTTCCGTCCCGGAAATGTATCCCGCCGGCGCCAGCGTGTCCGTGGCGGAAAATTCGCTGTCCCGCACGCTCTGCGGCGCGGCGCGGCCGGGCCACTTCGACGGCGTCTGCACCGTCGTCGCCAAGCTCTTCAACGTCGTCCTGCCGCACGTCGCCGTTTTCGGCGAAAAGGACGCGCAGCAACTGCGCGTCATCCGCCGCATGGTCCGCGACCTGCGCTTTCCGGTCGAAATCGTGTCCGGCCCCACCGCGCGCGAACCCGACGGCCTCGCCCGCTCGTCGCGCAACCGATATCTCACCGCCGAGCAGCGCCCGCAGGCCGGCTGCCTGCGCCGCGCCCTCGACGAAGCCGAGCGGCTCTTCGCCGCCGGCGAGCGCGATCCCCAAAAAATCGTCGCCGCGATGCGCGCCGTCGTCGCGCAAGCCCCCGCCGCCAAGATCGATTATATCGAGATCGTCGACGACGAAACCCTCCAGCCGCCGACCGGCCCCATCGCGCGCCCCGCCCTCGTCGCTCTCGCCGTCTGGGTCGGTCCGCCCCGCCTCATCGACAATACCGTCCTGCACCCACCCGAGGAGCCCGCATGAAAGAAATGAGCCTGAACTTCAACGGCCCCACCAGCGACCTGCTGTTCTTCTTCGACACCGAAACCACCGGCCTGCCGCGCAGCTGGAACGCCCCCTTGCGCGACCTCGACAACTGGCCGCGCATGGTGCAGCTCGCCTGGATGCTGTGCGACGGCGCCGGCAACGAAGTCGCCTCCGCCTGCCGCATCGTCCTGCCGCAGGGCTACGTCATCCCGACCGAGGCCTCCCGCGTCCACGGCATCACCACCGAGCGGGCCCTGGCCGAAGGCCTTCCCCTCGCCGACGTCCTCGACGAAGTCCTGCCCCAGCTGGAAAAGGCGGCCGTCGCCATCGCCCACAATATTTCCTTCGACGAAAAAATCCTCGGCGCCGAATGTCTGCGCCTGGGCCGGGCCCATCCTTTTTTGAAGAAAAAGACCCGTTGCACGATGAAAGAAGCGACGAACTTCTGCGCGCTGCCGGGCCGCTACGGCGACTACAAGTATCCCAACCTGACCGAGCTGCACCGCAAGCTTTTCAACAAAGCCTTCGCCGACGCCCACGACGCCCTCGCCGACGTCCGCGCCTGCAAGGCCGCCTTCTACGAACTCCGCCTCCGCGGCGTCATCGCCTGATTCTTCACGCCACGGGGTCAGCCCTTAAATCTTAAATATTGCCCGATATTTAAGATTTAAGGGCTGACCCCGATAGATTCCTGATGCGGAGGGACGGGGCGCGGGGGGATTCGACCGCGAAATCGCGGCTGACGCGCCAGCCGGCGAGCGCGGCGATTTGGCCGGCGCATTCGACCACGATCCAGGAAGGGCGTTCGGCGCGGGGGATTTTCAGGTCGGTGAAAACGTCGGAAAGTTTCTTGCTGCCGGCCATGCCCAGCGGCTTCATCCGGTCGCCGGGGCGCCAACTGCGGAAAACCAAGTCGCGATCCCCCACCGCCGCCGCCGACAGGCAGACCTCGTCCGCCCGCCGGGAAAAACCCCGCCCCCGCCGGATTTCGATTTCCGGCCCCCCACCCCCTCGCGGGGTGGGTGAACGAGTTTTGCCGCTTTTGGGGGAGGCAAAAGCAAACTCGTTCACCCATGGCGCAAGGCCATGGGGGTCCCGAGCCACAAGCGTCGAACGGCCTTGGGGGGCCCGAGCCGCAAGCGTCGCACGGCCATGGGGGGCCCGAGCCGCAAGCGTCGCACGGCCTTGGGGGGCTTGGGCGGGATTTTTACGTAGAACGTAAAAACTTTCGGCGGGTTTTACGTGGAACGTAAAAACTTTGCGCGGATTTTCCACGGCGCGGAAATCGCGCTTTTCCGGCGGCACGCCGGCGGCGCGCAGTTCGTCCAGCGCCAAGCGCCGGCGCAACGCCAGCGGCGTTCGGGCGGTGAGCTTGGTTTTCCGGGCCAGGGCGGACATCACCTGGTCTTCGGCCGCGGCGATGTCGGCCAGGCGCAGCAGGGCCTGGCGGACGCCGGGGTTCAGGCGCTGTTCCAGCAGCGGCAGGATTTCGTGGCGCACGCGGTTGCGCAGGGCGAAATCGTCGGCGTTGGTTTCGTCTTCGCGCCAGCGCTGGCGGCGGCTTGTCAGGAAGGCGACGACTTGCGCGCGCGGGACGTCGCGCAGGGGACGGACGAAGGCCACGCCGCGGTGTTTCAGGAGGTAGGGGATGCCGGCAAGTCCGGCGACGGACGTGCCGCGCGCGATGCGCATGAGCACGGTCTCGGCCTGGTCGTCGGCGGTTTGGCCGACGGCGACGAACCGGAATTTTCCGCGTTTGGCCGTCGCGACCAGAAAATCCCGCCGCACGCGCCGGGCGGCCATTTCGAGCGACTCGCCCGTTTTCTTCGCCTCGGCCGGCACGGCGAATTTTCCGAAGAAAACCGGCGCGCCGAGTTTCTTCGCGAGGGCCGCGACGAACCGCGCGTCGGCGTCGGCGGATTTTCCGCGGATGCCGTGGTGCACGTGCGCGAGGGCGATTTCGCAGCCGAGGTCTTGGAGCGCGAGCGCCAGCGCGGTGGAATCGGCGCCGCCGCTGGCGGCAACCAAAACGCGCTTCCCGCGGATCTGCGGAAAGCGCGCGGCCACGGTTTTCTGGACCGTCGAGATCACCGGCTCATTTCGGCGGCGGCTCGAGGCGTTCGAGTCCGCCCAGATAGGGCCGGAGGGCCTCGGGCAGGACGACGGAACCGTCGGGCTGCTGGCCGTTTTCGAGGAGGGCGACGACGAGGCGCGGCAACGCCACGCCCGAACCGTTCAGGGTGTGGACGAATTCGGTCTTGCCCTCGGGATTCTTCCAGCGGATGCCGGCGCGGCGCGCCTGGAAGGCCTCGAAGTTGCTGCACGAGGACACCTCGAGCCAGCCGTTGAAGCCGGGGGCCCAGAGTTCGAGATCGTAGCACTTGGCGGCGGCGAAGCTCATGTCGCCCGAGCACAGTTGCAGGACGCGGTAGGTCAGGCCCAGCGCTTCGAGCACGGCGGTGGCGTCGGCCACCAGTTTTTCCAGCTCGTCGTAGGACGTGCCGGGCGGGACGAACTTGACCAGCTCGACCTTGTCGAACTGGTGCACGCGGATCAGGCCGCGCGTTTCCTTGCCGGCGGAGCCCGCCTCGCGGCGGAAGCACGGCGTGTGCGCGACGAACTTGAGCGGCAGCGGTTCGCGGATGATTTCCTCGCGGTAGAGGTTGGTGACGGGCACTTCCGCGGTCGGAATCAGCCACAGGTCGTCGCCGGGCACGCGGTACATGTCGTCGGCCATCTTGGGGAGCTGGCCGGTGCCGGTCATGGTGGCGGTCGTCACGAGGAACGGCGGGGAAATCTCGACGTAGCCGTGCCGCGTCGCATGCAGGTCCAGCATGAACTGGATCAGGGCGCGTTCCAGCCGCGCGCCGGGGCCTTTGAACAGCGGGAAGCCCGCGCCGGACATGCGCGCCGCGCGCTCGAAATCGAACAGGCCCAGCGCTTCGCCCAGCGCGACGTGGTCCTTGGGCTCGAAATCGAAGGTCTGCTTGCGGCCCCACTCGCGCACGACGACGTTGTCCAGGGCGTCGTCGCCGCTGGGCACGCTTTCGTGGGGGAGGTTCGGAATGGCCAGGACGAGCTGGCGCTGGGCTTCCTCGATCTCGCGCAGCTGGGCGTCGAGGGCGGAAATCTGCTCGCCCATTTCGCGGGTCTGGCGCTGGATTTCGGTCGTGTCCTCGCCGGCCTTCTTCAGCGCGCCGATTTTTTTGGAAATCTCGTTGCGGAGGGCCTTGAGGCGATCGCCTTCGGTGATGGCGGCGCGGCGGCGCTCGTCGAGCTCCAGCACGGCGGAGACGTCCACCGGCGAATGGCGGGTTTTCAACCCCGCGCGGACCCGGTCGGGGTCTTCGCGGATGAGCTTGATGTCGAGCATGGCGGAACGCCGGGCTATTCGACGCCGGGCGCGGCTTCGTCGGCGGCGGGGGCCGGTTCGACGGCCGGCGCGACTTCTTCCGCGGCGGGTTCAACGAGCCGAAGGTCGGCTTCGCGGGCGTAGCGGGTGAAGCGGTCCTGGCAAGGCGGGCAGAAGTTGCCGCTCATCCGGTCGAGGTCTTCGACCTTCTCGTAGCCGACGAGCACGCACAGCGGGAACGGGCACGGGGCCATCTTCAGCAGCATGCTCATCACGCGCTGGCCTTCCTGGACCGCGCGGCGTTCGACGTGTTCGGCATCGGCGCCGGCTTCGAGCTTGGCGACGTTCAGCGCGGCGAAGCGTTCGTGGGGCAGGCAGACGCCCTGCGGCTGGTCGTCGCTCGGGCGGACCAGCACGAGGATGCTGTGGTCGGCTTCGGTCAGGGTGGCCGCCGCGGCGCGCCCGATGGCCTCGAGGCTCTGGCCGGCTTCCAGCGGGATGGCCGGGGCCATCCGCACGGCCGCGCCGGCGTGTTCTTCCAGCCGGGCGCGGACGCGCTCCGCGAACGCCGCATCCACCTCGCCGGCGGTCGCCAGCGCGAAAACCTTTTCGCCGGCCGGCGCGGAAATCCCCGCCGCCAGCAGTCCCAACGCGATCAATACGAATTTATTCATGGCGATGCTCCTCCGATCGAACGACGATGCTTATAAGCGAAACCGGCGGCCGGCGCAATCCGATTTGAACGCGGCGGCTTGGCGAGGGCGCATGACCGGATTCTTCACGATAGATTCGGCCCTCGCTTGTAGGGGCTCAGCTTGCTGAGACCGCAGCTGTTCCCAAATTTCTCCAAACCCGGTCCGAG
>RZYG01000088.1 GCA_009930415.1 Spartobacteria bacterium | reverse complement strand
GATGTACGAAATCACCGCCGGCGAAAGCCGCATGTACCAGATCCCCGCCCTCGACTTCCGCGGCACCCCCACCGGCATCGACGTCCGCAAGGTCGTCGAGAAAAACCTCGTCCCCGTCATCGACACCGGCGTCGCCCACAAGCAGGCCGGCGTCGGCCAGGTCGGCGCGGGCATCGTCGCCGCCCCCATGGGTCCCTTCGCCAAGGCCTACGACGCGTTGGCGAAAATCCTGAAATGATCTGTCGGATCCGGCGGATCCAACCGATCCGACGGATCGTTCTTTTAAAAAACAACAGCAACGAAAGGCCCCCCCCATGAACAACAACCAATTCATCGACTTCCTGGACAACGCGCAGATGTTCGATCTGACGATGCGCCTGAGCGTGCACACGCCGCCGTGGCCGTCGTACATGCCGCTGGGCATCCAGTACTTCAAGCGCCTCGCCGGCGCGCACATGGGCCAGGGCGCCAACGGCCAGATCATCACGACGTCCAACCACGTCGGCACGCACATGGACGGCGAGATCCACTTCTATCCCGCCGGCCGCTCGATCGGCAACGTGCCCCTGCGCGAGTGGGTCGGCCCCGGCGTCGTCGTGGACATTTCCAAGGACGTCTCCGACTACTCGCTCTACACCCCGAAGATGATCACCGACAAGGTCGAGGTGAAGAAGGGCGACATCCTGATCATCAACACCGGCTACCACCGCTATTCGTGGGACCAGAAGACCGGCGACGAGATCCGCTACTTCGTCATGCATCCCGGCCCGAGCCCCGACTTCGACGACTGGTGCGAAAAGATGCAGATCAAGTGGATCGGCGTGGACTGCGGCAGCGCGGACCACCCCATGAACACGATCATCCGCACCTGGCACCCCGGCCGCTTCCAGGAATGCGACGCCAAGATGAAGAAGGTCTACGGCAAGTCCTTCGACGAGATCTTCCCGCTCAAGAAGTACTACCAGGTCATGCACCTGAAGCTCTTCCCCAAGGGCATCGTCCACGCCGAAAACATCGCGGGCGACATCGCCAAGCTCGGCAGCACCCGCGCCTGGATCGGCTGCTTCCCGCTGCGCGGCATCGAGCTCGAATCCAGCATGTGCCGCATCGTCGCCTGGCTCCCGCCCAAGGCCAAGAAGGCCGCCAAGAAGGCCAAGAAGAAGTAGCCCGGGGGCTCACGCAAACCGGCGCGGGTTGTCCCGCGCCGGTTTTTTCATGACCCGACCGATCCGACGGCTCCGCCGGATCCGTCCGATTCCGCGCTCACGCCTCCGTGCGCCCGCGGATCGCGCGGCCGAGCGTGACGGGGTCGGAGAACGCGATCGCGCTGCCTGCCGGAATCCCCAGCGCCAGCCGGCTGAGCTTCAGTTGCGGCAGCTTCTGCGCGAGGACGTGCCGCAGATAGGAGGCCGTCGCCTCGCTCTCCACGTCGCAGTTCAGCGCCAGCAGGACTTCCTGCGCCCGCGCCGCGCGCTCCAGCAGCGCCGGCAGCCGCAAATCCCCGAGCCCCTCGCCGCGCATCGGCGAAATCTTGCCCATCAGCGCGAAATAGCGCCCGCGGTATTCCCCGCTGCGCTCGATCAGCGCGATGTCGGACGGATCCTCCACCACGCACAGGATCGCGTCGTCGCGCCGCGGATCGGCGCAGAGCCGGCAGGGGTTCTCGTCCTTGGCCGTCACGCTGCCGCACAGTTGGCAGGCCGCCAGCTTCGTCCGCGCCCCATCGAGGGCCGCCGCCAGCTCGCGCGCCGGGCCCGCCGGATTCCGCGCCAGATGCGTGGCCAGCCGTTCGGCCGTGCGGCGGCCGATGCCCGGCAGCTTCGCCAGCGCTTCCGTCAGCTGGTGCAGCGGCTCCATGCGGTCCCTAGAAGCCGAAACCCGGCGGCAGGTTCAGGCCGGCCGTCAGCTTCTGCATCTCCTTGGCGGCCGTTTCCCGCGCCAGTTCCTGCGCGCCGCGCACGGCCGTCAGGATCAAATCCTCCAGCATCTCCGCGTCGCCCGGCTGGATCACCTTCGGATCGATCCGGATGGCCGCGACGTTGCCGTCGCCGGCAATCTTGATCGTCACCGCGCCGCCGCCGGCGCTGTGTTCCAGCTCCAGCGCCGCGAGGGACTCCTGCGCCTTGGCCATGTTTTTCTGCATGTCCGCGGCCTGTTTCATCATCTTCATGATATTCGCCATCTGTCGCTCCTATTCCCGGACGTCGAACACGTCGCCGCCGAACAGTTCCGCCGTCTTCTTGACGATCGGATCGTCGGCCAAATTGCGTTTTTTCGCCGCGGGCGCTTTCGCCGGCGCTTCCTTCGCCTTGGGCTCAACGAGCGGCGGCGGCTGCGGCTCGGCCTCGGCCTGCGGGCGTTCCTCGATCGCGAACTTCACGCCGACGGTCCGTTTCAGTTCGTGCCCGAGGGCCTTCTCGATCGCCAGCCGCGTGCGGGAGGTGTCCACCTGCTTGAGGTGCCCGCTGAATTCCGGATCGAAGCCGAGAATGACGTGGTCGCCTTCCACCCGCAGCGGCTCGGCTTCCTTCAGGTAGGGCGCGGCCAGTTGCGCCGTCTCGGCGATCACGCCCAGCAGCGCCGGCCAGCGGCTCTTGAGGTGGGCGGCTTCGTCCGCCTGTCCCGGGCGCTTGCCGTGGACGGAAGGCGGAGGCGCCGCCGCGCGCGCCGGAGAAACATAGGTGCCGGCGGACGGCGCCGGTGCGCCGCCATCCGCCGGACTCGCCTGGATCTGCGCGATCAGTTCGTCGAGGCTGACCACCGTGGCGGCCCGCGCCGCCTTCAGCAGCGCCACTTCCACCACCGTGCGGCGGGAGAGCGCGAACCGCGCCTGGTTCGCCGCCTCGGTCAGGATTTCCACCACGCGCAGCAGCTTCTCGCCGTCGGCAAGCGCCGCCTGCGCCTTCAGTCCGTCGAGCTGCGCGCCCGTCAGGTCGAACGAATCCGCGAGTTCCGGCGCGTGCGTCCACACCAGCACGTTGCGGAAATGCCCGAGCAGTTCCTGCACCAGGCGCTGCAGGTCGCGGCCGCCCTCGTCCAGTTCCGCCACGGTCTTCAGGGCCGCCGCCGCATCGCCCTTCAGGACCGCCGTCGCGAGCTGGTCGATCGTCGTCCACGACACCAGCCCGAACGTCCCCAGCACGTCCGCTTCTTCGATCTTTTCGCCCTTGAACGAGACGATCTGGTCCAGCGCCGATTCGGCGTCGCGCAGGCCGCCTTCCGCGCCGCGCGCGATCGCCAGCAGCGCTTCCTCGGTGATCTTCCATTTCTCCGCCACGGCGATTTCCCGCAGGCGGCCGACGATTTCCTTCAGGCCGATGCGCCGCAGGTCGAACCGCTGGCAGCGCGAGAGGATCGTCGCGGGAACCTTGTGGACGTCCGTCGTGGCCAGCAGGAACTTCGCGTGCGGGGGGGGCTCTTCCAGCGTCTTGAGCAGGGCGTTGAAGGCCCCCGTGCTCAGCATGTGGACTTCGTCGATGATGTAGATCTTGTAGGGCCCCCGCGCCGGCGCGTAGCGCACGTTGTCCCGCAGCTCGCGCACCTCTTCCACGCCGTTGTTCGACGCGCCGTCGATCTCGATCACGTCGAGGCTGTTGCCCGCGGCGATCTCCTTGCACGAGTCGCATTGGTCGCAGGGATCCGCGTTCTTGCCGCGCTTCGGACAATTGAGGGCCTTGGCCAGCAGGCGCGCGGTGGTGGTCTTGCCCGTGCCGCGCGGCCCCACGAACAGGTAGGCATGCGCCACGCGGTTCGTCTGGATCGCGCGCGCGAGCGTCTGGATGACGTGCTCCTGCCCGACGACTTGTTCGAACTGCTGCGGGCGCCATTTCCGCGCCAAAACTTCGTATGACATGCTGTCTTCTCCCGCGGGTAAGCGGCCCGCGCCCCGTCCGAGCCGGCCGCCGCGGGCCAGGACACCCACGGCACCCGGAAAGACCGCCATACCGTTGCTGCCTTCCGGCCCTGGCGGGGTTTTGGCGGCATCCGTCGCATGGGACCCAACCCGCGACAACCGGCCCGGACGGAGCCCGGAACCGCCCGCCGGAACCCGGCCCGGCGAGCATCGGAGACCCTATCCCCCCCCCGAAGCGAACGCAATTCTTTTTGCCGGACGGCGGCGGGCGCATTGGTTCGCCATTCCCCGGGGATTCGGGAATTTCCGCGGCACAAAGGCCATTGACAAGATGATCCAATGTCGTATTATCCCATCTCGAATAAAAGGAACGGCCATGACCCAACGTCCAGCCCCGCACCCGCTTCGGCGCGACTGCCATCCGCCTGAACAAGTTCCGGCCACCAGCATGCTCCCCCTCTGGCGGCGCATCCACCAGGAGCTGATGATCCGCGGCCAGAAGTGGCAACTCCCCGCCAACGTCGCCATGGTCCTCGTCCATCTGCATCACCATCCCGAGGATTCGGAACCGGCCGCCATGGCCGCCGCCAATTATTTTCCCCGCCAGACCATCACGTTCATCCTCGACCAGCTGGAACGGGCCGGCCTCGCCGTCCGCCACCCCCACCCCAACGACCGGCGCCGCAAGCTCGTCGCGCTGACGTCCAAGGGCAAGAAAAAGGCCGAAGAGATGGTCCGGGGCATGATCGCCTTCGAGTCCGCCGCCTTGCGCACCATCGCGGACGTGGACCTCCCCCGCCTGCAATCTTTCCTGACCCGCTACGCCGACGCCTTGGCCGCGCAGAACGACCGCGATCTGAACGCTTGAAAGGATCCCCCATGCGCTTCCCGTCCATCCTCCTTCCCGTTCTTCTCGGCTTGCTGCTGGCGGCGACGTCCGGCTGCCGCAGCTTCGAGCCGGCCCGCGCGCGGCGGGAACAGACCGCCGCCTTCACGAGCAACCTCGCGCAAATGGCCGCAACCGAGTTGGCCGAGCCTCTTTCGCTCGACGACTGCATCCGCCTCGCCATGACGAACAACTACGCGGTGCGCAAAGCGGATCTCGACCGCCGGCTCTACCGCATCGGCAAGAACGTGGCGTTCACCGCCTTCCTGCCGAACGTCGCCGCATCGGCCGGCTACAGCGTCTACGACAAGGAAATGCCCCAGCAGCACGAAAAGCGGTTCGGCACGGCCGACCTCACGGCCAGCCTGCCGATTTTCATGCCGTCCACCTGGTTCCTCTATGCCGCCGCGCGCCACGGCTATGCCGCCGCGGGCGTCGCCGCCCACTACGTGCGCCAGGGCATCGTCCTGCAGACCACCGTGGCCTATTTCAACGTTCTCGTGCAGGTGGACACCGTCGCGGCGCTCGCAAGCCAGCTCGCGGCCGCGCGCGAAACCGCCGACCGCGTGGCGGGGCTGGCCGACGAAGGCCTCGTCGCCCGCTGGGAGGGCGATCAGGCGCGGCTGGCCGCCGAGCTGCGCGAAGCCGAGCTGAACCGCGCCCGCCGCCAGCTCGACGTCCTGCGCGGCGAACTGCTCCAGGGGCTGGGGCTTTCTCCGGACGCCCCCATCGAGCTGTCCGGCGAAGCCGCCGAGAAAACCATGCCGGCGGGCACAACGGCCGACCTCGTCCTGCAAGCGCTGGAAATCCATCCCGAACTGGCCCTCGCCGACCGGCAGGTCGTCATCCAGGACCACCAGGTGCGGCAAGCGTTCTGCAACTTCCTGCCGACGATCTCCCTCTTCTCCACCGGCACCTGGACGGGCAACGACCTGGCCGCCCACGCCGAAAACTGGGTCGCCGGCTTCCGCGGCGCCTGGACGCTGTTCGACGGCCTCGCCAACGTCGCGCGCTACAAGGCCGCCAAGGTCGAGCGGCAGCAGACCCGGCTCGAGCGCGAAAACGTCTTCCTGTCCGTCATGGTCGGCGTCGTCGCCGCCGAAGCCGCGGCGCGCGACGCCGCCGAGGGCGCGCGCGTCCGCCGGCGGGCCTACGACGTCGCCGCCGCCAAGTGGGCGGACTACGACGCCCAGGCCCGCGAAGGATTGCTCCCGTTGAGCGACGCGCTCGATGCGCGCGCCGCCCTGGACCTCGCGCAAGTCGCGTGGGTCCAAAGCCGATATCAGGAGCAGATCGCCCTCGCCAATCTGGAATTGGCCATGGGCCTGACCCTCGTTCCCGAACCCCAGACCGAAACGAAAGCGGAGAAATAGCATGAAAACCGAGCGCCTCGCCGTTGCCCTTCTCGTCGCCGCCCTGGTGGCCGCCGGCCTTGCGGCCGGCTGCGGAAAAAAGGAAGCCGCCGCGGAAGAAACCGTCCGCGCCCTGGCCGTCCGGGTCCAGCCCGTCGCCGCCCGCGGCTTCGAGCGCCGCCTGACCGTGCAGGGCACGCTCGAGGCCAAGAACTACGCGACCGTGGCCGCCCGCGCCGAGGGCAATCTCGACGCCATCTGGGTGGACGAGGGCGACGTCGTCGTCGCCGGCGAAACCGCCCTCTTCCAGGTGGACGCCGCCAACCGCGAAAATGCGCTGACCATCGCCAAGCAGGATCTCGCCGTCGCCCAAGCCGCCCTCGCCGTCGCCAAGGCCTCCGCCGCCAAGGTCGAAGCCGAATCCCGCAAGGCCACGCTCGATTTCGAGCGCTACGAACGCCTGCACAAGGACGGCAAGGTCAGTCCCAACGAATTCGAGGCCGCCCAAGTCGGCAACGCCCAGGCCCAGGCCGGCATTGCCGTCGCCGAGGCGCAAACGGATCTGGCCGAGCGCCAGGTCAAGCAGGCCGAGGCCGCGCTGGCCATTGCCGAAAAAAACCTCGCCGACGCCCGGCTCGTCGCCCCGCTCTCCGGCGTCGTCAGCGCGCGCTACGTCGAACCCGGCGAGCAAATGTCCGTCGGCAAACCCGTGCTGCGCATCGACGACCTGTCCGTCGTCGAAGCCGCCGCCTACCTCCCCGCCCAGTACTATCCCGAAGTCGCGCCCGACCAGACGACGTTCCGCCTCGGCATCGGCGGCCGCGCGGCCGGCGACCATGCCGTCACCTACCGCAGCCCGACCATCGACCCGACGTTGCGGACCTTCGAAATCAAGGGTCTGCTGAAATCGCCCGGCGACGCCGTCGTTCCCGGCCAGATGGCCGACCTGACCCTCGTCTTCGAGTCCCGCCAAGGCCTCGGCGTGCCCTCCGCCGCCATCCTCGTCCGCTCCGGCCAAACGGTCGTCTTCGTCGCGCAGGACGGCCAAGCCAGCGCCCGCCCCGTCGAAACCGGTTTCCAAAACGACGGCTGGACCGAAATCCTCTCCGGCCTCGCCGCCGGCGAAACGGTCGTGGTCGAAGGCCAAACCCAGCTCCACGACGGCATGGCCGTCGAAGCCCTTTGATTTTTTCAACCACGGATAAACACCGATGAACACGGATGAAATCTTAATTGGGTCGAGAATCAAATCCATCCGTGTCCATCCGCGTCCATCCGTGGTTGGCTGCGATCTGTCCGTTTTCTTTTCCGCTAGATTGTAACTGGAGACTCCCCCCATGTTCCTCGCCACCGCCTCCACCAAACGCCCGATCGCGATGGGCTGCCTGCTCATCGCCCTGATCGGACTCGGCCTGAATTCGTTCCGGAAGATCCCCATTGAAAACATGCCGGCGGTGGACATCCCCTACGTCGCCGTCGTCACCACCTGGGTCGGCGCCTCCCCCGAAGACGTCGAGAAAGACGTCACCAAGCCCATCGAAGACGCCGTCTCCGGCATCGACGGCCTCAAGCACATCGAGTCGTCGAGCATGGACAACGTCTCGCAAGTCGTCCTCGAATTCAACCTCGCGGTCGACGTCGACGTCGCCGCGCAGGACGTCCGCGAAAAAATCGATTTCATCCTCAGCCAGCTGCCCGAGGACGCCGACCGTCCGGCGATCATGAAAATCAACATCAACGCGTCGCCCATCGCCAACGTGTTCCTCTCCGGCGACGCGCCCCTCGACGACTTGTACGACTATGCCGACAACGTCGTCGCCGATCGCTTCGCCACCGTTCCCGGCGTGGGCGAAGTGCAGGTCATCGGCGGCAACGAGCGCGAGGTGTGGGTCGAGCTCGACCGCGACGCCCTCGCCGCGGCCGGCCTGACCACGGCCGACGTCGTCGGCGCGCTCCAGGGCGGCATCCTCAACCTCCCCGGCGGCCGCATCCGCGAGCAGGGCAGCGAATTCTTCGTCCGCTTCGACGCCGAATACGACAACGTCGCCGACATCGCCGATCTCGAAGTCGCCAACCGCAACGGCGTCCGCCGCCGCCTCGCCGACCTCGGCACCGTCCGCCTCGCCACCGCGGAAGTCCGCCAGCGCGCCATCCTCGACGGCCGGCAGGGCATCGTGCTCAAGATCGTCAAGAAGGCCGACGCGAACATCGTCGCCCTCGTCCGCGAGATCCACAAGCGCTACGGGCAAATCCGCCAAACCCTGCCCGGCGGGATGGAACTGACCTGGGTTTCCGACGAATCGGCCACCATCCGCGCATCGGTGGATTCCGCCGTTTCCGCCGTCTGGCAGGCCGTGCTGATTTGCGCCATCGTCCTGTTCGTGTTCCTCGTCAACGTCCGCACCACTCTCATCGTGGGCATCACGATGCCGGTCACCATCGTCGTCAGCCTCTTCTTCATGCAGCTCGCCGGCCAGACCCTGAACATGCCGACCTTGATGGCCATCGGCCTGTCCACCGGCGTGCTCGTCTCGAACTCCATCGTCGTGCTCGAAAACATCGTCGAAAAATTCGAGACGCTGGACGACCACTGGGAGGCCGCGCGCCGCGGCACCTCCGAAGTCGCCGTGGCCGTGCTGGCCTCCGCCGGCACCAACGTCATCGTGATGTTTCCCATCGCCATGATGTCCAGCCTCGCCGGCCGCATGCTGGCGCCCTTCGCCGTCGCCACCCTCATCGTCAACGCCGTCTCCATCCTGATCAGCTTCACCCTCACCCCCATCCTCGCCGCCTTGCTGCTCGAGCCCGCGTCCAAGCGGCGCGACAACGCCTTCGCCCGCTTCGGCCAGCGCTGGAGCGGCGGCTTCGACCGTATTGGCCGCGGCTTCACCGGCGCCATGCGCCGCATCGCCGCCCACAAACGCTACAACCTCCCCGTCGTCCTCGGCTTCGTCGCCCTCTTCTTCTTCACCATGAAAATCGGCGGCGGCCGTCTCGGCTTCAGCTTTTTCGAAACCGCCGACGAAGGCCGCGTTTTCATCCGCGCCGAATTCCCCCCGTACTACGACCTGGAACAGACCGTCGCGCGCATCGAAAAAATCCAGGCGCGCCTCGCGGAATTTTCCGACCTCGAGCACGTCCTCACCACGGCCGGCAAGGCCGAATCGATGAGCGGCCAAGCCAGCGAAGGCGTGTACATGGGCCAAATCGAGCTGATGTTCAAATCCAAGCTCGAGCGCGGCTGGAAAATCCAGGATCGCCTGTCCGAAATCCGCGCGCTCCTGAGCGACGAAACCGACTGCATGATTTCCGCCTCCGTCCCCGGCCGCATGGGCGGGCAGTCGTTCCAGATCGACCAGAACCTCGTCGGCGAAGATCTCGACGTGCTCGACGCCACCGCGCTCGCCATCCAGGCCGCCGTGCGCGACCTCCCCGGCGTGGACCAGCTGCAGACCACCGTGCGCGACACCAAGCCCGAAATCCGCGTGGTGCCCAAACGCCCGGTGCTCTCCGATCTCGGCCTGCCGGCCGCGCGCCTCGCCGCCATCGTCCGCGGCAACGTCGAAGGCATCGAAGCCGCCGACTTCAAGCGCGGCGACCGCACCTACGACGTCCGCGTCAAGCTCGCCGAGCGCCCCGGCAAGGACCAGATCCGCCAATTCCTCCTCCCCGGCGCCGACGGCCGCCCCATCCCGCTGGAAACCGTCGCCGACGTCGTGGACGACCGCGCCAAGATCCAGATCTACCGCGTGGACAAGCAGCGCACCGTCAAGATCCTCGGCGACATCCGGGAAGGCTCCACGATGTCCGGCGTCGGCACCGAAATGGACCGCGCCGTCGCGGAACAAGCGCTCCTGCCCGCCGGCTATTCCTTCACCCCTTCGGGCATGAGCGAAATGCTCGGCGAAGTCGTCGCCGACTTC
This sequence comes from Spartobacteria bacterium, assembly GCA_009930415.1. Lineage (GTDB taxonomy): Bacteria > Verrucomicrobiota > Kiritimatiellia > CAIQIC01 > Lenti-01 > Lenti-01. Next base: position 667 of record RZYG01000088.1, on the reverse strand, counting down.
GGCGAGGCCATTCTGCTCGCCACCTTCCTCACCCTGCTGACCCTCTCCGCCATCCTTGAATCCTGGAGCCGGCCCGGCTTCGTGCTGCTCACCCTGCCCATGGCCTTGATCGGCGTCGTCGGGGCCCTGGCCATCGGCCAATTCGCCCTGACTATTTTCGCCCTGCTCGGCATCCTGATGCTGATCGGCATCGTCGTGAATCCCGCCATTCTCATCGTCGACAAGATGGCCCAGCACATCCGGGAAGGCACCTGCCGCCGCGAAGCCATGCTGACCGCCATGGCCGAGCAGTTCCGCCCCGTGCTGATGGTCATCCTCGCCTCCGGCCTCGGCATGCTGCCCATGGCGGTCAGCCGCGGCATCGGTTCCGAAAACCGCGCCGGCATCGGCACCGCCTCCGTCGCCGGCGTCCTCGTCGCCGGCGCCCTCACCATGCTCGTGCTGCCGCTGATCTACACCCTCTTCACCGGCAAACCCAAGGGACGCCATTCCAAGAACGTCCAAAGTCCCTGAAAGGATTATTGAGTCTTGCACAAGTGCGTTGCGGTTTTGGTTCCGGCGGGCCCCGCCACCTTGCGTGGTGGGGGAGCCAACTTGGCCTCCCTCCTTCGCCAAGGCTTCGGAGGGCAGGCCCACGGCACAAGGCCGTGGGGGGGCGTAAGGGCCG
>RZYG01000087.1 GCA_009930415.1 Spartobacteria bacterium | reverse complement strand
CAGCTTGCTGAGACCGCAGCTATTCCCAAATTTCTCCAAACCCGGTCCGAGCAAGCTCGGCCCCTACGATTCAGAGCCCGAAATCCGTCTTGCGCCCGGTTGTGGGGCGGCGCGGGTTCTGCTAAGGTCCGGGGCCTATGACCACCGCCTTCGAGATGATTACCGCCCCCGCCGCCCTCCGTTCGCTCGCGAACCGCCTGCAGGAAGAGGCCTGTTTGGCGTTCGACACGGAATTCACGTGGGAGCGCACCTACTACGCCCGGCTGGGCCTGGTGCAGGTCGCCAGCGCCGACGGCCGCTGCTTTCTGGTCGATCCGTTGGCGGCCGGCGATCTGGCGCCGCTGGGCGAGCTGCTGGCGAATGCGCGCATCGTGAAGATCCTGCACGACGCGCCCCAAGACCTGATGATTTTGCGCTGCGCGACCGGCGTCGCGGCGTGCAACGTGTTCGACACGCGGTTGGCGGCGGGTTTCGCCGGCTTGGCTTCCACGCTTTCCCTCGGCAATCTGCTGGCGGAAATCGTCGACGTCCATCTGGCCAAGGCGCACACGCGCGCGGACTGGCTGGCGCGGCCGCTGGCGCCGGAAGAGCTCGACTACGCGGCCGACGACGTGCGCTACCTGCCGGAAGTCGCCGCCCGGCTGCGCGCCCGCGCCCGCGCGGCGGGCGTGGAAGCGTGGCTGGACGAAGAACTGGCGGGGCTGGACGCGCCGGAAACCACCGACGAAAAATCGCCGGCGGAGGCCTATCTGCGCATCCGCGCGGCAGCCAACTTGGCACCGCGTCCGCTGGCCGCGCTGCGCGAGCTGGCCGCCTGGCGGGAGCTGGCCGCGCGCGCCGCCGACTTGCCGCGGCGCTGGCTGCTGGAGGACGGCGAACTGGTGGACGTCGCCGCGGCGCTGCCGCAAACCCCGGATGGGTTGAAGCTCAAGCCGCCGGCGGTCGCGCGCTGGGGCGCGGAACTCTTGGCGGCCGTCCGCCGCGCGCAGGAAATGCCCGAGGCCGACCTGCCGCCGCCGATCTTCCAACCGCGCCGCGATGCCGCCTTCCGGAAAGAGCTCGACCGCGCGCTGGCCGGGATCCAAGCCCGAGCCGCGGCCCGCGGCATCGATCCGGCGCTGGTCGGCAGTCGGAACGATCTGGCCCGCCTGCTGCAGGCCGGCGCGGAGGCGCGGTCCGAGGACCACGCCCTGTTGCGCGGCTGGCGCGCCGAACTGGCCGGTGCCGAACGGACCGGCGATCGCCAGGGCGTGTTGCGGCTCTCGTGAACGGCGCCGCAAAGTTTTTACGTTCCACGTAAAACGCGCTGAAAGTTTTTACGTTCCACGTAAAAATCCGGCGACCTTTTCACGTGCGACGTAAAACGGATCAAGGCGCGGCGGGGGGCGCGGCGCGGATGAAGCGGGCGATCTTGGCGGCGAGCTGTTCGTGGCCGTAGTCGAGGGGCAGGACGTGGCCGGCGGCGTGGACCTCGACGAGGTGCGCGGGCGCGGCGTTGGTGGCGCCGAAGAAAAACCGGGCGGCGCCGGAATCGACGATCTGGTCGGACGGGGCGATGGCCATGAAGAGCGGCCCGCGCCACTCGGCGGCACGGGGGCGGACGGCGTCCACGGCGGCGAAGAGGGCGCGGTAGGCGGCGCGGTGGATGAACTTGTCGGTTTGGTATTCGGCGCGGGCGGCGGGGTCGCGCAGGTCCTTGGGCAGGCGCGACTCGACGACGTCGGTGAAGACCAGCAGGCGGTCGAGCAGCCCGAACCACTGGCGCGGGGAGAGGACGGGGCTGCGGGCGCGGGAGACCTGGACGAGCGGCGCGAGCAGGACGAGGCCGGCGACTCGGTTGGCGGGGCGCAGCGCGGCGTCGTAGGCCAAGGCGCCGCCGAGGGAATGGCCCACCAGCCAGATCGGACGATCGGGATTCTCTGCGCGGAGGGCGGCGATTTCGCGGTCGAGGTCGGCCTGCCAGGCGGCGAAGGCGACGCCGGCCATTGGGTCGGGGCCGTTGCCGAATCCGGTCAGATGCAGGGCGCGCACGGCGAAGCCGTCCGCGGCCAGCCGCGGCGCCAGTTTCGCGAAGACGGCCGGGCCGTCGGCGAAGCCATGGACGAGCAGCAGCGCCGGCGCGCCGGCCGGGTTCAGGGCGAAGGGTTCGACGGACGCGTGGCCGGCGTGGCGGGCGGCGCGGGCGCGGACGCGGCGGGCATAGAGGGCGTCGCCCGCGAACCACAGAATCAACAGGACCGCGCCAACGGCAACGAACCCAATTCCCAGGCGCAAGAGCGGCGTCACGGAGCGGGGGGCGTCATTCGCCGGCGAAGCGGATCACCTTGCCGGCGCTTTCGAGCAGGACGCTGAAGCGCGGCTGGTCGCTGCGCCGATCCATTTCCTTCTGGATGGCGTAATAGACGAACAAGGAATCGTCGGTGGCGCGGTGGGCGTGGAGCCCGTCGGTGGAAATCTCGAACAGATCGATCAGGTCCGAGACGGTATGGGACTTGAGTTCGGGGTACCAGTTGCGGAAGAGGGCCAAGCTGTCGAGCACGGCGTTCTTGGGCGGGGGCATGTGGTTGCGTTTCGCCTCGGCGGACATCATGCGGACGTCGAAGGGGGCGTTGTGGGCGATGAGCACGGCGCCGTCGATGAATTCGAGGAATTCCGGATAGATTTCGGCGAAGGTGGGCTGGTCCTGGAGCATCTCGATCGAGATGTTGTGGACTTTCTGGACGTACCAGGGGATGGAACGCTTGGGATTGATCAGCCAGGTTTTTTCGCCGAGCTTGCGGCCGTCGCGGACCTTGACGGCGCCGACTTCGATGACGCGGTCGTTGGCGGGGCTGAACCCGGTGGTCTCCGTGTCGAAAATGACGAACGTGACGTTTTTGAACTGGGTGTTGGCGGTGGGCATGCGGAACGCATGCGGCACGACCGGGGTCGAATCCGCGGCGCCGGCCGAGAACATGACGAGGAACGAGCATATCCAGACGATATGCTGCGGCAAATTTCGATTCATCAACGGCCTCCTTGCGGTTCCGTTTATGTCATTCGCTGCCAAATTCCGCCGTTCCTCGGAGCAACTGGCAAAGGCCTTCGGAGAAGTCCTTCACTTGTGCTGAACTTAACCCGCGCGGGGGGAACGGTCAACGGAAAACGCGGCAAAAGATTGGCTGGGGGCGCAAGACGGATTTCGGGCTCTGAATCGTAGGGGCCAAGCTTGCTCGGACCGGGTTGGGAGAAATTGGGGAACAGCTGCGGTCTCAGCAAGCTGAGCCCCTACAAGCGAAGGCCGAATCTACCGTGAAGAATCCGGTCATGCGCCCATTGGCTGGGGGCGCATGCGATTGGGTGTCGCCAGCATTGGCCCTCGAAGCGCGGGGCTTCCGTCCCGCGCGGATTTTTCCAGCCGCACGCGGCAGGAGCCGCGTGCCACGCAGGCAAGCCTTTACTTTCCGATGATCGCAGATGCGTTCATTGGCCGGCGAATAGTCGGGGGGACGACCGGTCGGGGCCATGCGTGCCAGAGGCCAAACGGATTCACCCACGGGACAAGCCCGTGGGGGTCTGGGAGCCGGATCTGATTCACCCGAGCGAGCCCGTGGGGGTCTGGGATCCGGATCTGATTCGCCCGCAGGACAAGCCCGTGGGGGTCTGGGAGCCGGATCTGATTCACCCGCGGAGCGAGCCCGTGGGGGGGCTGGGATCCGAAAAACTACTTGGGGTCGGAGCTGGATCCGCGCCAATGGAGCTTTTGGGAGAGCAGCTTGAACCAGGAATAGCCGGGGAGATGGGCGAAGCGGACGCCCTCGGCGGCCTGGCGGATCTCGAGGGTGTCGCCGTATTGAAGCCACCCGTGCGGCTGGCCGTCGACGGAAAGCAGGAGTTTTTTGCGCTTGTCGCCGATGCGCAGGGCGACGACGCGATCGCTGGGCAGCACGACGGGCCGGTTGCTCAGCGTGTGGGGGCAGATGGGTTCGAGCACGAGCGCGGGCGTTTCGCGGTGCAGGATGGGGCCGCCGGCGGAGAGCGCGTGGCCGGTGCTGCCGACGGGCGTGGCGACGATGAGGCCGTCGCAGACGAACGAGGCGACGGGCTGGCGGTCGACTTCGACTTCGATCATGGTGGCGCGCGGCGAGGTGCCCCAGCCCATGACGACGTCGTTGAGCGCCCGCGCCAGCAGGCGGCGGCGGGCACCGCGCGCGAGGCGGGCTTCGAGCAGGGGATAACCGGCGACTTCGTAGGCGCCGGCGACGAGGGCGCGCAGGGCGTCCACGGCATGGACGTCGGGCACGCTGGTGAGAAAGCCGAGATTGCCGAGGTTGATGCCGAGGATGGGCGCTTGGGATCCGGACAAGGCGCGGACGGCTTGCAGCACGGTGCCATCGCCGCCGAGGGAAAGCAGGACGTCGACGGATTTTCCGAAGCGGGCGGGCGCGACCAATCGGGCGCCGGGCAGATGGCGGACCGTTTCGCGGTCGCAAGCCACGAGCCGGACGCGCGATTCGCGCGCGGCGGCGGCCAGGGCCGCGAGGGTGGATTCGGCGGCCGGTTTGGCCAAATTGGCGAAAATTCCGACGTTCATGGGCAGGTTCCGTTCAATCGGGAAAGACTATCGCCGCAATCCGTCCGGCAATCAATCTCGATTTGGGGGTTTGCGCCAGTAGCTGAGGAATTCGACGTTGCCGGCGGGGCCCTGGATGGGCGAGGGGCACCCGTCGAGCCACTGCCAGCCGAGCGTCTCCACGCCGAAGGCGCGGATCTGGTCGACGATGCGCAGCCGCAGGGCCGGATCGCGGACGACGCCGCCGTGGCCCACTTCCTCCCGCCCGGCCTCGAACTGGGGCTTGATGAGGGCGACGGTTTCGCCGCCGGGCCGCAGCAGGCGGTCGATGGCCGGCAGGATCAGGCGCAGGGAGATGAAGGAGACGTCGGTGACGGCGAGCTCGGGCGCCTCGGGCAAATCGCCGGGCTGGAGATGGCGGGCGTTGCAGCCGTCGAGCACGACGACGCGCGGATCGGCGGCGAGCCGCGAGTGGAGCTGGGATTTGCCGACGTCGACCGCGTACACTTTGGCGGCGCCATGCTGGAGGAGGCAGTCGGTGAATCCGCCGGTGGAGGCGCCGACGTCGACGCAGATCTTGGTTTCGGCGGTGAGCCGCGGGAACCGGACGAAGGCCTCCTCGAGCTTGAGGCCGCCGCGGCCGACGAACCGCTCGGGGCGGCGGACGCGGATCGCGCAGTCGTCGGGAAACTCGTGGCCGGGCTTGGCGGCGGGAGCGTCGTCCACGAGGACTTCGCCGGCGAGAACGAGGCGCTGGGCCTTCTCGCGGCTTTCGGCGAGGCCGCGCGCGACCAGCAGGACGTCCAGGCGGGTACGCTTCTTCACGGTCCTTTGGCCTTGCGTTCTTGGATGCCGCGCCAGATGGACGAGGCGACGACGAGGAGGGCGAGACCGCCCATGACGGCCCAGATGATGGTGTCGTAGCGTTGGTTCTGGCGGGAGCGGCTGGCGCCGACGGGACCGCCTTCGCTGGCCGGATCGATGCCGACGCCGGAGTGCACGGACAGGACCGGCAGTTCGTCGAGGGGAGCGGGGATGGCCGGTTTGCCGGCGTTGACCCAGGCGGTGTACCAAAGGGAAGACAGGTGGGCGGCGGCATCCGAAATCTGGGTTTCGATGACGTCGCCGGTCAGTTCCCAGAGCCGGAGAAAATAGGTTTCGGAGTCGATGCGGCCGTTGGCGGAGCGCTTGGCGATGAGATCGGCGCGGAGCACGACGGGGGCCATGGCGGCGGAATGCTCGATCCAGCCCATGACGTCGCGGAAGGGCTCGGCGAGGTGGCCGGCCGGACCGGGCCGGATGGCGTCGGCGCGGAAGAAGGCCTTGGTCATGTCGCCTTCGACGCGCGAATGGACGCCGACCTGCCAGGTTTCCTGGCCGTTGAAGTTGCGGGTGCAGTGCAGCGGCATGTGGACGTCGGCCACGTAGTGGCTCATGGCGGCGCCGCACTGCGCGGCCCAGGTCCAGTTGGTGGCGCGCATGGCGTCGGTCATCTGGGCGAGCAGCTCGACGATGGCCCAGGGGGCGATGCCGATTTCGGCGGGGATGGCGTCCATCTGCAGGAAGGCCTCGATCTGGACGGGGCTGAAGGCGCGGATGTCGGTGCCGGGGGGCAGGCGATCGGGCTCGAAGTAGTGGCGGGGACCTTCGTCGGGATCGCCTTCCTTCCAGAGGTCGGGATAGATGGCGGGCAGCGCCATGGGCCGGGCGAAGTCGCGGAAGGCCGCCATTTCGTCGGGGAGGTTGCGGGCGGCGGCCTTGCTGATCTGGATGTGCTGCACGCCGGACCAGGCCCCGGCCGCGAGCGGCAGGGCGAGGAGCAGCGGCAGCGCCACCGGCGCGAGGCGGCGGAGCGGAGCGGCCCTCACGAGGCGGTCCCTTTCGCGCGGGCGGGATCGTAGGCCATGGCGACTTCGGGGCAGGTGAGGGGATTGTCGTACTTCGCGCAGTTCATGCAGCCTTTGTAGAGCTTGTAGAGCAGTTTTTCCTTGGAGACGGGCACGAAGCCGAGGCTGGCGAAAAACGGCGGGGTGAAGGTCAGCACGATGATCTGGTAGGGCTGGAATTCGGCCACGCGGGCGATCGCGGCTTCGACCAGCCGGCGGCCGAGGCCTTGTTTCTGGAAATCGTCCCGCACCGAAACGGATTGGATTTCGATGGAGGGATTCTTGCCGGGTTCGAGTTCGGGCAGCACAGCCCACGACGCGGTACCGACGATTTCGCCGGCGAGCTCGGCCACGAGGAACCGGTCGATGTGCAGGAGGACGTCGCTGAGCGGCCGCGGTACGAGCTCGTTGGGGTGGGCCTTGATGCAGCGGAAGATGGCGGGGCCGTCGCTGAACGAGGCTTTGCGGATGACGGGTTCGGCGGGGTTCATGGCGGGTCTGTTTTTCCTGTTGTCGATGGAATGGCCAACATACCACGGCCGGGCCGCGGCGGCAACGGACGGCTTCAGGCGAGGCGCGCGCCGAGGGCGTCGGCCCGGGCCAGCGCGCGGCCGTTGCGGGAGACGGCGTCGGGGGCGTCGAGTCCGCCGACGAGCACTTCGCCGAGGCGTTTCCAGCCCATGTAGTCCGCCACGAGGCGGTAGGTGGCCTTCAGTCCGGCGAACGCGGCGGGGCGGTCGTCGGCGGCGGCGGCCAGCAGGACGGACGTCTTGCCCTTGAGGTTGCGCTTGAACTGGGGACTCAGGCAGTAGAGGCGGTCGGTCAGTTTCTTGAGCGGCGTGGACCACGCGTAGAAGTGCAGCGGCGTGGCGAAAACGAGGACGTCGGCCTTGCGCAGCAGGGGATAGACGGCCTCCAGGTCGTCGCGGAGGACGCAAGGGCGGGCGGCCGTGGGCCAGCAGTCGCCGCAGCCGTCGCAGGGCGCGAACTCGAGGGCGGAGAGGCGCAGGGATTGCACGGCGTGGCCGTTGCGGCTGGCGGCGTCGGCGAAGGCGAAGGCCAGCCGGGTGGAGTTGCCGTCCTCGCGGGGGCTGCCGAGGAAGATCAAGACGTTCAGGGGGCGTTTGCGCATGGCGGAGGTACCTTTCGCGCCGCATCCTAGCGCAGGCGGCGTCCGGGTTGAAGCGCAAAGAACGGGGCCGCCCGCAGCGCCTTTTGCTTGAATCGCCGGCCGGCTTGTGGAGAATGGCGCCCGATGAGCAAAGAACCGAAACGCAAGGACGCGCCGGCGGAATCCGGCGCCGAGGAATTCCGGAAATCCCTGGCGGCGCCGGCGACGGGCCAAACGCTGTCCGTTTTGTTCGGCCTGTTGTTTCTGTTCCAGTGCATGATCCTGCCGCTGGTGGGGAAGGCGGCGGTCGGCGGTTCGGGTTCGCCCGGGGCGGGTCCGGCGGATACGCTGTGGAAAAACCAGTTGTTCTTCGGCGCGATGCTGATGCTGACGGTCGCGGTCGGCGGGCTGGCGTTCTACGCCAAGCAACTGCGGCGCCGGGCCGACGGCAGTTCCTTTCCGAAATTCACCGCGGGCACGTTGGCGGCGGCGGTGGCGATGCTGCTGGCGTTCGCAACGGGCTTGCTGGGCATCTGAGCGGGGGAAGGCGCGCCCATGCCGTTCCGGTTTTTCAATTTGGCCGAAGCAGCCGAATTCCTGCACATGCCGGCCGAGCGCGTCGAGGAACTGGCCCGGCGCGGCGAGCTCCCCTGCGAGCACACAGGCGGGCGGCTGTCGTTCCGGCACCACGCGCTCGACGAATGGGCTTCGCGCCATCTGCTGGAATCCAGCGCGGAGATCCTGGCGGATTTCCACCGCCGGACCACCGCGAAATACCACGATCTGGCGGCCGACGCGGCCATCGTGCCGACCCTCGTGAAACCCGAATGGATCCGGCCGGGGCTGACCTGCCGTTCCAAGTCGTCCATCCTGCGCGAAATGGTCGAGCTGGCCGACGCCACGGGCCTGCTGTGCTATCGCGACGAATTGCTGGAGAGCCTCGTCGAGCGCGAGAAACTCTGTTCCACGGCGCTTTCGGGCGGGCTGGCCCTGCTGCATCCGCGCAACCACGAACCCTACATGTTCGAGGATTCGTTCGTGGTCGTCGGCAAGACCGTCGGCCAGGTGCCGTTCGGCTCGCCCGACCGCTCGACGACGGACGTTTTCTTCCTGATCTGCAGCCAGGACGACCGCATCCACCTGCACGTGCTGGCGCGGCTGTGCATGATGTGCCACCAGACGAGCCTGCTGCTCGCCATGCGCGGCACGGACGATCCGCAGGAGCTGCATCGCCTGCTGGTGGACAGCGAACGGCAAATCATCGGCCAAACCCCCAAGGCCTGAGGCGGCACCCGGGGTCCGGGGCGGATGATCGAATTCCGGCAAGTCAGCAAACGCTACGGCGGGCAAATCGTGCTCGACCGCGTGGATTTCCGTTTGCTCGCGGGCGAGCGCGCGGGAATCGTGGGCCCCAACGGCGCGGGCAAATCCACGGTCTTCGATCTGATCGTCGGCGAATCCGACGCGGATGCGGGGGCGGTGATCCGGGCCAAGGACGTCCGCATCGGCTACCTGCGGCAGCAGGTGAAGCCGGGCGAGGAACGCACGCCCCTGCGGAAATACGTGGAACGGGCCGCGCCCGATCTCGAGACGATCCGCGCGGAAATCCACCGCATCGAAGAACGTCTGGCGGGCGACGACGCCGAGGAGTCGCGCACGCTCCTGCGGCGGCTGGGGGAGCTGCAAAGCCAGTTCGAAGCGCAAGGCGGCTACGATCTGCATTCCCGCGCGGCGGCGGCGCTGACCGGCCTCGGGTTCCGCGTGGAAGATCTGCAGAAGCCGCTGGGCGAATTTTCCGGCGGGTGGCAGATGCGGGCGGAGCTGAGCCGCGCGCTGATCGCGGAGCCCGACCTGCTGCTGCTCGACGAGCCGAGCAATTACCTGGATTTGCCCGCGGTTGAATGGCTGCGCCGGCGGCTGGAGGGATTCCGCGGCACGCTGGCCATGATTTCCCACGACCGCTATCTGCTCGAAAACCTCTGCGAAATCACGCTCGAAGTGGCCGGTGGCCGCGCGACGCGCTATCCGGGGCGGTACTCGTGGTATGCGCAGGAGCGCGAAAAGCGGCGGGAAATCTCGCTGTCGCGGCAGGCCAACGAAGACCGCAAGCGCGAGCAGATCGAGCGGTTCGTGGAGCGGTTCCGGGCCAAGAACACGATGTCGTCGCGCGTGCAGAGCCGGATCAAGATGCTCGAAAAGCTGGAGCGGACCGAGGAAGTCGCGGTGGCGCGCGGGCGCGGCCATTTTCGGCTGGCGAAGCCGCCGCATTGCGGCCAGGAGGTGTTGCGCTGCGAGGGCGTGGGCTTCGCCTACGAAGCGGAAAAATGGATTTTCCGCGGCGTGGACCTCGCGGTGCAGAAGGGCGAAAAACTGGCGGTGGTGGGGCCCAACGGCGCGGGCAAGACGACGCTGCTGCGCGTGATGGCCGGGCAACTGGCGCCGGGGGAGGGCAAGCGCGTGGCGGGGCATCTCGTCGTGCCCGGCTACCAGAGCCAGGAGACGGCCGATACGATGGACCGCACGCGCAGTTGCCTCGAAACCCTCAAGGCCGTCGCGCCCGACGCCAACGAAAAGGAAATCCGCACCTTGCTGGGCGGGTTCGGATTCTCCGGCGAAGCGGCCGAAAAGCGCGTGGAGGTGCTCTCGGGCGGCGAACGGATTCGCTTGGCGTTCGCGCGCATCCTGATCCGGCCGCCGAATCTGCTGCTCCTGGACGAGCCCACGACGCATCTGGACGTGGAGAGCCGCGAGGCGCTGCAAGAGGCGATCGCCGCCTATGCCGGCACGGTCGTGCTGGTGTCGCACGACGTCGCTTTCGTGCGCGCGGTGGCGCAGGGCATCGTGGCCGTGGCGCCCGACGGGGGCGGGGTGCGGCGGTTCGCCGGCGGATACGACTACTACCGCGAAAAAATCGCGCAGGAGGCGACCGGAGGCGAGGGCCGCGCCGCACCCGCAAAAGACGTCGATGAGGCGAAAGTCGCGCGCGCGGAAGCCTTCCGTGACCGGAAAGTGCTCAAAAACGAACTCCGCCGGATCGAACGGGAAGTCGCCGGGCTGGAGCGGGAAATTCCCGGTCTGGAACAGGAGCAATCCGCTCTGTATCAGAAACTGGCCGCAACGGAAATCTCCCCGGACGACCGGGCCGCCGCCGGCCGCCGGCTGGCCGAAGTCGAGGC
>RZYG01000324.1 GCA_009930415.1 Spartobacteria bacterium | reverse complement strand
ATCATGGGAAGCGGAGGCCCCGCCGCCACGATTGCCGCCATGATGCCCTGTACCATCATCCGGCACGACGATCTAGCCGCCCGCTTCCTGGACCGGAAACGCCGCCCGGACTGGCAGGGAAGCACCCGGGGACTTGTCCGCCGCTGGCCCGACGCCCAAAAGACGCTTTGGAAGGAATACACCGCCAAGCGCAGGGAGGACGGCCCCGAGGCCGCCGACGCATTCTATGCCGCGAACCAGGAGGCCATGGACGCGGGAGCCGTTGTCGATTGGCCCGAACGCTACACCAGAGGAAAAGAGAGGACCGCCATGCAACACGCGCAAAATCTGCTTTGCGATCTCGGCGAGGACGTTTTCGCCGCCGAATACCAGAACGAGCCCAGGGAGAAGGATGCCAGCGTCTACGACCTAAACGCCCGCATAGTCGCCAGTCGGGTCCACATAGGCCGCCCGCCCCTGGTATTGCCGCAGGAAGCGCGGACGATCATCGCCGCGACCGACATCAACCACTACGGGCTGCATAGCGCCGTTATCGGATTTGCCAACGATCAAACCGCATGGATTCCCTGGTATGGCCGCTACGACAAGGGAGGCCGCGGGATTGTCCCGAAGAATTGCCCGGAGATGGCGGCCAAACAACTGATCTACGCCGCCCTTGTCGCCCACGGCCAGGAGTTGCGGAACCTTCAGTTGACGCAAGGGGATCAGATGGCCCGCGTCGCCTGCTGGATCATCGACGCAGGCTATGCCCCGGACGTGGTGAGGCGCTACATCACGGGGGAAGGCCGCGCCCTCGGGATGGCGGTCCTATCCTCGAAAGGCTTTTCGGCAGACTACTACCGGCCCAACCCCAGGAGCGCCATAGGTGCGCCCATGGAACAATGCCACCGCGCAGAATCGGAAAAGCTAGGGAGGTTTATCGCCTTTAATTCCGACTACTGGCGGGAAGTCAGTCAAAAGGCATGGCTAGGACTCCCCAACTCCCCCGGCAGCTTGTCACTCTACGAAGGAGGGAGCCACAAAGAGTTTTCCGAACAAGTCACCCGCGAGCCCCTGGTCGAAAAGCTCATCGGAAAGACCGGCCCCATTTGGCGCTGGGGGAAGGCCATCGGCTGGCACGACTGGGGGGATGCCGTGACCCTGGCCTATGTCGCCGCGGCAGTCGGGGGAGTCGGAACCCTACAGGATGGACACCAGGCACAGCGCACAAGAACCCGCCGCCCTACGGTGAGGATGGTAAAGGTTTGAGGCCACCACATGACCGCACCGCTTAGGCCATCCGCGGAGCTTGCCGCATACGCCGCCAAGGAGGAAGCCGCCGCCAGCGCCATCCTCGCCGCGGCAGTCGCCCGACTCCGGCGCTACCACCCGGACGCCGCGGTCGAAACGCTTGTCGGGATAGCCATGCACGACCCCCGAGTCCGGGCGGAAGTCAACCACCACCGCCGCCGCGCCGAATCCATCGCCAAGACCTACAGGAAGCGCCGACGCATGGAGGCCGCCCAGGGATTGCCGCCCGCCCCCGCCCGACTGTAAACATTCGGACGCCCCTGTCCGGTCGAGATGTTTACAACCCACCCCCGGACCGCCCACGCGCCGGGGGTTTCTCATGCCGTCCGCCAAGAATAGGACTTGTCCCGTTTTCCGGTTCCGGGCATGATTCGGCCCACGATGAACGCGGAAACCGGAAAATTGATTGTGGGGTTTATGTGGGGGATATCATTCCCAAACAAGGCACAACAAGCCATCACAAACAGCAACACGGCGACCCCGCAAGAATTGAAAAAAGCCCTTAAAATAAGGCGAAAAACGCGGTTTTTATAGTATTCGGGCCCATAGCTCAGTTGGTCAGAGCGGAAGACTCATAATCTTTTGGTCGCAGGTTCAAGTCCTGCTGGGCCCAGACCCTTATCGGGATTGATCGGGTGGGTGGGGGGCTGTTTGGAGCCGGGACGACCCCGTCCCGGTGGTTTTGACCGTTCGGCGGCGTCTCGGTCAAGTTGAGCGCAGGCGCGCAGCGCCGGGGTCGAAACATCTCGGCTTGACCCTCGGCCGGCGCATAAGGCGAAGCCGAGATCCCTCGACCCGCCTTCGCACGAGGCTTGCGGTGCAAGAAAACACGAAAAATCAGGAAAACAGGAGGGAAAAACATGCCAGTTCCTGTTTGTCGAGTCCTGATTTCGGGTTGTCACTTTTTCTTGGTTGTTGACTCATGGTTTTGAGCTCCCGCAGGGAGCTCTCTCGCCCCCCGGGGGGCGAAATTC
>RZYG01000323.1 GCA_009930415.1 Spartobacteria bacterium | reverse complement strand
CTGGAGTACGGCCAGCACGCCTACCGCTATCCACGCGGCGCGGTTTGCGAAAACCCTGTCGGGCGCAAGACTCGACTCCCGGAGATACCGGCTGTTGAAAAGATAGAACGCCTGTCCGCAGACGAGCGTATTGACCGCGAGGGTCCGCGCCGTCTCCAGCGGCATGCCGAGCCGGCGTTCCACAAGAAAGACGGCGATGGTCGCCCCGCCGATCAGCACGGAGACGAACGCGATGCGCCACAGAAAGAGTCCGCCGAGAATCGGGGCGTCGGGCGAGCGCGGAGGGCGCTGCATCACTCCCGGCTCGGCCGGCTCGAAGGCAAGAGCGAGGGCGAGCGTGACGGCGGTCACCATGTTGACCCAGAGGATCTGCACGGGCGTCAGCGGAAGGGACAGCCCGAAGACCACGGCTGCAAGAATGACCAGCGCCTCGGCGCCGTTCGTCGGCAGGATGAAGAGAATGGCCTTCCGCAGATTGTCGTAGATGGTGCGCCCCTCCTCCACCGCGCGCTCGATGGAGATGAAGTTGTCGTCCGCCAGCACGATGTCCGCCGCCTCCTTGGTCGCCTCCGTCCCTTTGATCCCCATGGCCACGCCGACGTCGGCCCGCTTGAGCGCGGGAGCGTCGTTCACGCCGTCGCCGGTCATCGCGACAACTTCGCCGTTCGCCTGAAGCGCCTGCACAAGCCGCAGCTTGTGCTCCGGGCTGGTGCGGGCAAAGATGTCCGCGTCCCGTACGATCGTGCGCAGCTCTTCGTCGGAAGCCTTCTCCAGTTCCTCGCCGGTAACGGCAAGGCCTGTATCGGTAATGCCCATCTCGCGTCCGATGGCGCTTGCGGTCCCCGCATGGTCGCCGGTGATCATCTTCACCTTGATTCCCGCGTCCCTGCATATCTTGATGGCCTCTATCGCCTCCGGACGAGGCGGGTCGATAATGCCGACGAGGCCAAGGAACACCATGTCGTTTTCGACATCCTCCATTTCCAGCCCGCTCTTTCCCTCGTCCGCATCTTTGAAGGCGGCGGCAAGCACGCGAAGCCCTTCGCCGCCCAGCTCCTCCATCCGCTGTTCCCACGACTCCCGGTCCAGCGGCTGAACAGTTCCGTCCGCGCCCCTCTGCTGTCCGCACCTTTCCAGCAGCCTATCCGGGGCGCCCTTGAACAGGATCCTGACGCCTCCTCCGGGAAGCCGTTCGAGCGTCGCCATGAACTTGTTCTCCGACTCGAAGGGAATGGATGCGATCCGCTCGTACCGGGCCGGATCGAACGACGCCTTGCGCGCCAAGGTCCGCAGCGCCCCTTCCGTGGGCTCGCCGGTCACTCGCCACTCTCCGTCCTCCTCGACGATCTCCGAGTCGTTGCAGACAGCCATCGTCTCCACCAGGGCGTTGAGGTCATCGCGTTCTTCGGCCGAGACCGCGCTCCCGTCGAGCGAAATCTCCCCCTCGGGACGGTATCCCGTCCCCGAGACTTCGTATTTCCCCTCGGGTGTGATCGCGTAGCGCACCGTCATCTCGTTCCGGGTGAGCGTGCCTGTCTTGTCCGAGCAGATCACCGTCACGGAGCCGAGCGTCTCGACGGCGTTCAGCTTTCTGGTGATCGCGTTCCGGCGGGCCATCCGCTGAACGCCGAGCGCGAGCGTAATCGTCAGAATGGCGGGCAGCCCTTCGGGGATGGCCGCGACGGCAAATCCGATGGCCGCGAAGAAGAGATCCCCCCATGCAAAGTCGTGAAGCGTCCAGCCGGCCAGCATCATCAACCCCGCCAGACCAACGACGACGACCGAGAGGACCTTGCCGAACCTGTTCATCTGCCTGGTAAGCGGTGTGGCGAGCTGCTCCACGTCGGAGATCATCCTGTTGATTTTTCCTATCTCGGTGGAGGCCCCCGTCGCCGTGACCACGCCGGTCCCCCGCCCCGCAGTCACCATCGTGCCGGAATAGGCCATGCAGGACCGGTCGCCGACCCCGGCGCCGGACGAAACGGCCTCGGTATCCTTCCCGGAGGGAACCGACTCTCCGGTAAGCGCGGCCTCCTCGATGCGGAGATTCACTGTTTCCAGCAGACGCATATCGGCGGGAACTCTGTCCCCCGAGCGCAGACGGACGATATCGCCGGGGACAAGCTCTTCAGCGCCCGTCTCCTCCCACTCTCCCCCCCGCCGCACATGCGCGGTGAGGGAGAGCATCTTCCGGATACCCTCAAGGGCCTCTTCCGCCTTTCCCTCCTGCAGAAAACCTATGATAGCGTTGATCACCACCACGGCCA
>RZYG01000086.1 GCA_009930415.1 Spartobacteria bacterium | reverse complement strand
GCGGATAGGCTGTCGGGGGCTCCAAAGGCTGGAAAATGGCGGATAAATCGGGCAGGACGGAGCCTGCCCCTCCAGAAATCCATCAAAATCGGCTTTTTTGCCTTAAAAATGCACATTTTGGGCCGATTTCATGCAAAAAACCGCCGACAGGGCCCTTGAAAGGCCGCATCGGCGGTTTGGTACGCAAAACCTTAAATATCGGTCTTGGAAGGCCTTTAATATTTCAGGATGCGATAGAACCGGCCGTCGCCGACGGGGGCATTGGTGGGGTCTTGCAGGGTAATGGCGTTGCCGGTGCCGTTGACGCCCGGCGCGGCCTGGATAAAGACCAGCGGATTTTCCAGCAGGTTCGTGGTGTATTCCAGCACGTACTGGCTGCCCACCTGCGAGGTGGAGAGTTCCAGCGAGAGGTGCTCGGTGGCATTCGTGGGCAGAACCACGATTTCCACGATCGGATCCGTGCCGCCGCCGGAGGAATACCCCGTCCATTGAACATCGTCGATGGTGATCTGGCCGCTGGTCGATTTATTGGTGAACAACAGCACCACGTTGCCGGACACGTTGATGGACGCACTGCTCCAGGTCTGCGTCGTCCCGTCGCCGCCGGCAATCGTGCCGACCAGAGAATCGTTCACGTAGACCTGGCAATCCAGGGTGGTGCTGAACGCCTTGCGATACTTCAATTGCAGCGTGCCGATGCCGCCGGCAATGGTGCCCGAGCGGACGTAGGCATTGGCCGCTTTGCTCAGGGTCGGGGCGCTGCCGTTGATGGGCAAATCGCCGCGCGCCAAGCTGTAGGCCCACGTCGAGCCATCCTGGCCGGTGAAGCTTCCGCTCACGTAGGAACCGGCGGCGGAGAAATTGGCAAAGGTTTCCATGCCGCCGCCGCTGCCCGGCTCGGTGACGGCGATCGTCACGCGCTGGGTGGACTCGGCGCCGTCGTAGGCATCGGCGGCCACGAACACGGCATCGTAGTTGCCGGTGGCCGTAGGCGTCCAGGAGAACGCGCAGGATTGGGGCGAAGCGCCTTCGACGCCGCCGAACGTCGCGCCCGACGGCTTGGCGTCGTCGATCAAGATGACATCGTTGTCTTCGGGATCCGTGGCCGTCACGGTGAAGGTCAGCACGTTGCTCACGGTCGCGGACTGGTTGGTGCCGCCCGTGACGGTGATGACCGGCGCGGCGCCCACCGACGACAGCACGGCGATGGCGACGCGCTGGGTGGTTTCCATGCCGTCGGCCAGATCGGCCGCCACGAACACGGCTTCGTAGCTGCCCGTGGTCTCCGGCGTCCAGCTGAAGGTTCCGACCTGGGGCGAGGTGCCTTCGACGTCGGTGAAGGTCGCGCCCGCCGGCTTGGAGTCGGCGACCAGGATGACGTCGTTGTCTTCGGGATCGGTGGCCGTCACGGTGAACGTGAGGGTGCCGCCGGTCAGTACGCTTTGGTTGGTGCCGCCTGAGACCACGATGCCCGGGGCCTGCGCCGGCTGGGAACCCGCCACGCCGTCGTAGAAGAGCTCGATGAACTCGTTGGCGTAGGCGCCGGCATCGGAATATTCGTTGATCACGAGCCCCGCCGTGCCGTTGCCGACGCCGCCGCTGCCCGGCGTGGCCGAGGCCGTCGTGGCGGAGGTCCAACTGCCCGAAAGCGTGGCGTCGTTGGTGGCGTGGATGCGCTGCCGGGTATAGCCGGACGTCAGCGCGGGGGTCGGGCCTTCCACCAGCGCGCTGGAGGCGTCGGAGAGGGTATAGGTTTCGTCGCCGTTGATCACGGGCATGAGGCCGGCGCTGTTCAGGTAGACGACGTTTTCGCCCAAGGTCACGCCCCAGGCGGATTCGAACAAATCCTTGGTGGTGTTGCGGCCGACAACCACGTAGCCGTTGACGGGAATGAACGTGCCGGCCGGAAGGGTGTACTCGTAGGCCGCGTTGGCCTGGGTCAGCTTGTAGCCGCCGATGTCGATCACGGACGGCGCTTCGGTCACGACGATCTGCACGGTGGAGGTCGCGGCGCCGTCGGCGTCGGCGGCGCGGAACACGGCGCTGTAGGTGCCGGTAACGGTCGGCGTGCCCGTCATCGAGACCTGGACCGGCGCGGCGCCCGTGGCGCCCGCGAACGTCGCCCAAGCCGGCAGGGAAAGCGCGCCGATCGACACCGTGTCGCCGTCGGCTTCGGTGGCCTGCACGGTCAAGGCAAAGGAATTGCTCACGACCGCGTTGACCGAGGCCCCGGCCGGCGTGGTGCTCAGGCTGGGTTTGGAGCGCGGATTCACCGTGATGCCGACCGCAGTGCTGTTGGTGCCGTCCTTGTCGCCGGCAAAGAACGTGACGGAATAGCTGCCCGTGGCGGCCGGCGTCCAGTTGAACGTGCTGGAAACGGAAACGGTGCCCGTGGCGCCCGCGAACGTGGCGCCGGCCGGCAATCCCGAAGCGGTCAAACGCATCGTGTCGCCATCGCTCTCCGTGGCCGAAACGCTGAAGCTCAGGGCCTTGCCCACGGTGACGGACTGGGCGGCCACCGGCTGGATGGCGGGCGGGAGATCGCCGAGGGCCTCCAGCGAGAGGACGGGATCGCCCTGCAGGTTCATGCCGAACTGGATCCACCGCTCGCAGTCGTCGGTGCCGGACTGGCTGACCATGTCGGCCTTGTGCATGGCGAACGCGGTGCCGACCAGGCGGCCGCTCGTTTCGTGCAGGCGCTTGTAGAACTTGTAGCCGTAGACGGTCGAAGGGCCGCCGTCGGACGTGTTGCTGGCCGGACTGGCGTCGGGCTCGCCCCAACCGTAACGGCTGCAACCCATGTAGATCAGCGCGCCGCCGTTGGCGTTGCGCAGGAAGGCTTCGCTCAGCGAGGGCTCGCCGTCGTCGAATCCGCCCGTCAGGCAGGCGTCGGTGTAGGCGAAGACGATCAGGTTGGTCATCGACGACGCGTCGGACGTGCCGAAGGAACCGGATTCAAGGCCCCACAGCGTGGTGTCGCCGTGGCCGGAGAAGAACATATGGAACCAGCCCTGGTTGAACTTGCCCTTGAGGTTGGACGCCGTCTGGGAATAGTTGCCCGAGCCGAACGTCGTGTCCCAGGAGGTCAGCGTGTCGCAGAAGATCGCGATCTGGTTGGAGGCGGACCAATACGGCAGGATGCCGTCGCGGTAGAGCCGGCGATCCCACATTTCGGAATCGCTGACGCTGGTGTGGGCCGAATAGCGGAAGTCGGCGTGGTGGTCGCTGTTGGTGCAGTTGTCGCTGGGCCGGGCGGTGCCGGTGTAGGTGTCCCACGCGTACATGCCGCCGAGCAGCATCTTGCCGTCGTAGCGGTTGGGATTGGATTCGAACGCCAGAACCTTGTTGATGTAAGCCGTGGCGTGGGCGGCGGTGCGCACGGGGATGCGGCCTACGACGACGTCCCAAGTCAGATCCGCGCCGTCGGAGGTTTCACCGTAGTTGGCATCGCCATCGCTGTTCCACGTGCCGGTCAACCCGGAGTAGTACAGGTCGGTGGGCATCGCCGTTTCGGTTTCCCCGGCCGCGCTGACGTAGCAGCCGCGGGAAGGCACGATGGTGTTGTCGCCGCCCAGCACGACGTAGAGGGTGGCGTTGTTGCTGACGTAGTACTGGATGCACGCGCGGATTTTCGCCTGCGCATCGGTCCCGGCGTAGGTGTTGGTGATGGATTCCACGGTCAGCATGTCCGTGGTGAACCGGGAAGCGCGCGACGTCTGCAGCGGCTTGAACGCGTTGGTGAGCGCGGCGCGCGTGATGATCAGATACTGGGCGGAGGCGCGGGGAACCACCGTCTTCACCGCCGGAGCGAAAGCCTTGGATGCGGAGGGATTCACCACCAGGCTGTTCACCAGCGGCTCGAAGACGGCCTTCTGGTTCGAGAACACGGTCTTGGCCACGCGCGGCGCGTCGTAAGTCACGGTCACGGTCACGGTCTCGCGCAAATACAGCTTCTTTTCGGCGCCCACGTAAACCAGCGGATTCACGCGCACGGACACGAACTGGTAGCCCTGCATGTCGTGGTCGCCCTGGTAGGTCGCGATTTCGGCGGGCCAGGCTTCTGCGCTCGCATAGCGCGCGTTGGCGGGCACGAAAGCCGGCTTGGCCTGGCTCTTTGGGCTGCGCGGCTGGGCCGGATAGGGCGTGAGGCCTTCGGCCAGCAGCGTCCAATCGCCGCTCGCGGCGACGGACACGTTCTGCGCGCCCGACGGAATCAAAATGTTCGCGAACTTCGCCGGAATCGACGGCGCGCCGACCTCGTCCACCACGCGCGAGCCCTCCGCCAAGCCGATCGCCGTATACTCGCCCGCCGGCGTCAGTTCGACGTCGTTCGCGGAAAACGTGAACTCCACGCTCAATTCCGCCGCTCCGACCCAACCCGCCAAACCCATTCCGAGACACCACAACCCGATTTTTTTCATGACTCCGCTCCCGACTTTTCGAGTTAACGCTATTTGAATAAATATAGCGCATGTATTCGATGGAACGCCAAATGAAAAGTGACAAGGAAAATGAAGCGTTCTACCGCGCGCGGGGACTCGTCCGCCGCAATCCACCGGGTCATGGGCTCAAACGAAAAACGGATACAAGCCAACGGCTGCGCCAAGCGCCAGCTCGGCCAGCAAGCGGCCTCGCCGGCCCTTAGCCGGATGCAACTGATACTCGTCCAACAAGAAAGGCAATCGCATGGGCAGATAGAAGAACAGAAATATGGCGGCGAAAATGGGCATCACGACCAGCCGTTCGGCCAGCGAATTCCAGGCCAGTTCGTCCAGATCGAGCAGCGCACCCCACCACGCCACGTACGCCACGGCGCCGTAGGCCAGCAGCAGGACGTCGGCCGTCCATTCTTTCCAGTGGCCGGGGGCCTCGGGTGCCGCGGCATTCCCGCCCGCGGCGAACAACCCGACGAATTCCTTGAGAATCAGCGCCACGATCACCGCGCCCCACCAAGCCGACGCTTCCTCCGCGCCGCCGCCGACCGCGCCCCAGCAATCCAGCGCCAGCATGCCCAGGAAAACCGTCACGATCACGTGGCCGATGCCGACCGCGGAGAACGTCGCCAGCATCGGTCCTTCCGGCGCGAATCCGCTGTTGGCGTTGCGGCGGCGCAGAAAAAGCAGTTTCCAGCGCAGCCCCAGCGGTTCGAGAAACAGCACCGCCAGCAGCAGGATTCCCGGGCCCCACAGCGGCTCGCTGCCGGCCAACCCGGCCTTCAGCGCCCGCGCCAGCGGCGGCGCCCCCGCCAAGGCGAAGACGTAGAACGCCGCCGAGATGGCATGCTGGCCAAGCCACGAACGAGTTTGGGGTTCAACTTTCATGTGCGGCAAAGATGGATGGGGCATAAAGGCATGCGGCTCGGCAGCCGACCTGATTCACCCACGGGACAAGCCCGTGGGGGTCTGCGATCCCGTGGGGGTCCGCGATCCCGCCTCCGACCCCCACGACCTTGCGTCGTGGGTGAAGAAGTTCAATCTGGCGAACCGCGATCGATTCCATGCCCGCTTTCCTATCATACCCCCGCCCGATCCGCCAGAAGCCAGTTGCCAAGCGCGGCGGGGGCGGGGTACTGTTTCGAGATGAATCCGAACGTCAAGCGCCTCGCGTGGATCCTCAACACCCTCGGATTCGTCTTCTATCTGGTCTGGCTGTCGCAGCTCGACGCCCGCCAAACCCTGCGGTCGCAGGACGGCATCCTGTTCTATCTGCCGTGCGTGCCGTTCCTGTTCGTCTTCATGCTGCTGATCAATCCCAAGCCCGCCCCCAAAGGCAAGCCGTGGTGGCAGAGCGACGAGGACTATGCCCGCGAACAGCTCGACAAACAGAAGAAAGCCGAGGCCGCGGCGGACGCCCCCGCCTCCAAGTCCTAGCCTTGGCCCGCCATGCTGCCGGAACGCCAAATCACCCATCTGTCCATCTGGGTCAACGTCGGCCTGGCCGGCCTGAAACTGGCGGCCGGGATTTTCGGCCGCTCGCAGGCGCTGATCGCCGACGCCGTCCACTCGCTGTCCGATTTCGCCACCGACGTCGCCGTGCTCGTCGGCCTGCGCTTTTCGTCCAAGCCGAAAGATTCGGACCACGCCTACGGCCACGGCAAGTACGAGACCATCGTCGCCGCCGTCATCGGGCTGGCGCTGGCCTACGTGGGCGTCCGGATCGCCGGCACGGCCATCCAGCGCATCTTCCACGCCATGCACGGGGATCCGCTGCCGATGCCGTCCGCCTTGGCGTTCTGGGCGGCCGTCGCCTCCATCGCCGTCAAGGAATGGCTCTACCGCGCGACGATGAAGGTGGCCCGCGCCACGGGCAGCGCGGCACTGGTCGCCAACGCCTGGCACCACCGGTCCGACGCGTATTCGTCCATCGCCACGGCCGCCGGCGTGGGCGCGGCCGCGTTCCTCGGCCGGGACTGGCTCATCCTCGATCCCATCGCCGCGCTGTTCGTGAGCGTCTTCCTGCTCAAGATCGCCTGGCGGATCGTCCGGGAACAGCTCGGCGAACTGACCGACCAGAGCCTCGCCCCCGAGGTCTGCGCCGAAATCCTGGATCTGGCCCGCGGCATTCCGGGCATCCAGCAGCCCCACAACCTGCGGACCCGCATGGTCGGCCGGTTTCCCGTGATCGACCTGCACGTCCGCTTGCGGGAGGATCTGCCGCTGCGCGAGGCCCACGAGATCGCCACGGCCCTCGAGCGCGCGCTCCGGAAGCGCTTCGGAAAAGAAACGATTGCCAACGTCCATCTGGAACCGTATTCTGCTTGATTAATTTTGGATCGGTCCACGATGAAAACAGGCTGTACAGTCGCCAAACTCCGCCGCCCGGCGTCCCCGCCGGGGTTCTTGGCCCGCTTATCGGTTGCTGAGTCCCGTCCATCCGTCCAGGCCGCCCCGTCCCCGGGACGGTTTTTCTTTTTAACCTGAAAGGTTTTCCATGGAACAAGGTGCCGCCAAACTCGCCAAGATCCTGGGTTTTGCCCTGCTGCTGGGCATTGCCGTCACGGTTTTCCATCCCGCCTACCGCGAAGCGTTCCTGGCGCTGGTCCGGGGCCAGCCGACCGAATCGCCGATCTGGAAATCCAACGCCGACTACTATCCCGACATCGCCCTGCAAGGTCCGGCGGCCGTCCCCGCCGCCGCGCCCGTTGCCGCCGAAGAACCCGCCACCCCCTAACCCCCGCCCACCGCCATGACCCGCAACCAACTCATCGCTTTTTGCTACCTGTTCATCGTCGGCATCGGCTTGGCCATGGCCTTTCCCGTCGGCCCCGAGGCGCTCGGCCCCCTGTGGACCGCCACGGCCGCGCTCGGCCTGCTGACCATCGCCGGCCTCGTCGTGGCCCATCGCCGCCGCCGGTCGGACGACGACGAGCTGGCCGCCTACGGCGTGCCCGTGCCGTTCGACCGCTCGAAAATCGGCCTCTGGGCCCTGTTGCTGCTGACGGCCACCCTGTTCGGCTACGTGCGCTACGTCGCCATGATCCAGTCGCCGGACCAGCTCGTCGGCACGCTGACCGTCGCGAACGGCCGCGGCGAGTTCTCCGCCGGCAAAGCCATTTCCCAGACCTCGTTCCTCAAGGTCAAGACCCTCGCGCCGGCCGAGCAGGAGATCCGCCTGCGGCTCGTCGGCCGCCTCGAAGCGCTGCAGCCCGTCCCGGACGCCAACGGCGTGCCCACGATGGATGCCGACGGCCGCTGGCAGTTCACCCAGTACAACCTGGAGCAGGACAGCCAGGAAATCGTCATCCCCGCCGGCACCCCCGCCCGCTGGGAAACGCTCATCGAGCAGCCCTTCACCCATCTCGACCGCGTCGAACTGATCGGCACGCCCGCCGGCGCCGCCCAGATCGGCATCTACCAGCCGGAAAACAACGTCAACCTCTTCGCCCGCCGCGGCCGCAACGTCGTGCCTTCCGGCGTGCTCGGCCGCATCACCAGCGATCCCTGGGTCTATTCGTTCAAGACGGTGCTGGCCGTCACCCCCGACTACATCCAACACCAGCCCGGCGGGCCCTACCTGCCCGTGGACCGGCAAACCATCCGCCTGACCGTGGACCCGGCCACGCCCGAATACGAGCGCTTCGCGCGCTCGGACGCCTACGGCTACGACGTCGCCCTGACCGGCGAATTGCAGGCCGCCGCCCACGCCGCCAACGAGGGCTCCTTCGACCAGGCCAACTACCTGAGGAACTACAACATCGGCGGCCAGATGCGCCTGCGCATTCCCCTGAGCGGCCCGTCCCCCATCCACGTCGTCCAGCCCCAGGGCGCCGAAGAACCCCGCCAAGGCAACGGCCTCGTCGAGTTCTCGCTCTATCTGCGCGACGAAATGGTGCGCGTGATCAAGCAGACCACGCCCCAACCCAACTCCGCCTTCCACGGTGCGCTCACCCTCGGCCTCCGCTACGGCATGCAGAACACCGTGTCCGTCGCTTCCGACGTCCACGAAAACGGCGTGGTGCAGCCGCTGGTGGCGCTCAACAAGGACACCGACAGCCTGATCGCCGACGAATTCCGCGCTTCGGGCATCAACCACGTGCTGGCCGTCTCGGGGTTGCACGTCACGATCATCACCATCATGTTCATCGGCATCTTCGTGATGCTGAAAGTCTCCAAGAAGGTCTACATCCCGTTCATCGTCTTCGCGCTGGTCGTGTTCGCCATCATCACGGGCGCGCGGCCCTCGACCCTGCGCGCGGTGATCATGAACTCGCTGTTCCTGCTGACGTGGGGCTACATGGGCGAAGGCGTGCGCGCCTCCGCGCTGCTCGGCGTGCCCGTCGCCGCCTTCATGATCCTGCTGCAGAATCCCGCCATGGCCGTGGATCCCTCCTTCACGCTGTCCTTCGGCGCGATCCTGTCGCTGGCCATCCTGACCCAGCCCTTCTTCGACATCTTCAAGAAATTCAAGGGCAACGATTTCATCGCGCTGGTTCTCATGGTCGGGGTGCTGACCTACGCCTACGCCGCGCATTGGCTCCTGACCGTCACCCTGCGCTTCTGGCTGGGCTACGCCCTGCTGGGCGCGGTCGTCTTCGGCCTCGCGCGCTTCCTGACCCGCCGCGGCTTCACCCCCATCCGCGACTACGGCTTCGCCAACCTCAACCCCGGCGTCGCCGGCTTCATCGCCGCGCAATTCGGCATGCAGATCGGCATGATGATCCCCTTGAGCGCCTACTACTTCTTCCGCTGGCCCGTCGCCGGCGCCTACGCCAACCTCATCGCCATCCCCCTGGTCGGCATCGTGCTGCAGCTCTCCATGCTGGCCGGCCTGCTCGGCCTCATCCCGGGCATCGGCATCTATCTCGCCCTGCTGCTCAGCGCCGCCAACTGGGTTTTCTCCACCCTCTTCCTCCTGATCGGCCATTATTTCTCCCAGTGGTTCCTCTATCCCTTCGTGACCCGGCCCACCCTCCGCGACCTGTTCGTCTACTACGCCGCCGTCTGCGTCTTCGCCTGGTGGCGGCCGCTCTGGTTCCGCGTCGTCCGCCCCGCCTGGCGCCGCGCGCCCGTCTCCCTGCGCATCGTCGGCTGCGCCGCCGTCGCCCTCGTCCTCGCCGGCGTCGCCGTCTCCGGCGTTCAGGAAAGCAAGGCCATCCGCACCGAAGGCAAGCTCCACGTCCAGGTCATCGCCGTCGGCTACGGCTCCGCCATCCTCGTCGACACGCCCGACAACAAGGCCATCCTGATCGATACCGCCTTCATCCAGACCGACCGCGGCCGCCGCAACGACGCCGAACGCACCGTCCTGCCCCAGGTCTTCGCCAAGAAGATCAAGAATCTCGAGGCGCTCGTCCTCACCTCGCCCGAACGCGAACACAGCGACGGCCTCTTCACCGTGCTCCAGCACGTCGACGTCGACCGCCTCTACCTGCCCAAGTCCGCCGCCGGCCTTCTCGAAAAGGAACCGCTCGCCTCCCTGCTGGCCAAGCGTTCGCCCAAAAGCCTGGTGCAGCGCGCCAGCGGCACCGGCGTCGAACCCGAGTTCGTCGCCGCCGGCGACGTCCTCTACCGCGCCGAATGCAACGGCAAGCCCTTCGTCGTCGAAGCCCTCGGCCCTGCCGCCGGCGACGACCGGGCGCCGCTTTCCCTGCGCATTTCCTACGGCGATACCGCCCTCCTGGTGTTCTCCGACCTGACCCTCGAACAGCAACAGAACTTCCTCGCCGCCGTCCCGCCCGAGAAACTCCAGGCCGACGTCGTCGTCGCCCCCCACCACGGCACCGCCGGCCTCGAAGGCATCGTCGTCGGCATCCCCGACGATCTCGACCGGAAACTCGCCGACACCACCGGCGCCCTGCTCAAGGCTGCCGGCGCCGAAGCCGTCGTCTTCGAATTCGGCAATCCCCGCCCCGTCGTGGACCTGAAGTACAAGGAAGCCGTCAAGATCCACGGCGCCACCAAGCGCGCCGCCGAAGACGCCCTCCCCGGCGCCCTCGTCGCCGCCACCGACACCGACGGCGCCGTCGTCGTCACGTCCGACGGCACCGAGCACCACGTCTATACCCAGCTCGGCGCCACCGGCACCAACGTCGACGAGCCTTCGCTCCTCGAAATCGGCTGGTAGGAACCGCCGCAGCCCTTCCAGACCCTTTTCCGCGTCGATCTGTTCGATCAAACCGAATCAGACTGATCATTCGCCCTCCCCCGGCCCTTCCCTTTCGGATCATTCGTGTCTTTCGTAGTCGAAAGGCGGGCGCAAGACGGATTTCGGGCTCTGAATCGTAGGGGCCGAGCTTGCTCGGACCGGGTTTGGAGAAATTTGGGAACAGCTGCGGTCTCAGCGTAAGCGTCCGAAGAGCTACCGCACTGTTGCAGTGCGGGCGGTCAACCATTCGGCGGGGGTGTAGAGCGGGGCGGTCTGGTTGGTCATGGTGGGCAGG
>RZYG01000322.1 GCA_009930415.1 Spartobacteria bacterium | reverse complement strand
TCAGCTTGCTGAGACCGCAGCTGTTCCCAAATTTCTCCAAACCCGGTCCGAGCAAGCTCGGCCCCTACGATTCAGAGCCCGAAATCCGTCTTGCACCCTTCCTGCCTTCCTGCCCCACGGGCTTGCTTGCCCGACGACTTGTCCGCCGAAGCTTCATGCGTAGGCGGAAGCCTTGGCGAAGTCGGGTCCCGTGGGTGAATCAGGTCCGTTCGTGCCCGCGCCGCCTATCCCACCTTCTTCACCCACGACACGAGGTCGTGGGGGTCGATCCCCACGGGCTTGCGCGAGGTTTTCCAGACCCCCACGGGCTTGCCCCGTGGGTGAATCAGGTCCGTTCGTGCCCGCGCCGCCTATCCCACCTTTTCCACCCACGACGCGAGGTCGTGGGGGTCGCGACCCCCGGCCGCCCATCCGTGTCCTCTTTCCTCTTGCCGGTCGCGCGCGGAGGCCGTACGGTGGCAACGTCGTGAACGCGCCTGAACAACGTCCGTCCGCCGCCGCGGAAGCGCCTGCCCTCGCCGTCGCGGGGCTGACGCTCGCGTTCGGGGCGCGCACGGTGCTGCGGGACTTTTCGCTGCGAGTGGCCCCGCGCGAAAAGGTCGTGCTGGCGGGCCCTTCGGGCAGCGGCAAGTCCAGCGTGCTGGCCTGCCTGCTGGGATTCCTGGAGCCGGCCGCGGGCCGGATCGAAATCGCCGGCGAGCCGCTCGGGCCCCGCTCCGCGTGGCGCCTGCGCCGCCAGCTGGCGCTCGTCCAGCAGGAACCCGATCTCGGCGAACTCGGCGTGGAGGAATGGCTGCAGGAACCGTTCGCGTTCCGCGCCAACGAAGCGCTGCGGGAGAATCTCGCGCGCGTGCCGGAATGGCTGGCGCGGCTGCGGCTGTCCCCGGCCATCCTCCAGCAGAAGGGCCCCGAGCTGTCCGGCGGTGAAAAACAGCGGCTCGCGCTCGTGTCCGCGCTGCTGCTCGACCGGCCGATCCTGCTGCTGGACGAGCCGACGTCCGCGCTCGATCCCGATTCGCGCCGGGCGGTGTACGACTGCCTTGCCGGCCTGGAACGGCAGACCTTGCTGATGGTGTCGCACGACGCGGGCCCGGTGCTGGATTTCGCCGACCGCACGGTGCGGCTGCCCGGAGAGGAGGCCGCCCGTGGCGCATGACATCGGCTATGCCGGCCTCGCGGCCTGCTATCTGTTGCTGCTGCTGCCGCTGGGCGCGATGCTGTGGCTGAAGATCCCCCTGATCGGCCAAACGGTGGTTTCGGTCGCGCGCATGACCGTTCAGCTGCTGTTGGTCGGATTCTACCTGCAGTTCCTGTTCGAGCTGGACGATTGGCGGCTGACGACGCTCTGGCTGGTCGTCATGATCGTCGTGGCCGACGTCTCGATCCTGCGCGGCACGCATCTGTGCGTGCGGTGCTTCGCCGCGCCGCTGTTCCTCTCGCTGGTCGTCGGCACCGCCCTGCCGCTGTTCTTCTTCGTGGCCCTGCTGCTGCGCCTGCCGCACTGGATGGACCCGCAATACGTCGTGCCCATCGCCGGCATGATCCTCGGCAACTGCCTGCGCGCCGACATCGTCGGCATCCGCACGTTCTACGATTCCATCCGCAAATCCAACCGCGCCTATCTGCGCCGGCTCGCCGCGGGCGCCAGCCGCGCCGAAGCCGTCCGGCCCTATCTCCGCGACGCCTGCAGCGCCGCGCTCGCGCCCACGGTCGCCAGCATGGCGACCATCGGCCTCGTGGCGCTGCCCGGCATGATGACCGGCGTCATCCTCGGCGGCTCCGATCCGGCCACCGCCATCCGCTACCAGATCGCCATCATGATCGCCATCTTCTGCGGCACCGCCGTCACCGTCGTCGCCGCCATCCTCCTGACCTTGCGCTCCGCCTTCACGCCCGCCGGTACCCTCGATCCCTCCATTTTCCGCTAGACCCCCACGGCATGCCCCGTGGTTTTTCTCTAGACCCCCACGGGCTTGTCCCGTGGGTGAATCAGGTCCGTTCCAGCCCGCGCTGCCACAAGCCCAACCTTCTTCACCCACGACACAAGGTCGCGGGGGTCGCTCATCCCGGATTTTTCCGGACCCCCACGGGCTTGCCCCGTGGGTGAATCAGGTCCGATCCGAACCGGCACGAGGTCGTGCCGGCTCCAAACAGCCCAGCCCATCGCATCCGCAAAACTTCTTTCCCCTTGCCCGGCGCGGGCCGAAGACCTAGCCTGTTTCCACCATGACAGCGCCCTCTTCCCTGACCATCGTCGGCGCCGGCCCCGCCGGCTATCCCGCCGC
>RZYG01000085.1 GCA_009930415.1 Spartobacteria bacterium | reverse complement strand
CACCGGCGAAGTCCGCGGCGACGTCTACGACCGCATCGTCACCCGCCTCCTCGAGGTCAAGCAGTCCATCGGCATCGTCCGCCAGCTGATCGCCATGCTGCCCGACGGCCCCTTGCTCGCGATCCCCAAGCCCGCCGTCCTGCTTGCCAAGCTCAAGGGCGTCGCCGGCGAAGCCGTCGGCCGCCACGAAGCCCCCCGCGGCGAAGTCATGCACTACGTGCGCCTCGAAGCCGGCAAGGACGAACCCGTCGCCTGGAAGGTCAAGGCCTCGTCCTACTCCAACTACATGGCGTGGATCCCCATGATGGAAGGCGAGCAGATCGCCGACATCCCCATCATCGCGGCCTCCATCGACCCCTGCATTTCCTGCACCGACCGCGTCGCCCTCGTCCGGCCGGATTCGCGCCGGATTTTGACCAAAGAAGACCTGCACCGCCTGTCGGTGGAAAAAACCCGCCGCATCCAGGCCGCCCTCGCGAAATAGGTACGCCACCATGAACGCCACCCTCCTGCTCCAAACGCTCGTCGGCACCCTCGCCATGGCCGTCTTCGGCCTCTTCGCCGGATTGTGGTTCATGGGCCTCGACCGCGTCCTGGCCGCCCGCATGCAGGCGCGCATCGGCCCCCCCGTCCGCCAGCCGTTCATCGATCTGGCCAAGTTGCTGGTCAAGCAGAACGTCGTGCCCGCCAACGCCATCCCCTGGCTCTTCAACGGCGCGCCGCTGCTGGCCCTCGCCTCCGCCGTCACCATCCTGCTCTACGTCCCGATGGCCGCCCTGCCCGGACTGCCCGTGCTGGGCCTCCACGGCGATCTCGTCCTCATCATGTATTTGCTGCTCATCCCCGGCCTGGCCATGGTCGCCGGCGGCCTTTCCTCCGGCTCGCCCTACGCCACCATCGGCGCCCAGCGCGAAATGGTCACCATGATCGCCTACGAGCTGCCGCTGGCCTCCACCGTCGTCGCCTTCGCCTGGAAACTGGCGCAGATGGGCGCCGCCGCCCCCTTCTCCCTCGCCACCCTCGCCGCCACCCCGATCTGGACTCTCGTCGGCCCCGTCGGCTTCATGGGCCTGCTCCTGCTGCTCGCCACGATGATCCTCGTCGTTCCCGGCGAGCTCGGCCGCATCCCCTTCGACGCCCCCGAGGCCGAAACCGAAATCGCCGGCGGCCTGCTCGTCGAATATTCCGGCCGCAACTTCGCCCTCTTTTCCCTCTCCCTCGCCGTCAAAACCATCGTCGTCACGGCCCTCATCGTCGCCCTGTTCTTCCCCTGGAACTTCACCGACTTCGTCGCGATTTCGTGCTGCCCGGTCCTGGCCGCCGCCGCCAATGCCGCGTTCTTCCTCTTCAAGCTGTTCGTCGTGCTGTTCTTCTCCGTCACCCTCGTCCGGATTTCCGTCGCCCGTTTCCGGATCACGCAGGTCGTCGACGTCTACTGGAAAATCCTGGGCGCGCTTTCGCTCGTCGGCCTGGCCCTCGTCATGATCGACGCCCAGATCCGCTAAGGAGACCGCCCATGCCCTTCCCGATGGTCCAAGAACTGCTCGGCAGCCTTTTCAAGAAGCCGAACACCAACCCGTTTCCCGCCGCCCAGCTGCCCCCCACCGTCACCGGGCTGCTGGAAAAGGTCGGCAAAGGCGAAGCCGCCTTGAATCCCCCCGTCCCCGTGCCCGAGCGGCTGCGCGGCAAGATGACCTACGTCCGCGAGACCTGCATCGGCTGCAAGCTCTGCATCAAGGTCTGTCCCGCCCACGCCATCGACTTCGTCGAAAGCACCAAGAAGGTCCGGATCTTCGTTTCCCAGTGCATCCAGTGCGGCCAATGCACCGAGATCTGCCCCAAGCAGTGCCTCGCCCTCTCCGGCGAGTTCCTCAACGCCTCCCACGACCGCTACGCCGACGAACTCGTCGTCGACTAGTCGCCCCCCCTCCTCGCCCCTACCAGTTCAACACGACGTTCGTCCGGTACGGCCCGCACACGACCAGCAAGCCCGCGGGCTTGATCGTCGGCACGTCGATCTGCATCAGCTTGGTCCCGGAATGGGCCGGCACCTCGATCGGGCGGCTGATCAGCGCCAGCCGGTTGGCATCCCGCAAGGTGGCCGTCGCGGAGCGCGGCTGGTCCGTGACGTTCTTGAGCGTGAAGGAAACCCGGTACGAATTGTCCGGCAGCGCTTCGGTGTCGAGATCCTTGACCTCGACCAGCGGCGGCCCCACGCTTTGGGGCTCGGCCGCCGCCGCGGCGGCCGCCTGCTCCGCCAGCGCCTTCTGCGCGGCCTTGTCCCGCGCGTATTTCCAGCCCTCGATCGGGTTGAAGTTGTACTTCTGCCGCAGGTCTTCCTTGAGCGCCAGGAAGCCCACCTTGGTCACGCCGCCGTCGTGCCGGAACGTCAGGCCGTCCGGCTCTTCGAGCGTGATGTCCACGTTGCGGAAGATCTGGCCGTAGGCCGTCACCAGATCGCCGGCGTCCGGCTCCGGATCCGGCGCCGGCGTGGCCCGCCGGTATTGCTCCTGCACGGCCGGCCCCAAGGACGAGAAACTCACTTTGGCCATGCCGGTGTCGTGGGCAACGAGGATGGAATCCGGCTCGACCTTTTTCACCACCACGTTTCGGTAGATTTCGCCCGCAAGCGTTTCGAGATCGCCGGGGCCCGCCGGCTCTTCCTTGGCGCGCGCCAGCCGGCTGGCCGGAAGCGGCGCCAGCGACAGCGCCTTGTAGTGGCCGCGCAGTTCGGCCGCCACGTCGGCGTAGGGCACCAGGTTGGTCCCCCCGTCGTAGCGGATGGCATAGCCGGAGCGGTCGTAGCTGAGCACCGTCACGTTGCTGTAGGTCTGTCCGGACAGGAGTTTCATATCCTCCGCCGGAGCCGTCGCCGCCAGGCCCAATCCGACGCCCAGAATCATCCTGCCGATCTTCATTTCCATGCCCTCTCGCGAACGCGTCCGCTGCACCGGCCTCCTGCGGGCGGAATCGGCGGACGCCGTCCAACAATCGTCAATTCAATACCAAAAACGCCCTCGCTTGCACCATGAAATTGAGGTCAAACGCCCATTTCAACGCAAAGCCGCGTGGACCAGCCCCAGCAGGACGGCGCAGGCCGTATCCGTTCGCAGGGGCCGCGGCCCCCAGGAAACGGTCTCGAAGCCATGTTGCGCCAGCAACTCCAGCTCGTACGGCGTCCAGCCGCCCTCCGGCCCCACCGCCAGCAGCACGCGCGCATCCCGCGGCAGCGCGGCCAGCGGCTCGGACGGAAACGCGCCCGCCCCCGGATGCGCCACCAGCCGCGCGGCGTAGGGACCGAACCCGTCCAGCTTGTCCTCGACCAGCTTCTTGAACTGCTTGTGTACGCCGACCTGCGGCAGGCGCGTGTCGCGCGCCTGCTGCAAGCCTTCGACCAGCCCCGCGCGGAGATGCTCCGGCTCCAGCACGTGCGTGTCGAAGTAGTTGCGCTCGGTTTTCCAGGCGTTGGAAACCAGGATGCGCCCCACCCCCAGCGCGGCCAGCACGGGCCACAAGCGGTTCATGACCTTGGGCCGCGGCATCGCCAGCAACACGTCCACGCGGGGGACCGAAGGCACGGGGTCGGACAGCTTGCACTGCAGCCGCAGTTGCTTGGCATCCTCGACGACCGTGGCCGTGCCCAGCGGGCCGTCGATGACGCCGACACGGATTTGCTCCCCTTCCGACGCCTGCAGCACCTCGCGCACGTGCCGCGCGCGCTTGCCCGCCAAAACGGCTACCCCGTCGGCTTGGATTTCGTCCGGCTCCAGCAGAATCAAGTTCATTTCAGAACCGCCCGGCGGGCTGGGCCAGCCCGCCCTACCCAAAATCCGCAAATGGTAGGGCGACTTGGCCCAAGTCGCCGGGCTGCTGGCGAGAAGACCTCCGTCCTGTCTTCATTCGCGCCATTCGCGTGATTCGTAGTTTCCGGCTGTTCAGGCCATCTGGACGTCGTGCGTGGCTTCGAACGCGGCGATTTCCGCCTCGTGCGAAAGCGTCACGCCGATGGCATCCAGGCCGCCCAGGAGCTTCTCCTTCACGTCGGACGTGATCTCGAACTTGAAAACCCGCTCTTCGGCGCCGTGGACCGTCACCGTCTGCGCGGCAAGATCCACCGTGGCTTCCAGCTGGCGGCCCTTGGCGGCCGCGAAGATCCAGTCCACCTCGGCCGTGGACAGTTCGATCGCCAGCAACCCGTTGCCGTAGCTGTTGTTCTTGAAGATGTCCGCGAAGCCCGGAATGAGCTTCTGCGCGTCGCCGCGGCGCGGAGCGATCACGGCCTTGAAGCCGTACTGCTGCACCGCCCAGACCGCGTGCTCGCGGCTCGAGCCGCAGCCGAAGTTGTTGCCCGTCACCAGCACCGACGCGCCCGCCCGCAGCGGGTCGTTCAGCTCGAACGCCGGATCCGGCGAGCCGTCCTTGAGATAGCGCCAGTCGAAGAACAGCGCCGGGCCGAAACCCGTCCGTTCGATGGACTTCAGGAACTGCTTCGGAATGATCTGGTCGGTATCGACGTTGGCGCGCTCCAGCGTCGCCACGATGCCCCGGAATGTCTTGAAAGCTTCCATTTTACTTCCCTCCTTCGAGGAACGTGCGCACGTCCACGAAATGCCCCGCGACGGCCGCGGCGGCCGCCATGACCGGGCTCACCAGGTGCGTGCGCCCGCCCTGGCCCTGCCGGCCCTCGAAATTGCGGTTCGAGGTCGACGCCGCCCGCTGGCCCGGCTTGAGCCGGTCCGGATTCATCGCCAGGCACATGCTGCAGCCCGGATTCCGCCATTCGGCGCCGGCCGCCGCAAAGATCTTGTCCAGCCCTTCGGCCTCGGCCTGCGCCTTGACGCGCGCCGAGCCCGGCACCACGAGGGTCTGCACCTTCGGAGCGACTTTGCGGCCCTTCAGCACGCCCGCCGCTTCGCGCAGGTCCTCGATGCGCCCGTTCGTGCAGCTGCCGATGAACACCACGTCCACGGGGATCGAGGTCATCGGCGTGCCCGGCTTCAGGTCCATGTAGGCCAGCGCCTTCTCCACGTCCTTCGGCTGCACCGTCGGCACGTCGTGCGGGCCCGGCACCACGCCGTCGACGTCCACGATCATGCCCGGGCTCGTGCCCCAGCTGATCTGCGGCACGAGCCTGGAGACGTCGATCGCGATCTCGCGGTCGAATGTCGCGCCGTCGTCGCTCTTCAGCGTCTTCCAAAAGGCGATGGACTTCTCGAGCGCCGCGCCGCGCGGCGCGTGCGGCCGGTCGCCGGTGGCGATATATTCGAACGTCGTCTCGTCGGGGGCGATCATGCCCGCGCGCGCGCCGGCCTCGATGGACATGTTGCAGATCGTCATGCGGCCCGCCATGTCGAGCGCCCGGATGGCGTCGCCGGCGTATTCCAGCACGCTGCCCGTACCGCCCGCCGTGCCGATCTCGCGGATCAGGCGCAGGATGAAATCCTTGGCCGTGACCCATGGACCCGGCTTGCCGTTGAACGTCGCCCGCATCGCGCGGCTTTTGCGCTGCCAGAGCGTCTGCGTGGCCAGCACGTGCTCGACCTCGCTGGTGCCGATGCCGAACGCCAGCGCGCCGAACGCCCCGTGCGTGGCCGTGTGGGAATCGCCGCAGACGATCGTCAGCCCCGGCAGGGTCAGGCCCAGCTCGGGCGCCATGATGTGCACGATGCCCGTGGAGGGGTCGCCGATGCCGAACAGCTTCAGGCCGAATTCCGCGCAATTCTTCTTGAGCGCGTCGATCTGGGCCTTCGCGATCCGGTCCATGATGTTCTGCGGATCCACCGTCGGGACGTTGTGGTCGATGGTCGCCACGTTCAGCTTCGGCCGGCGCACCGGACGCCCCGCCAGCCGCAGCCCGTCGAACGCCTGCGGGCTCGTCACTTCATGGACGAGCTGGCGGTCCACGTACAGCAGCGCCGAACCGTTCGCTTCCTCGCGGACCACGTGCCGCGACCAGACTTTGCCGTAGAGGGTTGTGCTCATAAGTCCCCGGACTATACGGCCCGCCCCCGCCCCATGCAAGCCTGCGCGCGCAGCCGGGCGCATCTGCGATTCGGTGCAGCCAGCGTCGTTGCGGGCTGAAAAGAACAGCCGCACGCTGAAGCGTGGACTACATACAAGCTCGTTCGTAGTCCAGCCTTCAGGCTGGGTTTGTGCACCGAATCGCAGATGCGCCCCGCGCAGACCGGCCAGCGTTTTGGGGTTGGCGTTTCCCGCCCGCGCACGGTATCTTCCCCCGCGATGAAACCGGACCGCTTGCTCGAAATCCCCGGCACCGAGTGCCTCCTGCCCGCCGCGGCGGATGCGGAGGTTTCGACCGCGTTCACCTCCGATCTCCTGAGCGACGTCATGGCCCATGCCGCCGAGAATTCCGTGCTCATCACCATCCAGGCCCACCAGAACGCCGTCGCCGTCGCCACGCTCGTCGGCATCCGCGCCATTCTGGCTTGTTCCTCGCGGCCGGTTCCCGCCGACATGCTGGCCGCGGCCCGCCAAAAAGCCATCGGCCTTTTCCGCACGCCGCTGAACCAATTCGACGCCTCCGTCGCCGTCCACCGCCTGCTGGCCGACCGATGAGCTACCGGCCCTACTATCCCCAGCACCCGGCCGGCCGCGCGCCGGGCTTCCTCGCCCAGTTGCCGCCCGTCTGCGCGACCCTGATCAAGATCAACGGCGGCGCGTTTCTCTTCTTCTGGCTGCTGCGGCCGGCCGCGCTCTACGGCCTGCTGGCGTTGTCGGTGGACGGCATGCGCCACGGCTATCTCTGGCAACCGGTCACCTACATGTTCCTGCACGGCGGGTTCATGCACCTGCTGTTCAACATGTTCACGCTCTATTTCCTCGGGCCGGAAACCGAGCGGGCGATGGGCTCGAAGCACTTCCTGGCGATGTACCTGCTCAGCGGGTTGCTGGGGGGGGTGGGCTGGCTGTGGCTGTCTCCGCATCCTTCCGCGCTGTGCGTCGGCGCGTCCGGCGCGATCTTCGGGGTGCTGGCCGCTTTCGCCACGCTCTATCCCCGCCGCCGGCTCACCTTGCTGAT
This sequence comes from Spartobacteria bacterium, assembly GCA_009930415.1. GTDB lineage: Bacteria > Verrucomicrobiota > Kiritimatiellia > CAIQIC01 > Lenti-01 > Lenti-01. Next base: position 3,868 of record RZYG01000085.1, on the reverse strand, counting down.
CTTCTTCATCTTCCCCGTCACGCTGCAGGCTTGGCAGCTCGTCGCGGGTCTGGCGTTCATCGAATTCGTGCTGGCCAACAACGATCCCGCCTCCGGCATCGCGCACACCGCGCATCTGGCCGGGGCCTTCGCGGGCTTTCTCTACATCGACCAGCTCTTCGAAAACACCACCCTCCGCCGGCTCTGGGCCCGCGCCCGCGACTACGTCGCCCAGCGGCCCCAGTCGCCCCGTTCCGCGCCGCCGCCGCCCGACCAGGCGGAGGTGGACCGCATCCTCGACAAGATTTCCGCGCAAGGCATCCAGTCCCTCACCAAGGCCGAGCGCCAAACCCTCCACCGCGCCTCGCGCACGTTTTAAGGCTTCCGGATTCGCCGGCGCCGCCTCGGAACGTCCTGCCGGCCGGTTCCGCGCTCCCGGCCGACGTCCGAACAAATCGAGTAGGCGGGTTTCCCCGCCTCTCACACCACCGGACGTGCCTTTTATGGCATCCGGCGGTTTCCTCTAGGCGATAGACTCCAACTGCCTGTACCTGTCTGCGAACCCGTCGAGTCCGATTTGGTTGAACCACTCTTTCCCCATGGCTCGATGCGATTGCGGGGAGAGCGACAGACGCCACCATCCTTTACCGCTGCCTCCGAGCGTCCATGCTTTGTCGCGTTCGATGCCCCGGGCCATCAAGAACCGGGCGACACCGATTGCTCTTTTGCATTGCTTGAGTTTCAGACAACGCAGTTTGCGGCGCATCCACGCATCCAGATCGCCCATCATCCCTTTGGCTCGCGCCAGTCGGAAGTAGGCCACCCATCCGCGGATCAGGCTGTTCAGCTCGTTCACGACCTGTTTCAGGGAACGCCCCCGGCTTCGTTTCGTGATCTCCCGGACTTTTGATTTGAGCCTCGCCACGCTTTGCGGGGCGATGCCCAGCGTTCCGCCGGACCACAGTCGGTAGCCGAGGAACTTTCGCTCTTCGACCGGCGCGACCGCGCTTTTCAGCCGGTTCACCTTGAGCTTGAGTTTCTTTTCAAGGAATTGCGTCGCGGACGCCAACACCCGTTCGCCCGCTTTCTGCGAACGAACGTAGATGTTGCAGTCGTCCGCGTAACGGCAGAAGCAATGCCCCCGCCGCTCCAGTTCCTTGTCCAGATCGTCCAGCAGCAGGTTGGCCAGCAGCGGCGAAAGCGGCCCGCCTTGCGGCGTGCCTTCTTCGCGCCGGACGCATACGCCGTCCTGCATCAAACCCGCCTGCAAAAACCGGCGAACCAGTTTCAGCAGCCGCTTGTCTTCCACGTGCCGCGCCAGGCGGCTCATGAGGATGTCGTGGTTCACCCGGTCGAAGAACTTCTCCAGATCGAGATCGACCACGATTTCGCGGCCTTCCTCGACGTAGGAGCTTCCTGCGCGGAGCGCCTCATGGGCGCTTCGCCCGGGGCGGAACCCATAGCTCGACTCCGAGAATCCAGGGTCCAGCAGCGGTTCCAGCACCTGCACGACGGCCTGTTGCACCAGCCGGTCTCTGACCGTGGGGATGCCCAGTTGCCGAATGCCTCCGGCGGGCTTTGGGATTTGCACCCCGCGAACCGGTGAAGGTTCGTATCGCCCGTCCAGAAGTTCGTCGCGCAGTTCGAGCCACCCGGCTTCCAGCCATTCGGCCAGTTCCTGAACCGTTTGCCGGTCCACTCCCGCCGATCCCTTGTTGGCCTTCACCTTGCGGCACGCACGAAACAGATTCGCCCGCGTGGCAATCCGTTCCATCAGGTGGTCAGTTGCGACCCGGTTTTCATGTCCTGCCGCGGACGGTTCAGGCTCCTCCTCCGCTCCCGACCGGGGACTTGAACCCCGCTCCGAAACGGGCAGGCATTCGGGAGACGGCCCGAACAGTTCGAGCTGCCTCGCCGAAACTTGCGGCCTGTTGGCGTCCGTGAATTTCATGCTCCGTTGCCGACTCATTGGATTCGGCCCTTCATCCGCCAGGGACGGACTACTATGGCCTCTGCTGACTTCTGCACGCCCATCGGCCCGCCTCGCGGCGAGCGTAGCCCCTCGGGCAGACGTGCAGATCTCTCAGAATAAGACGTGCCGCTTTCTCTTGGTGCAGGCCGGATCTACCGCCGGGGCTCCTGATGAAATACCGGGAGTGGGCGTCCATTGCCGCCTTTCCCGCCCCGCCGGCCTTGTATCCGGTTTCTGTTCGTCCTGTCCAAGTTTCGTCTCCGGCTTCCTTCGGACCCTGCCTCGCGGCAACGCCCTTGCCTTTGACTGTCCGATTCCGTTTCACCTCGGCTCGTTGGGAACTTTCATCCCAGCTACATGTCATGTCTGACGTACAAAAAACGCCGCCCGGCAAGGGCGGCGGTTTGCAAAGTGCGCGCGGCCAGCTACGGCTGCAGCCGCAGCTGATAGTAGGCCGGCATGGGCGGCGCCGCGTTGGTCCACGGCGAAACCTGCACGCCGAGATTGGTCCACGGCGGCGGCGACCGGGTAAGGTTTGTAGCCATCCACACCTGCACGGTGCCGACGGCGTTGAGGTTCGTCCAGTACAGGACCAGAGCGCCGTTGGTGTAGCGCGGCCGGACCGTGAAGACCGGCGGTTCGAGATTGCTGAACGGCCCGTACACTTCCCATTCGCCGAAGGAAACCGACGGTGTGGTGTTATTCGTAACGGCCGTCAGACGCAGGTAGCGTGCATCCACGTCTGCCAGAACCCATTCCTCCCAACCTTTTTGCTCATCGGAGTTCGACTCCAGCAAACGCGTCCACGACTGGCCGTCTTCAGAACCGTCGATGTAGTATTTCTGAACGCGGAAAAGCCAATCGGAGTTCAACAGGCGCATGCGGGCAACCGCAACAACGGACTTCAGGTCCAGCGTCAAGGTGCCGGCATTGGCCCAGGATGCGTAGGCGTAATTGGTGCTGTACAAGTGGATCCCGTCGATGGCGCGACTCGCCGCGGCCGCATTGGTGCCGGCAATAGTGGTTCCGGAAGAGGCCAGCGCGAGGTTGGGGCCGATATCGTCGTCCAATTCCGCGGCGGTGACGTTGGCGATGCCCGCCGCGGTCGCGACGTGGATCGTCGCCGTGCCGGCCGCCGAATCGGCATCGTCGAGCGCCGCCAAGGTCACCGGCTGCCAGACGTCCCAGCCGGACGGCGCGAACACCAACGCGGCGCCGACCGCCACCTCGATATCCGCATCGCCCGCGACCCGGGTGACGGCGACCGTGGTGGCCGCGGCCGGGGCCTCGTCCAGCTTCACGTAGAACCGGCCCTCGCCGTTTTCGCGCACGTTGACGTTCGTCCGGCTCAGCACGGCCAGCGTCCGCGGCACGACGTCCAGCGCGAAGAGCCGGTCGCTCCAGCCATAGGCGTTGGTGGCGCGCGCGGTGAAAGCGAACGCCCCCGGCAGCGTCGGCGTGCCGTTCAACAATCCTCCGGCCGACAGGGCCAGGCCGTCCGGCAGATCGCCCGACCACACGCTGAACGCGGGATCGCCGGAGGCCTCCAGCTGGACGGAATATGCTTGGCTGACGATGCCCGTCGGCAACGGGCTTTCGGTGCCGAATTCGGGCGGGCCGCGGATTTCCAGCGCGAAGAGGCGGTTGGTCCACCCGTAACTGTTGGTGGCGCGCACCGTGAATTCGAAGGTGCCGCGATTCGTCGGCGTGCCGCTCAACAACCCGCCGGCGCCCAAGCCCAGGCCGTCCGGAAGGTCGCCGGATTCGAGGACGTAGGTCGGATTGCCCGAGGCGAGGATCTGCTGGGAATACGCCTGGCCCAGCACGCCGTTCGTCAGCGGGCTGGTCGTGAAGAATTCCGGCGGGCCGGGCTGATCCGTGACCGTCAGGGTGTAGTTGCTTTGCGACGCACCGAAG
>RZYG01000321.1 GCA_009930415.1 Spartobacteria bacterium | reverse complement strand
GACGCATTGGCGCTGGAACTGCCCGAAGTTCCTGCGCCAGACCTTCCACGAGTTCGCCAAAAGCACCGTCATCCACTCGGCCTGGGCGCGGGCCTACTATGTTCGGGCCAATGGCCGCTGCAGACGCGTCGGCGGGGGTGCGGCAGACGCGATGACGGAGCGCGCAGGCAGGAAAGCCCGCGCCGGGATGGATTTCGGGGTGGCCGGGAGGGGGAAAAGCAGCCGGATTTCCGGCATCGGGACAGACGGGTGCGCGAACGCGTGGAGATTCCTTCCTCGCGCCAGATGGGGTTGCCGGTTTGGACCGGTCATGGCGGGGCGTCCGCCGATCGGATGCGGCCTATGCGGGGGCTGCTCGCGCCCGCATCGGCGGGAAGAAGCGCCGCCAAACCATGAGGGCTCCGCATCGGCCGCAGGCGAGCGGCTTGGGTTTCCGCGGCGGCTCGGCCTTTGGCACCCGGCCGCGCAGGATCTCGTAGAGCACGCAGATCAGCTCGCGGATGCGCTGCAGCGGCACGCCGAAATTGGGCGAGAGGAACCCGAAGTGGCGGACCTTGACGAAGCCCGGCGGCAGGACATGCTGCAGGTAGCGGCGGATGAACTCGAAGACGTCGAGCGCAAGCTGCCGCCACTTGGAGGAGCCGACCTTCTGGTACTTGAAGACGACGCGCGCGCCGTCGTAGGAAACGATGCGCACGTCGGAGATGGCGACGCGAAACACGTAGGCGCCGAGATACTTCAGCGTCCGCTCGCCGTCGCCGACGGCTTGGCAATGCACGACCCATTCCTTGGCCCACGTCTCGGCCGGGATCGAATCGAACCGTTCCAGCTCGCGCATCCGCTGCTTCATCTTGCCGCGGAACATCCGCGACAGGGCGCGGACGTGGACGAGGAAGTTCCCGGTGGCCGCGACCCACCGGTCGCGGCCTTCGGACAGCCCTCCGCCGGGGACGACGAAGTGCACGTGGGGATGGTACTGGAGTTGCCGGCCCCACGTGTGCAGCACGCCGAAGAACCCGGCGACCTTGCAGCCGACGAAACGCGGGTCGGCCTCGAGGGTGCGCAGGGACTCGGCCGCGCTCTCGAAAAGCGCGGCGTAGACCCCCGCCGAATCCGACAGCGCGGCGGAACGGAGTTCCGCCGGCAGCGTGAAGGTGGCCAGGAAGTAGGTGCACGGCAGCCGCCGGAGCTGCTGGCGGTACGTCCACGCCGCGTTCTTGTCGTGCTGGCAGACCGGGCAGTGCCGGTCGCCGCAGGAGCTGTTGGCGACGTGAGTCTCGCCGCAGTCCGGACAGGCGTACAGGTGGTGGCCGCAGGCGCCGCTGCGGCAGGCGCGGATGGCCACGATGGCCCGGCGCTGCCGGTCGGAAGTCTGCGCGCCGCGCTGGCGCAGATAGGCGTCGGCGTGGTCGCGGAAGATCTGCTGGATGCGGTTCATGCCAGCACCCCGCGCAGGAGCTGTTCGAGGCGCGCGCACGTCTCTTCCCGTCCGCTGGTGGTGACATGCAGATAGACCGTCGTCGTCTTCAGCGAGCTGTGGCCGAGATGCTCCTGGACCTGGCAGATCGGCACCCCCGCCTCGATCAGATGCGTGGCGTAGGAATGGCGCAGCGTGTGGGTCGTGACCCGCTTGCGGAGCCCCGCGCGCCGGGCCGCGACGCGCACCGCGTCCTGCACGGCGGTCTCGGAAATGGGGCCGTCCGCGCCCCCGGTCGCCCGTACCGGCGCCGGGAACAGCCACGTCGGGTTGCGGTGCGTCTTCCAGTGTTCGCGCAGCATCTCCAGTACGCTCGGAGGCAGCGGCACCCAGCGGTCCTTGCCGCCCTTCGCGTCCCGCACGTGCACGCCGCCGCGCTTTCCGTCGATGTCGGCGACCTTCAGATGGATCGCCTCGTTCTTGCGCAGGCCGCAGCCGTAGACCAAGCCGAAGAACGCCCGGTAGCGCGGCCGCGGCATGTGCGCCAGCAGTTGCCGGACTTCGCCGGGATCCAGCACCACCGGCAGGCGGGACCGGTGCGGGAACCTCATCTCCCGAAGCAGCTCCCAGTCCCGCCCCAGGACGTGCCGGAAGAACAGCCGCAGGCCGCTATAGGCAATGCACAGCGTCGAAGGCTGCCAGCCCGCGCGGTCTCGCACATAGGTGAAATAGTCCCGCAGGTCCGCCTCGGTCATGTCTTCGAGAGACTTGCCGAAGAAGCCGCCGCCGCCGCCCGCGCCAAGGTCGAAGCCGAGGAACGCAAGGCCCGCGCCGCCGAACTCGCCAAGGCCAAGGCCGAAGCCCGCGAA
>RZYG01000320.1 GCA_009930415.1 Spartobacteria bacterium | reverse complement strand
GCGGCTTGGAGCCAGGAAACCGCTTCCCAAACCCTCGCCGGCGGCGATCTCGCCGCCCTGGCGGGAACGACGACCGACGGCAGCCAGTTGGCCTTCCCGTCGGACGCGGAAATCCAGCAAACCTACGACCTGATCGCGGACTACCACGGCAAGCACCTGGAAGAACTCGGCGTCAAGCTGCCGCAGCTGCGGAAATCGAACGGCGACTACGTGCTCTCAGCCCTGACGCTCGTCTATCTCGCGCGGGGCTATCCCGACGTGAAGACGGTTTCCAAGTCCGAGCTGACCCAGTTCATGCGCCAGTACGTGCCGGACATCAACGACGTCCAGCAGGCCCGGCATCTGGCCGCGCAATCGGGCTGGTACATCCTCTCCGGCACGCGCAAGGACGGCCGGGACATGAACATCCAGCCCGGCGAATACCGCCTCATCAGCCTAGAGAAGGCCTATCCGGGCTTCAACAGCCAGCGCCGGGTCGATCTGTCGTCGCCGGACTTCTGGGAGCAGCTCAAGGCCGCCTACGGCTACCGCTGCGCCTGTTGCGGCTCCAAGGAAGGCGAGCCCAACTTCAACTGGCCCGACACGATCACCGTGCTCCAGAAGGGCCACATGGACCCGACCAAGGCCCTCGGCCCGGGCAACCTCATTCCGCAATGCGTCAAGTGCAACCAGCCCGCGCGCGATTTCTGGATCTTCGACGACAAAGGCCGCGTCGTGGCCGTCGCCAATCCGCAGGTCATCGACCGCAGCTCCGAAAGCATCCAGTTCCGGGTCTACGAAAAGCTCTACCGCAAGTACGGCGGCCGCGATCCGGCGGAAATCGAAGACGCCGCCGCGGCCCATGCGGAAGAATCCGAGCCGGCCGAAGATCTGGTCGCGCCCGAAATCCCGGCCGAGCCCGAAGCCCCCGCCGCGCCGATCGAAGAAGAAGAACAAATTCCCGACGACTTGGACGCGCCGGTTTTGTTCTGATTCGAGCAGGCCCCATGGCCTATCCCGGCACGGGGTCGTGCCGGCTCCATTCCGATCGTTCTTTGGAGCCCCCGACGACCTCGTCGGGGGTGGATCGGGCGGGCCCCATGGCCTTGCGCCATGGGGGAGCCAACTTCGCATCCCTCCTTCGCCAAGGCTTCGAAGGGCAGGCCCACGGCGCAAGGCCGCGGGGGGCGCAGTCAGCCTACGCCAGCGGCACGAGCGTTGGCTTGCGCCGGCGGAACTGCGCGCGGTGGACGTGGCCGGCGTCCTTCGCCAGCGCGAGGGCTTTTTCGAAATGCCGGCCGACCTGGCTCGGATCGTGCGAGTCGGACCCGAAACACAGCGGGATGCCGCGCTCCTGCATCCACGCCAGGATCCGCGCCGAGGGATACGCCTCGGCCGCGCCGTGGTCGAAGCCGCTCGTGTTGATTTCGATGGCCATGCCGGCGGCGGCGACGGCGTCGAGGGCGGGGGGCACGATTTCCGCCAGCAGCTTTTCCGGCGCGTGGATGCCCGCGCGCTTGACGACGTCGAAATGCGCGCAGACGTCGTAGAGCCCCGTGCGGGCCAGTTCGGCCATCCGCAGGTAGTAGGTGCGGTTCATCTGCTCGACGAATTCCGGCGTGGCCGTCGGATCGTCCGGCGCCAGATCCCAGAACGGGCCGGTGTGGATCGAGCCGAGCACGAGATCGAACTCCGCCGAGTCCAGCACGGCCGGCAGATGCTCGCCCACGAGATCGCGCTGGTAGTCGGCCTCGATCCCCAGCAGCACCGTGCAGAGGTTGGCCTCCTGCGCCGCGCGCACGAGAGAGAGGTATTCCGCGAATTCCTCCTGCTTCATGCGGATGGACGGATGCGGATCGCGGGGGAAATAGACGTGGTCCGTGCAGGCGATCTCGGGAATGCCCCGGGCGGCCGCCGCGCGGGCGTAGTCGATCGGATCGCCGCCGGCGTGGCGGCACAAGCGCGTGTGGGTGTGGGTGTCGGCGGGCAGGGTATTCATCGAGGCGGCGACGATACGCCGGACGCGCGAGCGTGTCAATTCGGCGGGGCCGCTCGGGATGAATTGGATTTCGGGTAGGGACGCCTCTCCGCGGCGTCCGATCATTCCAGAGCGAACAGCCCGGACGGCTCGGAGAGCCGTCCCTACCTTCGATCCGTAAAAGGTAGGGCGGGTTGGCCCAACCCGCCGCGGTTTGTCGTTTCGATTCCCAAGGTAGATGCTATGGGGTCTTGCAGATCAGGTATAATGGCGTTGTGGTGAACAACCAGAAAGGAGCCACGACACATGAACCAAGACCCACATAGCGAG
>RZYG01000084.1 GCA_009930415.1 Spartobacteria bacterium | reverse complement strand
GTGGCCTCCCTGACCATCGAGCAGATCAACCAGGACCGCGAGAGCTTCCTGGCCTCGGTCCGGCGCAACGTGGAGCCCGAGCTCAACAAGATCGGCCTCTACCTCATCAACGTCAACATCACCGACATCACCGACGTGTCCGGCTACATCGACGCGCTGGGCAAGAAGGCGGCGGCCGAGGCCGTGAACCAGGCCATGATCGACGTGGCCCAGCAGGAAAAGCTGGGCGCGATCGGCGAGACCCAGGCCCAGAAGGAGCGCAACATCCGCGTGGCCGAGAACGAGGCGGAAGGCCAGAAAGGCATGAAGCATGCCGAGGCCGACCGGCGCGTCTACGTGCAGCAGCAGGAATCCCAGGCCATCGGCGGCGAAAACAAGGCCAAGGCGGAAATCGCCGACTACAACGCCTCCCTGATCGTCAAGCAGGCCGAGGCACAGCAGCGCAGCGAAGTGGCCAAGCGCATGGCCGAAGTGGAAATCCAGAAAGCCCAGTACAAGGCCGAGACCGAGCGCCTGAACGCCGCCGAAGTGGCCCAGCAGGAAATCCAGAAGCGCAAGGTGGAAATCGCGGCGGAGGCCGAGGCCGAGCGCATCCGGCGCGTCGCCAAGGGCGAAGCCGACGGCGTCCTGCTCAAGTACCAGGCCGAGGCCGAAGGCATGCGGAAGCTGCTCGAAGGCAAGGCCACCGGCTATTCCAAGCTCGTGGAAAGCTGCGGCGGCAACGCCCAGGCCGCGGCGACCTTCCTCATGGTCGAAAAGATCGAGGAAATCGTGGCGCGCCAGGTGGACGCCATCAAGAACCTCAAGATCGACAAGATCACCGTCTGGGATTCCGGAGCGGCCAACGGCACGTCCAGCACCGCGAACTTCGCCCAGAACCTGATCAAGAGCGTCCCGCCCTTGCACGAAGTGGCCCGCATGGCCGGCGTGCAGCTGCCCGACTACCTCGGCAAGCTCGCCGACGCCCCCGCCCCGGAAACGAAAGCCTAGCCCGCCCCGGCCGCCTCGGTTTTACGTACTGCGGAAAAATCCACCAAAGTTACGTTCTACGTAAAAATCGCGGAAAGTTTTTACGTTCCACGTAAAAACGGCCGCGGTCATAGCCGCAGCGGATTGGGGGCGTCCGGCTCCGCGGCGGCCGGCGGCGGCGCTGGCTTGGGCCGGAAGTGCGGACAGGTGTCCGTCGCCTCCACTTCGCATTTGTGGAGGTTGCAGCGCTGCAGAAACGGATTCACGACGTATTCCGCGCAGTAGCGGCACATCTGCCCCTTCTCGTCCTCGCGGAAAACCTGCACCGGCCGCGGCCGGTCGTTTTCGGAAAACACCTTCGGGCGGTTGTCCTTGAACGGAATTTCGGCCTCGGACGCGAACGCGTGGCCGCACAGCGCGCAGCTCAGCGTTTCACCGATCTTCTTGAAGCCGTCGTACTGCGGCTTGCGCGCGAGCCACGCATCCTGCCCGCAGGCGGGACAGCGAAATTCGACTTTGGCCGGCTCCCTGCCCTTCATGGTCAGAAGAAGATTTTGGCCAGCCGCAGGATGCCCTGCTTCCACGGCACGCGGTGCGAGACGCCGCTGGCGTTCTTGAACTGGTTTAAATGGTCGACGTACCAGTGGTAGTTGCGCACCAGCGCCTGCCGGTTCGAGTACTTCGGCCGGTAGCCGAGGATCTTTTCCGCCTTCTCGACGCTGACGAAGGAATCTTCGGCGGCGGTCTCGTAGACCCACTTGTAGAGCGGCGAAAGCTTCAGCATTTCCAGGAACCGCAGCGTCCAAATCATCGGCGCCGCCGGGAAGCCGCGGATCTTCTTGCCGTGGCCCGCTTCGTCCAGCACCGCCTGGTAGTCCGCGCGCATCGTTTGGAAATCCTTGGCGCCGATATTGAACACGTCGTTCACCGTGGCCTTGTCCAGCGTCAGCGTCAGCCAGATCGCATCGCACAGGTCGTCGACGTCGAGCAGCTGGTAGCGGTTCTTGCCGTTGCCGATCATCGGGAATCCGTGGCCCGTGTAGGCCCAGTCGTAGAACAGGGCGAACACGCCCAGGCGCTCCGGCCCGATGAAGGACTTGGGCCGGATGATCGGCACGCACAGCCCCTGCTCGCGGATCTTCAGGCACTCGATTTCGGCCTCGATCTTGGCGCGGCCGTAGGGCCCCACCCCGATCAACGGGTCGTCTTCCAGCAGCGGATGGTGGTCCGGAATGCCGTAGACCGCCGTGCTCGAAATCATCACGCACCGCTCGACGCCGGCCTGCTGCGCTGCCGCCAGAACGATGCGCGTGCCGACCACGTCGGTCGTGTAGATGTCGTGCTCGGAATACAGCGGCAGCGCCGCCGCGCAGTGGATCACGTAGCGCACACCTTCCATGCACTTCGCCACCATCGCCTCGTCGCGGATGTCGCCGATCACCGCGTCCACGCGGTCTTTTTCGGGATAGTCGAACTCGACGAGATCCAGCGAGCGGATGTCCGTCATGCCCTTGGAAAACAGATAGCGGATCAGATTGATCCCCAAAAATCCGCTGCCGCCCGTCACCAGCACCTTGCCCGACGTTTCCATGCTCATCGTTTTCTCCTGAAAATCGTTCCGTTTCTTGTAGCCCTTCGGCGGCGATCCGTCAATCAGTCGCCCCGGACCCGGAAATAGCCGCCGACAGGTTTCAGCGTCGGCAAATCCACGCTCCGGTGGCCCCACGGCCGGGTTTCGCGCGGCCAGTTCGTCGCGGCCGTCCAGCCGTTGGTCAGGCTGTCCGTCCACTCGACGGCATAGGCCGTGCCCTCGAAAACCGGGAACGCGATTTCGCCGCCCGCGACGGCCGTGGCCAGATCCGGAACCAGCAGCGGATTTGGCTCCTCGCGCACGTCGAGCAGGAAGCGGTAGACCTGCGGCAGCCGCTGGCTCCAGGCCCATTCGTTGTGGTCGTGGCCGCAGCCGATCGCGAAGCGCAAGTCGACGTTGGGCGCGTAGCCGAAGCTCGTCAGATACCAGTAGAAGTCGTAGTTGTCGGTGTAGAGGCTGATGCCGCCGATGTTCGTCTCGCCGCCGACGGTCCCGACGTCCATCCAGAACCGCGCGTCGCGCGGTTGCGCCGATTCCAGCCAAGTCCGGAAGTTCGGGCAGAAATCGGCGCTGTAAACGCCCGACATCGCCCCGACCAGTCCGAACACGTTCGTCCACGTGCCCAGATACGTCGCCAGCAGCCCGCCCGAAGACGACCCGATGCAGGCCGTGTTCGCACGGTCGTTTTTCGTGCGGAAGCCGACGTCCACCATCGGGCGCACGTTGTGGACCAAGTAATCGGCGTAGTAGTCGGCGCGGCCGACCGTGCCGGGCGGGCGGTCGGGATCCGTGTCCATGTGCGGCAGGTATTCCGTTTGGCGGTTCGCGGCGGAGGGCACGCCGACAACGATGCTCTCCCGCATGCGCCCGCCGCGGATTTCCGCGTCGGCCGTCGTGTCGGCGTTCCAACACCCATAGTCCCCGCCGGGCTGGAATACATTCGAACCGTCGCTCATGTAGACCACCGGGTAGCGGCGATTCGCGTTCTCGTCGTAGCCGCGCGGCAGATAGACCCGCACCCAGCGCCCCGTCACGTGCGGCGCCGAGGACCCGACGTAGTTGGTAATGATCCGGCTGTTCGACACGCCGTTCGACGGCGGCAGGTAGTTGAACACCTGCCGGTCGCGGACGATCAGCGCGTCCAGCGGAGTCCAATAGTCCTGGCCGTCCCACGCGCCTTCCCAGACGTTGGTTCCGTTGCGCCAGCCGTTGAACGTAAACCGCAGCCACTCGCCTTCGGTTCCGACGCCATCGGCCACGTGCCGTCCCTCGCCCGCGCGCAGCCCCGGGCCGACCCGGGTCATGTCGACGGTGTTCCAAGCGCCCGTGGCGGGAAACTCGGCCGCGGACAAAACGGAATAGGTCAGCGACACGTTCGTCAGGTCGGAATAGAATTCGATGTGCTTGCCGGAAAACGGCGCGGCGTGATCGGCCGGCACGTTGGTTTGCAGGTTGGGAGCCGCCCCGCCGGGCCACCAGTCCCCGTTTCCCGCATCGCAGATCTGGGCGGGCGCGGTCGCGCGCTTCACGAACTTGTACTCCAGCGCGGTGCCCGCCTGCACGCCGACGTCGCCCCACCAGACGTCCCCCGGCGACCAGACCAGCTTGATCGCCCGGGCCGGATCCCACGCGCCGACGTCCGGATGGCTGCCCACCACGAACCATTCGTAGCCCATGCCGGCATCGTTGGTGATCGCGAAACGCACCGGCACCCGCAACGGGCTGCCGGCCCAGGCTGTTCCCGCGGCAAACGCGGCCAAAACGCACATGCCTAGGATGGATTTCATAGGCGCTTCAAGGCGGCTTGGAACACCGTTTCGACGTCCAGCGTGCGCAGGCAGGCCAGATCGTCCCGCGCGCAGGTGCGCGAATGGCAGGGCCGGCAATCCAACCCGTCTTTCGCCACCACGTGCGCCAACTGGCGGTACGGACCGGTGCGGGCGGGATCGGTCGCGCCGAAGATCGCCACCAGCGGTACGCCCAGCGCGTCCGCCCAGTGCATCGGACCGGAATCCACGGTCACCAGCAGATCCATGCCCTTCAGCAGCGCGCACAGCCCCGGCAAATCGGTCTTGCCGCACAGGTTCCGGGCCTTCTCGCCGATCTGGCGCGCCAAGATTTCACCCGCGGCTTCGTTGTCGCGCCCGCCCACGATGCGGATGCGGCAGCCCATCTCCGTGGCCAGCCGCTTGCCCAGTTCCGCGAATTTTTCAAGTGGCCAATCCTTCGTGTCCCAGCGCGAAAACGGCGCGAACGCCACGTGCGGTCCGGGCTCGACGTCGGGTTCGGACTCCGGAAAAGCCAGTTGCGGCTCGGGCGGAGTCGCCGCGCCGGGCGCGACGAGATTCACCACGTCCATCGCCTCTTCGACGGCGTGCCGGCGCGGACCGGGAGTTTGCGCCGGCTGGGCGTCGTAGAACCGCGGCGCCCCTTCCCGGGCCCAGGCCGGGCCCACGCGGCGCTTCCCGCGCGCCAACCGCGCGGCCAGCGCGCTCTTCATCAGCCCCTGCAAATCCACGACCACGTCGTATTTCTCGCGCCGCAGCTCGCTCAGGAACGGGAAGAACCCGCGCGCGAAATTCCGGCGCGGAAACGCGATCGTCCGCGCCACGTCGTTGCAGCACGCCAGCAGCGGCGCGTATTCCGGCTGCGTCACCCAATCGATTTCCGCGCCGGTGCGCTCCTTCAGCGCGCGCACGGCCGGCAAGGCGTGGGCGACGTCGCCCAGCGAACTCAGCTTGATGACGAGGATCCGCTTCATCCGTTGGGTTTCGACAGGATTTCCTCGACGCGCTTGATCTTGAGCGCCTTGCCCGTGGCCGGATCGACCGTCAGCAGCGCGCCGTGCAGGCGCACGTCGCCGCTGGCGATCTCGAACTTGGTCGGCATGCCCGTGATGAACCGCGTCAGGATGGCGTCGGTCGTGCGGCCGATGACGGAATCGCACGGGCCGGTCATGCCCAGATCGGTCATGTAGGCCGTGCCCTTGGCCGTGACGGCCTCGTCCGCCGTCTGGATGTGCGTGTGCGTGCCGAGCACGGCCGTCACGCGCCCGTCGAGGAATTTGCCCATGGCCACCTTTTCGCTGGTGGCTTCCGCGTGCATGTCCACGAGGATCAGCTTGTACTGGGCGGCGTGCTTCTTGAGCCAGTCGTCCATGGTGCGGAACGGACAATCGGCCGTGGCATTCATGAACGTGCGGCCCATGAGCTGCACGATCGCCAGCGGGCCGGCCTGGGTTTGGATCGAGATGGCGCCCTTCCCCGGCACGCCGGGCGGCAGGTTCAGGGCCCGCACGATGCGGGTTTCCCGGTCGAAATAGGCCGCCGCTTCCTTCTGGTCCCACACGTGGTCGCCCATGGTCAGCACGTCCGCGCCGCCCGCGAACAGCTCTTCCGCCAGAGCGCCCGTGATGCCGCGCCCGGCGGCGCTGTTTTCGGCGTTGGCCACCACGACGTCCGCCCGGCCTTCCGCCTTGTAGCGCGTCGCGACGCGCGCCATGGCCATCCGGCCCGGCCCGCCCACGATGTCGCCCACCACCAGGATCTTCATGGTCCCCTCGTTTCCTGCCGCTTTAGCGGGCATATTCCACGCACCGGGTTTCGCGGATCACCGTGACCTTGATCTGGCCCGGATAATCCAGTTTCTCTTCGATCCGCTGCGCGACCCGGCGCGCCAACTGGATCGCCGCCGCGTCGTCGAGCGCCGTCGGTTCCACGAACACGCGCAGTTCGCGGCCGGCCTGCATCGCCAGGCTGCGCACCACGCCGGGCTCGGTCTTGGCAAGCCCCTCCAGGTTTTCCATGCGCTGCAAAAAGAGATCCGTCGTTTCCGCACGCGCGCCCGGCCGGGCCGCGGTGATGGCGTCGGCGGCCGCCGCCAACGCGGCATAGGCCCCCCCCGGAGCCTCGCCGTGGTGGGCGCGCACCGCGTTCACCACCGTCTCGCTTTCGCCGGCCTTCGCCAGCAGGTCCGCGCCGATGTCCGCATGCCGGCCCGGCACATCGTGGTCCACGGCCTTGCCGAGATCGTGGAACAGCGCGACGCGCTTGGCGATTTCGGGATCGAGGCCGATCTCCGGCGCCATCAGGCCCGCCAGATGCGCCGCTTCGACCGAATGGCGCAGGACGTTCTGGGAATAGCTCGTGCGGAATTTCAGGCGCCCCAGCAGATTCAGCAGTTCCAGCGGCACCCGCGCCAATCGCAGCGCCGCTACGGCTTCCTCGCCCGCCTTCAGGATCAGGTCGTCGAGTTCCGCGGTGACCTTGTCGGCCATTTCCTCGATCAACGCCGGATTGATCCGGCCATCCGCCACCAGCCGCTCCAGCGTGACCTTGGCGATCTCGCGGCGGATGGGATCGAACGACGAGAGCACCACCACGCCCGGCGAGTCGTCGATGATGACCGTCACGCCCGTCGCCATTTCCAGCGCGCGGATGTTGCGGCCTTCGCGGCCGATGATGCGGCCTTTCATCGCCTCGTCCGGCAAATGGACGGGCACGGTCGTGACGTCGGCCACCTGGTCCGCCGCCACCCGCTGGATGGCGGCGGTGACGATCTGCCGGGCCTGCGCCTCGGCCGTCGCCAAGGCGTCTTCCTGCTTCTTGCGGATCAGCGCGGCCGACTCGTCCGTCAGTTCGCCGGCCAGCCGTTCCAGCAGCGCCTGCCGGGCCTGGTCCGCGGTGAGATCCGCCAGTCCTTCCAGCCGGCGGCGTTCTTCGGCGGCCAGTTGCGCGACCTTGTCCCGTTCGGCTTGTACCGCCGCGCGGTCTTTCTCCAATTGTTCGGCCCGCAGATCCAAGGCCTGGGCGCGTTCTTCCAGCCGGTGGCCTTCGCGCTCCTGCCGTTCGTCCTGCTTGGCCAGGCGGTCGGCCGCGGCCGACAGCACCAATTGGCGCTGCTGGAGTTCGCTTTCGGCCTTCTCGCGGTTGCGCATCAGCTCGTCGCGCACGGCCAGCTGGGCTTCCTTGCGCAACACCTCCGCGTCGCGCTGGGCGTCGCGCAGGATGTCGCCGGCCGCGCGGTTCGCCGCCGCGTCGCGGACGCGCACGAACAGCGCATGGCCGAAGAATCCGATCAGCGCAAAGCCCGCCGCCGTCAGCGTGGGCCACAGCCATTCCCAAAACACCGCCATCTAGCCGATCAACCGTTCCATTTTCGCCGCCGCCGTCGGGGCGAAGAGCATTCGTTTTTCCGTCGCCACGACGTCCATGCGGACGTCGTGGGGTTCCATGGGCACCGCCTCCACGAGACGGTTCTCGAAGCACAATCCTACCCGCAAGGCCCCGCTCCGCGCCAGCAGGCGGTCGAAATGGCCGCGCCCATGTCCGAGCCGGCCGCCCTGCGCATCGAACGCCACGCCGGGTACGACGATCAGGCGCAGGTCTTCCGCCGCGGCCGGTTGGGTTTCCCGGGGCTCCCAGATGCCGTGGGCGCCCTTTTTCCAGCTCGTGGAGGCATCCACCCAGCCCCAGGCATAGCCGGCTTTCCGGCGCACGGGCACGGCCACCCGGGCGCCGCGCGCGAGCAAATCGGCCAGCAGGGCTTCCGTGGCCGGCTCGGTCGGCGTCGAGCGGTAGATTCCCACCTGGAACGCCGCCGCCCACCAGTCTTCGACCATCAGACGCGCCTGAATCGCGGCGGAGGCGGTTTTCGAGGCCCGACGACGCTGGGCCCGTTCGCGCAGTTTCTGCTTCACGGCAGGAGCCTCCGCAAGTCGTACTTCTCCGGCAACCGTATCGGGCGGCCGGCGCCGTTCACCACGCACCAGTAGACGTCGGCTTCGGCCACCGGCGCGTCGCCCCGCCGGATGACCTGATGGAACGTGCCGCCGATCCGGCGGACGTCCGTGGCTTCCGTTTCGATCTCCAGCACGTCGTCGGCATAGGCCGGCGACCGGTACGAGACGTCCAGCCGCGAAATGACGGTGAAAAACCCGTCCGCGATCATCCCTTTGTAGTCGAATCCGGCCGCATGCAGGAACTGCATCCGGGCATGCTCCAGATAGTTGACGTAGACGGCGTGGTTGACGTGCCCGTACGAGTCGCATTCGTAGGGCCGCACCGTCAATGGAGTCAGGTGTTTCATCGGGGGCGATCCTACCTCTTGTGGGCCTTTGGTTCAAGGATCGGGAAATTCCGCGCCGTTCCGCCGTTGACATCCGGAATGGATGCATTATGGTTCTTTCATGAGCACGATCACCCTGAAAAACGTTCCGCCCGCCCTGCACCGCACCCTGCGCGCCCGGGCGGACAGCAACGGCCGCAGCCTCAACAAGGAAATCCTCGTCACGCTGGAAAGCCACGTCCATGGCGCCGTCGTGGATGCCAAGGCCATCGGCGAGCACGCCCGCGCCGTGCGCGAAACCATGGGCGTGTATCTGACGCAACGGGATTTGCAATCTCTCAAGCACGCCGGCCGCAAATGATCGTCGTCGACGTCAACGTGCTGGCCTATCTCTGGATTCCGGGAGAGTGGACGGATCTGGCGGTGCAGGCGCTGGCGCGGGATGCCCAGTGGGCGACGTCCATTCTGTGGCGCTCGGAATTCCGGAACATCCTGGCCGGCTATCTGCGGCGCGGATCCATCGCTCCGGCCATCGCCCAGCGCTGTCTGGCAGGGGCCGAAGCGCAGCTTTCCGGCCGCGAATACGTTTTGCCCAGTCCCCTCGTCATGCGCAAGGTGGCCGAATCCACTTGTTCGGCCTACGACTGCGAATACGTGGCCTTGGCCGAGGACCTGAAAACGAAGCTGGTCACGACCGACAAGCAGATTCTCCGCGATTTTCCGGAATGGGCCGTTTCCTTGCGGGAATTCGCCGGCGCACGTTGACTGCTCCACCCCCGACGGGGTCGTCGGGGGCTCCAAAGACATGGTTTCGGTGGCTGTTTGGAGCCGGGACGACCTCGTCCCGGTCGGCTTCCGCCGGTCGGGAGGCCATCACCCGCGATTGAGCTCGTAGATGCGGGCCAGGCCGTGCAGCGTCAGGTCCGGGAATACGGGAATTTTCAGCCCGGCGTCGGCGAGGATCTGCTTGGCGTAGCCGCCGGTCGCGCAGATGAACGGATCCTTCTTGCCGCAGGCCCGGCTCAGTTGCCAGAGGATTTCCGTCACCATGCCGCGGTAGCCCCAGCGAGCGCTGAGCCGCATGGCCTCTTCCGTGTTGCGACCGACCTTGAGCTTGATGCCGCCTGGTTTCAGCTTCGGCAACTGCGCCGTCCGGGCCAACGTGTCGAACCACATGCCGTAGCCCGGGGCGATCACCCCGCCCGCAAAGCCGCGCCGCGGCAGAACGAGATTGAACGTCGTGGCCGTTCCGAAATCGCACGCGATGCACGGTACGCCGCAGAGTTCCGCGGCAGCCACCGCGTCGGCGATCCGGTCGTGCCCCGTTTGGTCGGGTCGCTTCAGGTCCACGCCGATGCCGAACTCCAGTTTGGAATCCATCCAGAGGACCGGCACCTTCGGGAACACTTTCTTCACCAGCTGCGCCCAGGCCTTGTTCCGTTTCGGCACGACGGAGCCCAGCATGATGCCATCGGGCATTTCGTCGTTGGCGACGGCCTCCAGAATGACCGGGGTGACTTCCTCGAACCGGACCGAGCGCCGGATCTTGCCCTTGGAAAACCAGCCCGCCGCCGTGCGGGAATTCCCGATGTTGATTGCCAAGACGTTCATAGCTCCGGCTCCTCTCCCTTTGCGCCCGCCGCCCGCCATTCCGCCCGCAATTCGGCGAACGGCTTCCGTCCGGCGGCATGCAGGGATTCTACCAGTGCATCCAGGGTCAGATCAACCGTCGTTTGCACGCCTTCGCACCGGCACGACGTCGCCGTCTGGCGCAACTCCGGAAGAAAATCTCCGGGACGCTGCCCGACGTTGATCCCGATGCCCACCACGGCGAATTCGATGCGCCCCGCGCCGAGACGCGGCTCGACCAGCCCGCCGCAGATCTTCTTGCCGTTGGCCAAGACGTCGTTGGGCCACTTGATGCGCAGGTCTTGCACGCCCAGCGCGTTCAAGGCGCGATAGGCCGCCATGCCCGCGACGATCGCCAGGTTCGGCGCCTGTTCCGCGGGCCACTCCGGCCGCAAAACAAACGATGCGTAGAGCCCGGCGTTTGCCGGAGAATCCCAGATGCGCTCGCGACGCCCCCGCCCCCGGATCTGGCGCGCCGCGACGACCAGCGCGCCATCCGGCGCTCCTCCCAGCGCCCACTCGCGGGCGACGTCGTTCGTGGACGCCGTCTCCGCCAGCCAGCGCCGTGGATAACCCCACTCCATCGGGCCTACTCGAAATCCAATCCCAAGTCCGCGGCCCGGGAGGAATGCGTCAGCGCGCCGATGGAGATGGC
>RZYG01000319.1 GCA_009930415.1 Spartobacteria bacterium | reverse complement strand
GCCGGGGATCGCATTCGCGCTAGGCGAAGATTAGGAACGACGGCGACGGATCGCCATCACCAGCGCGCCCAGGCCCAACAGGCCCATCGTCGCCGGCTCCGGAACCTGCTGCGTCGGCTGGAAGCCGGAAGCGCCGGAAGCGCCATCCACAAAGAAATCCTGCACAGGCTGGCCGCCGCCCGAATAGGTTCCCGTGAAGGCCAACAGCTCCGAATCATAGTACCAATCGCCATCGACCACGGCGCCCAAGGTCGCCGTTTCGAAGACGCGCTGATACACGAACCCAGCGGTGTTCCAGGCCAAATCCGCGTACACCCTGTTTCCGGACTGGTAGGTCATCCAGTTGTTCCAAGCCGTGCTGTCTTCAGGCGCCGTGCCGCCGCCAAGAGCGATGGTACGTTCCGCCCAGACCACATCGTCGCCCGTGACATAACCGGTCCCAACATTGTCGGCTTCCGGCGGATTGATGGTGTCATCGCCACCGGCATAGATCAACTGCCAAAGGGCATTGTAGGAATCCAGCAACGCGCCCGCACTGCCCGTGGTGTTTGGAGCATCGTGCGCATAGGCACCATAACCTGTTGTCCAGCTGATGCCCACGCCGGCCGTGGCGACGGTCGCCGCAACCGCCAAGGCGGAAATTGCCAAAAGGAATTTCTTCATTTCATTTCTCCTATTGTATTTTTTAAATTGATTGGTTAGGGCCAAGTATAAGGCTTGGCGGCATTCCATGTGGTGGCAGCACCCGCTTCGCGCAGGAAGAATGCCTCTCCGGCCGCTACAACTCTGTTTGAATCGCCTGACGACCAGCCCTTGGTGTTTTTCAAACCACCCGCCCAAACCTGATTGACTTCATCCCAGAATGAAACGATGGAGCCAACCGTAGCTTGTTGAGCCAAATCGGAATCACCAAACTTGAAATCTACCGGATACGGATTGGCCAGAATACCAAGCGTGCCGTCGCCAACAATGCTGCGCGGAATAGTGGCATCGGGAGGCACCTCACCCGTGATCGTCACATCGAAGGGTTCCGTAGCAGCATCCGCGTTTTTAAGGAAGAATCCTTCTCCCGCAGCAATAACCCTGTTCGAATCGCCTGCCGACCAGCCCTTGGTGTTTTTCAAGCCGCCCGCCCACACTTGATTGACTTCGTCCCAGAACGAAACAATCGCGCCCACCGGCGCTTCCTGAGCCACGGAGGTGCGACCAAAGACGATGTCCGTTTCGGTCATGCTGCTGAGCGGGATGCTCATGGCGACCAGATCGCCGCCGGCCGGCAGCGTCTTTTTGATATACCCGACCGCGTTGGCGCTCAGGACTTCTCCAGATCCTTGGGCGGAGGCGGCAACGACGGAAGCGGCGAGCGCTCCGACCATCGCGATCCACAGTGTCTTTTTCATGGTCTTCTCCGGTTGTTTTTCTTTTTAAATCATTCGGGCTTCGGATGTCCAGCCCTCTACCACTGTTGAAGAAGATAATGGACGGGGGCCATAGGTGTCAACACCTAGTTCCCGAAACCGCAAAAAAATTTTCGCCCACATCCGCATGTGGATGAACGGGATAGAACTATATCTATCTTTAGGGCTGAAAATAGAGCCAAAAAAACGCAATCCGCCGGAAGTTTTTTCACCACAGAGAACACAAAGAGCACAAAGAAACCGCACGGGAATCATGGGGCTGCGCCGCCGGCCCGGAAGAATCTTCACCGCAGAAAACGCAGAGGGCGCAGAAGGAAGACCGCGGACGAAACCCTTGGATGCGGGACGAGGGCGTCCCGGCTCCATTATCCGGTCTTTCTTGGAGACCCGACGCCCTCGTCGGGGGCTGCCGTTTTCCGGGCGAAGCCCCCCTGATTTCTTTTCGTATTTCGTTGTTCAAAATCTTGGGCTGTTTTTCTGCGTGCTCTGCGTTTTCTGCGGTTGCACGGCCATTCCGTCAGATTTCGACGGCCGGGCGCAAGGCGCCGAAGGCATCGGGCGCATACGGGATCCACGCGAGCGCGATCTGCTGGACGGCGGTGTCGGCGCGGCGCGGCGCGACGCGGATTTTCACCAGTGCGAGATTCGCGGGATCGTAGGACTGCGTGACGCGGGCGATCTCCTGCGCGGCCTCCGCCTCCAGCTCGGCGCGCGCGCGGCGGACGGCTTCCAGGGTTTCGCCGGCCTGCGCGACGTCGAGCTTTTCCTTGCCGCTGCGGGCCATGGAGCCGATGCCGGTGGCGGCGCGGCCGAGGCCGCCCGCGCGGCGGCCGAGCAGCACGGAAAGCGCGGCGGTGCCGAAGCTGACCAGCGTGCCCA
>RZYG01000083.1 GCA_009930415.1 Spartobacteria bacterium | reverse complement strand
GGATTGACGTCGATGCTCTGGATGGTGGCTTCCTGCACGTTGTAGCGGCCCATCCAGTCGTCGTCGTATTCCACGCCGAGACCGTAGCGGCTGAAGATGCCCAAGCCCGTCCAGACTTTGTCGTTGAACTGGTGCGTCACGTAGGCGTTCGGAGGCGTCCACCACTTGCTGTCGGCCTTGTTTTCCACGCTGCCGGCCGGGGTCGTCGTATAGACGGTCTGGTGCGGGCGGATCAAGGTCGCGCCGGCTTCCATCTGGGTGCCTTCGAGTTCGGTCATGCCGGCGGCGTTGTTGTACAGCACCGAGGGAGAGGCCGGATCGGCCGTGACTTCCGTGCCCAGGGCGTTGCCGCGTGCGCTGCCTTCGTAGATGCCAAAACCCGCGCCGAAAGCGCTCTGCGCGGCCAAAACCGCCGCGACGCCCAGCGTCCCGGCGAGGAGCTTCACTTGTTTCATTCTTTTATTCCTTATGTATCTTACGGCGGCCGAGTCTGTTGCGGACAATCCCGCGCCGGACCCGGCCGGTTACAACCCCTCCATTTCCACGCTGGAAACAGAAGATGCCTTGATTGGAGCGCATCGCCCATAGGCAGGCAAGTCCTTTTTGGAACTTTTTTTGGCAACCGGGCGGCTCCGGCGAGGTTACAGCAGAGGGGCGAGAAGCCGCCGGAGGTCGGCGGCAAGGGTCTGCTTCTCGTAGCGGGCGAGGCGGGCGCGCTGGCCTTGGAGGATCGCCGCGCGCAAGGGTTCGTCTTCGGTGACTCGGCCGAGGGTTTCGGCGATGAGGTCGTAGTTTTTCTCGCGGACGAGGACGCCGGCGCCGTCGAGGGTTTCGGGCACGGCTCCGGCGGCGTAGGCCACCACGGGCACGTCGTGGGTCATGGCCTCCAGCAGCGGGATGCAGAAGCCTTCGTGGTCGCTCAGGCACAGGAACGCCTTGGCCACGGCGTAGTAGGCGTTCAGTTCGTCCTGGCGGACGGCCCCGACGAATTCCACGTTCTTGAGCTGCAGTTCGCGCGACCGGGTCAGCAGCAGGGCGTGGTACTGCTCCATCCCGGCGTGGGAGCCCACGTGGATGAGGCGGGAGGCGGGTTGCACGTAGCGCTGGAAGTAGTAGAAGGCGTTGAGCAGGTCTTCGATCTTTTTGTTCGGCGCGCAGCGCCCCACGAACAGGACGTTGGCCAGGCCGTCGCGGTATTGCCGCAGGATCCGGCGATCGGGTTTGGCCCGCAGCATGGAAAAATCCAGCACCAGCGGCAGCACCTGTGGATGGGCGTGGCCCATGTCCGCGATTTCGTCGGCGTTGAACCGGCTGTCGGCCATGACGACTTCGGCCGAGCCGGCCAAGGCCCGGGCTTGCCGGCGGCCGCGGTCGAGCAGGTGCGCCGTCGGCTCCTGCACGCCGCGGAAATATTCCGGCGGGGTGATGTTGTGGTAGAGGATGGCCTTGCGTCCGGGCAGAGTCGGGAAAACGTCGTTCACGTCCGACCCGATGGACAGATGCAGCAGGACGACGTCCTGCGGCCGGAAATCGCCGCGGCTGGCCTCCAGGTCGCGGGATTCCCCGCGCAGATCCGGCAGGATGCGTTTGCGTTCGGAATAGATCTGCGAGTCGTAGCCCCAGGCACGGAACAGCGCGCGCATGGTCCGCGCCTCGTTGCTGATGGCGTCGCCGTTGGCATAGCCCGCCACGATCTGGTGAATCGCTCGCATCGGTTGGGTTCCGTGGCTGGGCATCCTAGCGGAACCGCCGGACGAATCCAGCCCTTTTCGGCCTTTTGCTTGCTTCGCGGGCGCGCGATGGCCTATTTTGCCCGCGTGAATTGGCGTTTCGCCCCATCCCGCTTTGCTTTCGCCGGCGGCTGGCTGCTGGCCGGCCTGCTGTTGTGGGCGGTCGCGGCCTGGCCGTTGCCGCGCCATTTTTCCGCAGCGATCCCGCACACGAACCTCAATACCGAGCCGCAGGCCGTCCGGCCCATCGCGTCGGGCGACCATCTGCAGCTGCTCTACCACTTCTGGCTCGGGCTCGACGCCTTCGCGGGCCATTCGCCGCTGGGCCACAACGTCTACGAATTCAACCTCGGCGACGACGCGGCGCGGCGGCAGCCGGACCTCTATTATCTGCCGTTTTCGCTGGTCTACGTGGCCGTGGCGCCGCGGGCGGGCCACGCGGCGGGCTGGAACGCCGCGGGACTGGCGTCCGTCCTGCTCGGCGTGCTGGCGTTGGGACTGCTGGCGCGGCGGTTCACGGATTCCCGGACCGCGGCGATTCTGGCCGCCCTGGTCGCGGCGGCGTTTCCCTACCGCTGGATCACGCTCTTCACCGGTTCGCCCACGGGTTTCGCCGCGGCGTTCCCGCCGCTGCTGTTCTACGGGCTCGACCGCGCGATCCGCGACCGCTCGGCCGCGGGCGGAACCCTGGCGGGGCTGGCGCTGTTTTGCGCCTACGCCACGGACATGCACACGTTCTATTTCTCGGCGCTGGCGGCGCCGGCGTTCGCGGCGCTGGCGTTCTGCCGCGCCGCGCCCGCGCCGCGCGCGTGGCCGGGCGAAATCCGCCGGCTTGTCCTGCCGCTCCTGCCGTTCGCGCTGCTGGCCTTGGCGGCCATCGGCGTCAGCCAATGGATGAGCCAACATCTGGCCGATTCCGTCATGGCCGGGGGCCGTACCCTCGCCGAGGTCTGCCAGTATTCGCCGCCGGCGATCGGTCTCGTTTCCTCCGAGAACCTCGGGATGGCCAACCACGTCTATTGCGGCGCGCCGCTGTTCGCGTTGCTGGGGACCGGCCTCGTCCTGTGGACGGCGTCCTGGTTCCGCCGCGGAGCGGAGGCCCGGCCGCGGACCATGGAGATCGCGCTGGTCGCGGCGCTGGCGCTGGGCGTGGCGGGCGTCGTCCTGCTGGCGCTGGGCGCGCATGCGCCGTGGAGCGGGCTGCCCATCCGCGCGGCGCGTCGGTTGGTTCCACAATACACGATGATCCGGCAGACGGTGAAGATCTACTGCCTGGTGCCGGCCTTGCTGGCGCCGTTGCTGGCCGTGCTGTTCGGCGGCGTTTTACGGACAACCGGCCCGCGCGCGCTGCGCCGCGCGGCGGCGGTTCTGCTCGCGGCGCTGGCGGCGTGGACGATCGCCGACGCCCTCGCGCAGACGACGCCGGGCTTCTGCCGCCTGCCGCGCACGAACGCGGCCTATGCCGCGGCCGCAACGGACGACAAGGCCAACGCGGGCCGCCCCGCGCACGCGCTGGCCCTGCCGCTGTGGCCGGGCTCGTCCCACTGGACCAGCCTCTACGAATACGCCGTCATGCTTTCGCGCGTGCGGCTCGTCAATGGCTATGCGCCGGCCGTGCCCGCCGGCTATTTCGAAGACGTCTTCAAGAAATACGAATCGCTGAACCAGGGCTATGCCACGGACGACCAGCTCGACGGACTGCTCGCGCTGGGCGTGCGGCACCTGATTTTCCACGCCAACGTCTTCCCCGAACAGGTCTCGCCGTTTGCGCCCGCGGCCACGCTGCGCGCGCTGACCGGGCATCCGCGGCTGGCGTTGCTGGCCGACGACGGCCAGACGTTCGCGTTCCGCATCCTGCCCAAGCATCCCGTCGAGCACGTGCCCCATGCCAACTGGGAGGACGGGTTGTATGCCGCCGCGCGCGAGTGGCGCTGGGATCCGCCGCTGGAAGTGCCCGCGCTCCAATCGCAACGCCTCTGGCTGCGCGCGCCCGTGTTCCCCGCGCCGAACCTGCGCTATCTGCTGCGCCTGGGCGCCGGTTCCACCCAGCCGCTGCTGCTGCCGCCCGGCACCGAACAGATCGCCCAGCTCACCCAGCCGATTCCGCGCCTGCCCGATTGGCTGCAGGCCGAGCTGCCCGATCCCATCGGCGGCACGGTGTCGGCCGTGGCCGGCCCCGTCGTCCTCGAACAGGCCCTGCTGGCGGCCGGCGATTTGCCGGCGCCCGGCGCCGACGGCGTCATCCGCGTGGCGCCCGCGCTGCTGTTCCACGTCGGCCATGCGGAACCGGGCAACGCCGCCGTGCGGTTCGCGCCGGAAACCGTGCCGGCCGGCCGCGCGCTGTACGGCCCCAACCTGCCCTTCCCGCCGGGCGTCTACGACGTCATCCTTGCCTACGAGGCCGCCGGAACCGTTTTGCCCGGCATCTTCCGCGTGCTGGCCGGCGAACGGCTGCTGGCCGAAGCCGATCTCGCGCCCGGCCCAACCGAATGCCGGTTTCCGGCGCTCGCCGTCGGCGCCGACCCGCTGCGCTTCGAGTTCCACTACGCGGGACACGGCCCCGTGACGTTGCACGACGTCCGCCTCGCGCCCGCCACGCTCACGCTGGCCCCGGCACGCTGATCGCGCCGGATTCCGTTTGCCCTTCCGCACCGCGGACCGTATGCTGAGGCCATGATCACGAAAATCTACTGGGCCGCGCGCATCGTCGCCTATCTCGCGTGTTTCGCCGGCATTTTCCTGTATCTATACCATCAGGCCGACGCCGATCCCTTGGTCCGCAACCGGGGGCTGGCGCTTGTCGGGACCGGTTTCGTTGCGTTCTTCGTGTCTTATGCCCTGCGCGCTTGGCTGCGGTTCGCCCCCCGGCCGCGCCCCGACGGAGAAGACCCGCCATGACCTCGCCCGCGCTGCGGACCCCCGACCAGATCCTGCGCGCCGCGCTCGAGAAAGAGCTCGCCGCCCGCGATTTCTACGCCGACCTCGCCCACCGCTGCCACGTGGATTTCGTGAAGGAACTCCTCCTGCAGCTCCAGATCGAGGAAGAAAAGCACGCCGCCCTGATCCGCAAGGCGCTGGCGCGGCTCGGGCCATGAATCGCCGTTGCGCCGTCTTCCTGCTGGTACCGTTGATGGCCGCCGCCGCCCATTCCCAAACTCCGCTGCGCGTCGCCTGCGTCGGCGACAGCATCACCTATGGCGACACGATCGAGAAACGCGCAACCCAGAGCTATCCCGCCGTGCTGGAACGGCTGGCCCAGGGGCGGCTCGAAGTCGGCAACTTCGGCGTCAACGGCGCCACCGCCATCTCCACGTTTTTCCGGACCTGGAGCGACACCCTGGCCTGCCGGCGGGCGCTGAATTTCCGTCCTGACGTCGCGGTCGTCATGCTCGGCCTCAACGACCTGCTTGGCTTCCGGGACCGATTGGACGATTATCCCGCCGCCCTGCGCGACGTCGTCGCGCGGTTTCAGGCGCTGCCATCCAAACCGCGCCTGTTCCTCTGCACCCTGACGCCCATCGCGCCGCCGGAATCCGCGCAGGAGGTGAACCGCCTCATCCGCGAGACGATGAATCCGGCCATCCGCGCCGTGGCCGCCGAAACCGGCGCGGCGGTCATCGACGTCTCGGCCGTTTTCCCAAACCGGATGGATCTGCTGCCGGACGGCTTGCATCCCACCGCCGCCGGCGCGGAGATCATCGCGCGCGCGGTCTGGGCCGCGCTCGAACCGCTGACCGTGCCCGCGCCGCAAATCCGGCCGGCGCCGGTCGCGGGCCCCGTGGACCGGTCCATCCGCAACGAAGCCCTCGCCGCGCGGCAGCGCGCGGATCGGTGGCGGCGCGGGCGCGCCGCGCCGCCGGACGATCCGGCGCCGGAACCCGCCGCGGACGTCGCCGCGCGGCTGCCGCTGCTCGCCGGAGAAGTCGCCGCGCCCCGTTTCGCCGACGTCGCCGCCTTGGCCGAAGCCCTCGCGCGCGCCGGCGAAAGCATTGTGTTCCTGCCCGACGGCCGGCCCGTGGCGTGGCGCGAAGCGCTCCTCCACCAGCTGGTCCAGCGGCAGAAGATCGACGCCCGCGGCGGGGGCTATTGGACCGATGCCGGCGCGGACGACGACCGCGCCACCGCCGCCGCCCTCCGCGCGCTCGCGGTCGCTTTGGGCGAGTGACCTTTTTTGCTGGTTTCCGCCGGGGGGCTCCGGCACAGTGAAGGCAACATGCGTCCCGACCATCTGAAAATCTCCGCCTGCGTCACCGCGGGCAACGAAGAGGACAAGATCGCCGCCTGCCTGGCCAGCCTGACGTGGTGCGACGAGGTCGTCGTGGTGGATTCCTTCAGCCGAGACAAGACCTTCGAGATTTCCAAGCAGTTCACGCCCCACGTCTACCAGCATCCGTGGGAAGGCTACATCGCCCAGAAAAACTACATCCGCACCCTGGCCCACCATCCGTGGATCCTGTTCGTGGATGCCGACGAGGTGGTTTCCGACGAGTTGCGCCGGGAGATTGAAACCGAATTCGAACGCGGCCCCGGCGAAACCGCCGGCTACCGGTTCCCCCGCATGGTGCACTACCTCGGCAAGTGGATCCGCCACGGCGAGTGGTATCCCGACATCAAGCTGCGCCTGTTCCGCAAGGATCGCGGCCACAGCGAAGGCCAGGAACCCCACGATCGCGTCGTCGTGGACGGCGACGTCCGGACGCTGCGCGCGCCGCTCTACCACTTCACCTACGACGATCTCGCCGACCACCTCTACACCATCAACCGCTTCTCCTCGATTTCCGCCGGCGAGAAATTCACGCGCGGCGAGCCGTTCCGCTGGTCGGACCTGATTTTCCGGCCGCCCTGGCGGTTCTTCAAGTCCTACGTCGTCAAGCTCGGCCTCCTCGACGGCCGGCAGGGATTCATCATCGCCCTGATGTCCGCGTTCGGCGTGTTCGTCAAATACGCCAAGCTGATGGAACTCTGGATCCAGCATCGCCAGCCCAAGCCGGGCGCCGCGCCCCATGATTGATCCGGTCTGGCAACCGCGCGGCCCTTGGCGCGTGCTCGTCGCGCCGGGTTGGGACCGGCCCGGCTTCGACGAAACCCTCGCCCGGCTCGCTTTCCTTCTGGAAAAGAACGCGACGCCGCTGGTGCCGGCAGGCCGCCACCGCGTGGATCGCCTCGCGCTGCCGTGCGGCGACGAAACCCTCGACGCCGTGGTCAAGACCTACGGCGCGCAGTCCGCCTGGCGCGACCGGCGCGCCGCACGCATCGGCAGCAAGGCCGAGCGCGCTTTCCGCAACGCCCTGCTCCTGCGCGCGGCCGGCGTGGGCACCCCCGCGCCGATCGCCGTCGCCGAACGCTGGGAAGGCGTCCGCCTGCGCGAATCCCGGTTCGTCGCCGCCTACGTCCCCGACCTCGGCAACCTGCGCGACGAGCTCGACCGCCTGTATGCCAAGGCTCCGCGCTGCGCGCCGCTCATGGATCTGCTCCAGGCCGTCGCGAACGCCGTCCGCGGCCTGCACGACGCCGGCCTGCTCCACCGCGATCTGGGCAACCAGAACGTCGGCCTGCGGCGCGACCCGGCCGATCCCGCCGCCCCCTGGCAGGTCTTTTTTCTCGATCTCAACCGCGCCCAGCGGACCGCCGCGCCCACCCCGGCCCAACGCGGAACCGATCTCGCGCGCCTTGATTTGCCGTCCGATTTCCGCCGCGTGTTCCACGCCATGTATTTCCACGGCCACGCGCCGTCCGCCGAATTCACCGATGCCGAACGCCAGGCCCGCGCCGCCTTCGACCGGCACACCGCCCTGCGCCCGTGGCGCCATCCCTTCCGCGAAGCCCGCCTCCGCCGCACCGAAACCGGCCAGAAAGCGCCGCTGCGCGGGCGCGAAATCTGGATTTGGGACGACCGCTCCGCGCAGGCGATCCCCGCCTATGCGGCCAAGGACCGCCGAAAATACCTGCCTGCCGCGAACGTGACGGCCGCGCTGCGCCACGTCGCCAAGCACGGCTGGGCCGTGCGGCGCGCCACCCGCGAACTGCTCGCGCAAAGCTTCCAGGCGCCCGTGCCGTTCGCCGGCGCGATCGGCCTTGCGCTCGACGCCGAGCCCGCCACGTGGGCCCGCCAGCTCGAATGGCTGGGCCGCCTCCAGGGCGGGCGGAAGCTGCCGCTGCTGCTGCGGCTCTGCCACCATCAGGGCCCCGACGCCTGGCAGTGGACGCTCGACCAGGCGCTGTTGCTGCACCGCCAGGGACACGGCGTCGCCCTCGCGCTCGTACAGGACCGCCGCGCCGTCCGCGAACCCAAGGGCTGGCGGCAGATGGTCACGCTGGCCTTCGACCGCGCGCATACCTTCGCGGATTTCTTCGAGATCGGCCACGCCGTCAACCGCAGCAAATGGGGCGTCTGGGACTACCGCGAATACCTGCGCCTGCTCGATCCCGTCCGCGCCAGCCTGATCCAGTACCCGGAAGCGAAGATCGTCGGGCCCGCCTGCATCGATTTCGAACCGCACGCGCTGGCCGCCCTGCTCGACCTGCTGCCGCGCGACCTGCCCTTCCATGCCCTCTCCCAGCATCTCTACGTCGATCGCCGCGGCGCGCCCGAAAATCGCCAGGGCCCGTTCGATCTCGTCGGCAAGGCGGCGCTGTTGCGCGCGCACGCCCGCGTCCACGGATTCGCCGACGACCGGCTCGTCGTCAGCGAAACCAACTGGCCGCTGCAAGGCACGGGCGTCTGGTCGCCGGTCACGTCGCCCTATGAAACCCTCGATCCGCGGCAGAACGATCCGTCGGTTTCCGAGGAAGACTGCGCGGCCTACCTGGCGCGCTATTATCTCCTGGCTCTCGCGTCCGGCCACGTGTCCCGCGTCTACTGGTGGCGGCTCGCGGCGCGCGGCTTCGGCCTGATCGACGATGCCGATCCCGCCGCCTGGCGTCCCCGGCCCGCGTTTTACGCCCTGCAAACCTTGCTGGACAGCGTCGGCGACGCCACCTTCACGAAGAAGCCGGAAACGCCGCCGGGCGAATTCGCGCTCGAATTCGCCCGGACCGACGCCCCCCCCGTCGTCGCGCGCTGGACCTTGGCCAGCGCGCCCGAATACTCCTGATCCAGCCCCCCGACCCCTTGCGGGACGGGTAAACGAGGTAGGCCCAAGCCATCAGTCGCGGCTATCGCCGCCGCCCCCCCCTACTATCACATATAATTATATGTGATAGTCACGGATCTGAGTCAAGGGCAGGCGGATTCGCGTTCTTGCCGCGGGACACAGTCCTTTGGCGGGAGAGGGAGCGAACGAAATCCGCACAGGCTTTCGGTCGCGATCATTGCCGCCGCCCTTCTCATCCCTACTATCACATATAATTATATGTGATAGTTGCGGATCCGGGCCGGAGCCAGAGAACCCATGTTCTTGTCGCGGAGCGCCGTTCCTTCGGCGGGGCGAACGAAATCAGCCCAGGCCTTCAGTCGCGGCCATCGCCGCGTCCACGGCATTCGCCACGGGCGTCGGTTCGCCGGCCGCCTTGCGCGCGCTGGCGACGTCCTTCAGCCCGTTGCCGGTGCACATGCACACGACCGTTTCGTCCGGCTTCACGAGGCCGTCGCGCGCGGCCTTTTTCAGGCCCGCCCACGCGCACGACGCCGCCGGCTCCGCGAACACGCCCGCGCCACGGGCAATGTCCGGAATGGCGCCCAAGATGTCCGCGTCCGGCACGGCCACGGCCGCGCCGCCCGACTCGATCACCGCCCGCACCGCCGCCAGGCCGTCCCGCGGAACGTCCACCGAAATCGAATCCGCCACGGTCGTCGCCGCCACCGGCGCGATCTCGACGGTCTTCCAGTCCGGCGTCCGGTTGCCGGCCTGTTGCAGCGCCCAGACCGCCGCAGAGATCGCGCGGCTATCGGCCGATTGCGCGCAGAGCATCTTGGGCGTCCGGTCCGCGATGCCCGCTTCCTTGAGATCGCAGAAGCCCTTCCAGATGCCGGCGATAATATTGCCGTCGCCCGTGGGCACGACGACCCAGTCGGGAATCTTCCCAAGCTGCTCGAAGATCTCGAACGCGGCGGTTTTCTTGCCTTCGCGCGTGAAGGGGTTGTGGCCCGTGTTGCGGTTGAACCAGCCGCGCCGTTCGCAGACGGCCATGCACAGGTCGAACGCGTCGTCGTAGGTGCCCTGCACCGCGAGCACCCGTGCCCCGAACACCAGGAGCTGGGCGATCTTCGCCGCCGGCGCCTTTTCCGGTACGAAGATCACGCACGGCATAGCGACGCTGGCCGCCAGGCAGGCCATCGAGCTGCCCGCGTTGCCCGTGCTGGCGCCGCAGAGCACCTGCGCGCCGATTTCGCGCGCGCGCACCAGCGCCACCGCGCCGGCGCGGTCCTTGAACGAGGCGCTCGGATTCTGGCCGTCGTCCTTCAAAACGAGATGGTTCAGGCCCGCGGACGCACCCAGCCGCGGCGCGGCGTAGAGCGGCGTCATGCCCACCCGCAGGGGCGAGGCCAGCTCCAGCCGCGACACCGGCAGCAGCGGCCGGTAGCGGAAGACGTCCTTGCGGCTTTCGTCGCGCCACCACCCCGCCGGCGCCCCGGTGGGCCACGCATAGCGCACCTCCAGGTTCCCGCCGCACGCCGGGCAGACGTACCCGCCGAAATCCGCACCCTGTTCCGCTCCGCACCGGAAGCACCGGAATCCGCTGAAATATGTCTTCATAAGGCCGTCCAATATGCCCCAATCCCCGGCGGCGCGCAATCTCCCGTTGCTCCCCGGCCCCGGCTGGGCTATCTTGGGCGCCTTCAGGAGCTAGCCATGATCGATCTCAAATCCAAGCGCATCGTGGTGACCGGCGGCGCCGGTTTTCTCGGCGGGTTCGTCGTAGAGGCGCTCAAGGCCCGCGGTTGCCGCGACGTCTTCGTGCCGCTCCACGCGGACTACGACCTCGTCGAGGCGGAGAACGTGAAGCGCCTGTACGACGATTTCCGCCCCGACCTCGTCATCCACCTGGCCGCGGTCGTCGGCGGCATCGGCGCCAACCGCGAGCACCCCGGCGAGTTCTACTACAAGAACATGGCCATGGGCCTGTTCCTGCTCGAGGAAGCGCGCCGGCGCCAGATCGAGAAATTCGTCGCGCTGGGCACGATCTGCGCCTATCCGAAGTTCACGCCGGTGCCGTTCCGCGAGGAAGACCTCTGGAACGGCTACCCCGAGGAAACCAACGCCCCCTACGGCCTCGCCAAGAAGATGATGCTCGTCCAGGGCCAAGCCTACCGGCAGGAATACGGCTTCAACTCCATCTTCCT
>RZYG01000318.1 GCA_009930415.1 Spartobacteria bacterium | reverse complement strand
CCGCCCGCAAACAGCTCTTTGTAGCGCAGTGCTAGCACCAGGTAGGTGTTTTCGTCAAACGCCACATCAATCACCCGCGCCGGTTTTTTGAATGTATAGCTTAGTTTACCCCATGCAAAACCTTGTATTTTAGCAGCTTCCAGGTAACTGTTGAGTTCTTTGAACAGTTTGGCGAATCGTCCGCGTTCGGTTACGTCTGCTGGTAGGTGTGCAAACTCTGGCTCGCCCGCCTGGGCAAATAGCCGCGCGATATCGGCATATATCTGGTTTAGTTTTTCCAGGTTGTAATCCAGTTGTTCGGCAAATAGCCCGAGTGGTCTATTGCCCGAATACAGTGCCACCGCACTCGCGATGTTGCGCTCCATAGTGTTTGGGTAGCGGTAGTAGCGCACGGTGCCAAACGGCTTGTCTGGTCCAAACAGGCGGTTGGTGCGCGAAAATGCCTGTATGACACTTTCGTACTTTAGTACTTTGTCCATATATAGCGTGTTAACCCACTTAGAATCGAACCCGGTCAACATTTGGTCAACTACTATCAACAGATCAATTTGTTTTTCGGGCGTGCGCTCTATGTGCTCATATGGTTTTTTATGCGCTAGGCGCGCCGCAATGTCTTTTTTAAACTTGCCGTGTGTCGCTAGGGTAAAATCCTGTTCGTAGCGGTCATTGTAATCTTGCAATATCTCAACCAAGCCGTCCTCCTTGTATTGGAAGCCGTCGTTGTTGTCTATGTTGGGATCAAACAGCGCTGTGGTTTTTAAATCGGGGCGCACACTTTTAATGAGTCGGTAGTAGGCTATGGCTTCGCTAATACTACTTGTAGCAAATATACCGTGGAATTTGCTGGCATGGCTCAGGCGCAGCCAGTTGTCGGATATGTCTTGCACTACCATGGTGGTATGCTCGCTGCGCTCATACTGCGCCTTTGGCAAATGGTCTTCTATGCCTTTTATGTATGTGCCGCTATCGTCAACATGCCCGGCCATTTTTACCTTGGCACTGTCCATGTAGTGGTAGTATTTTGCAGATTTTTCGGGGTCGGCAATGGCTTCTTCTTCGCTGGCTGCATTTGCCATCATCAGCGCCACACTTTTGCGGATATCGCTGTCGCGGTACGTCTGCACTTTGTATGGGTCAAACCCTAGCACATTGCCGTCGCGTATACCGTCCGCAATGCTGTAGCGGTGCAGCTCGTCGCCAAACACGGTGGCGGTAGTGTTTTTATGCTTTTGGTTTTCGGCCTGTATGGGCGTACCGGTAAAGCCAAAAAACACGGCGCCCGGGAAGGTATTTTTAACCGTTATGAGCATATCGCCAAAGGTCGAGCGGTGGGCTTCGTCTACAATAAACACAATGCGCTTGGACTGCATCTTTTCAATATCGGCTACCTGCAAGCCGCCTTCTTCTTTAATGTTGCTCATTTTTTGGATAGAGGTCACAATCAGTGTATTGGCTGGGTCATCGCTGCGTAGCTTGGCTATCAACATGGCGGTATCTTCAGTCGCCTGCACATCTTCATTGTCTTCGGCAAAGGCGCGGTATTCGCTCAGCGATTGCGTGCCCAGTTCTATGCGGTCCATCAAAAATATTACTTTGTCGGCATCTTTGGAGTTGGCAATCAGCTGGGCGGATTTAAAGCTGGTCATGGTTTTGCCGCTACCAGTGGTGTGCCATATATAGCCCCCCAGCAGTTTTTTGTCGCTCCAATCCAGTTTGGACACGCGGTCGCTAATGGCATTGGCGGCGTAGTATTGGTAACTGCGCATCACTTTTAGTACGCCATCACTGTCATCGGCCACCGTGTAAAAACCTATCATTTGGTGCGCCATGGGTATAGACAGCAAATACGTGGCGATGTCTTGCCAATGGTTAAGCGGCTCGTTGTTAAAGTCCGCCCAGTGAAAATAAAAGTCTTTGTTAAACACGCCGTCAGGACCGGGGTTGGCAAAATACACTGTTTCTTCCGGCTCCATAGCAACGCATATTTGCACCATGCTAAATATGCCGGTAAACACGCCCTCGGCGGCGTATTTTTCTATCTGGTGGTAGGCCTGACTCACAGGAATGCCGCTTTTTTTGAGTTCTATATGGAACACCGGCATGCCGTTTATGAGCAGCATTAGGTCGCCGCGCCTATCGTTCAAAATGTGCGAGCTAGCTTTGTATTTGGGCTGCTGGGCTATCTGGTAGCGGCTTTGGCCGGCGGCGATTTCGCGCCGGTCGTAGATCTTTAGGCTGACCTCTTTACCCAAGTGCAGCGGGTCGGCCGGGTTGTCGCGGGTAATGGACACAGATTTGCCGTTTATAAAGCC
>RZYG01000082.1 GCA_009930415.1 Spartobacteria bacterium | reverse complement strand
TCCAGGCCCGCGCCGCCTTCGCGTCGCCGACGCAGCTTCGGTTGACCGCGCCCGACGGCACCGCCGCGACGCACGACTTCGAAACGCTGCTGCTGGCCACCGGCTCCGTCCCGGCCCGCCCCGCCGCCTTCCCGGCCGATCACCCGCACTTGTGGGATTCCACGGCGGCGCTCGCCTTGTCCGAAGTGCCCGAAACCCTCCTCGTCGTGGGCGGCGGCTACATCGGCCTCGAACTCGGCTCCGTCTACGCCGCGCTCGGCGCGCGCGTCACCGTCGTCGAAATGACCGGCGGCCTGCTGCCGGGCGCCGACCGCGACTTGATCGTGCCCCTCGCCAAGCGCCTGCGCGGCCTTTTCCAGGCCATCCATCTGAATACCCGCGTCGCCGGCGTCGCCGACGATCCCGCCGGCCTGCGCGTGGTTCTCGAAAACGTCCAGACCGGCGAAAAACGCGAAGAAGCGTTCGCCAAAGTGCTCGTTTCCGTCGGCCGCCGGCCTTTCGTCGACGGACTCGATTTGGACAAGGCCGGGATCGCCCTGACCGACCGCGGCTTTATCGCCGTCGATGAAACCGGCCGCACGGCGAATCCGCGCGTCTTCGCCGCGGGCGACGTCGCGGGCAATCCGATGCTGGCCCACAAGGCCACGCACGAGGCCCGCGCGCTCGTCGCGCGCCTCGTCGGCCGCGCGGCGCACGAGCTCGCGCCCGTCCCGGCCGTGGTCTTCACCGATCCCGAAATCGCGTGGGTGGGCCTGACCGAAACGCAGGCCAAGGAAGAAGGCCGCGAAATCAAGGTCTCGAAATTCCCCTGGGCCGCCAGCGGTCGCGCGCTCACGCTCGACCGCGCCGACGGCGTCACGAAAATCCTCGCCGAGCCCGGCTCCGGGAAGTTGCTGGGCGTCGCCATCGCCGGCCCAGGCGCAGGCGATTTGATTTCCGAAGCGTCCTTGGCGCTCGCGTCCGGCGCCACCGCGGCCGATCTCGCGCACGCCATCCATCCCCACCCCACGCTGTCCGAGACGCTCGGCGAAGCCGCCGAACTCCACGCAGGCCTCTGCGCCCACCTCTACCGCCCCCGCAAGATTTAAGATTTAAGGGCTGACCCCGGGGGCAGCCGTTTTCCGCAACTATCACATATAATTATAAGTGATAGTCGCAACAGGCCGTCAATCGGGCGCCAATCCACCTATTGCGCGAACCGCGCTAGGCTTTCGAGGTAATCCGCCGGCGTGCCGAAGTCGAACCGTTCGGCGGCGGGCATGTCCAGCGCGAGATAGCCTTCCCGCGCGCGCTGCAGGTCCTGCGCGCGCGTGAGCTGGAATTCGCCGTTGTCGCGCACGTCGTCGCGGATCATCTGCGCGAGCACGTCGTAGATCGACGGCGCCAGCAGGTGCATCCCGAACCAGCCGAGGAATTCGTCCGCGCCCAGGCCGTCCACGCGCAGCTCGCGCCGGGCCAGCTCCGGATCGGGCTTCTCCACGATGCGGGTCACGTCGATCAGCCGCGGGAAGTCTTTCCGCCGCGCGCCGGCGATGGTCCCGTAGCCCTTGAGCTGCGCCGGGCCGATGCGGTTGACGGCGGAGACCGAGCGCCCGCCACCGCGCCCAACCATTTCAGCCAATTCCCGGTACGGCGAGACCGGCGCACCGCGGAACAGGTGGTCGCCCAGGCACAGCAGCACCGGCTCGCCGCCGGCGAAGGCGCGGCTCTGGAACACCGCGTGGCCGTAGCCTTCCTGCTCGCGCTGGAAAACGACATGCAGCCGCGCGTTGTACTCTCGCATGCGCCGCGCCTCTTCGGCCAGCGCCGGCGTCTTCTCCAGCCGCCGCAGCAGGTCGGGCCCCGGTCCCGCGAAATAGGCGCGGATCGTTTCTTCGTCGCCCGGCTGCGCGACGATGCAGATATCCTCGATGCCCGCCGCGACCAGTTCCGAAACGTGATAATGGATCATGGCGCGGGCGATGCCGTCGGGCCCCACCACCGGCATCAGTTCCTTCTTCACCGCCTGCGACGCCGGAAACAGCCGCGTGCCGAGGCCCGCGACCGGAATCACCGCTTTTTTTGCCGTTACGACGTTCGCAGACATGCCCAATCTCCCGCGAATGGTTTGTAGCGCCGCGCGCCGAATTCGAACGCCCCGGGCGACGTGCCCCCGTAGATCTCGGGCGCGAAGCCGAATCGCCGCGCGTGTTCTTTCGCGATCGCCGGCACGTGTTTTTCCAGGGCGGCGAGCCGTCCGAACACCGCCACGGTGCCGCCCGCGCCGCCGCCGGTGATCTTGGCGCCGTAGAGCCCCTCTTTCGCGCCGCGGCGGCGCACGGCCGCGACCAGCGCATCCGTTTCCGGCACCGAGAGGCGGCATTCGTCGCGATAGCTCGCGTGCGCGCCGTACATTACCTTTCCGGCCGCGGCGCACCCCGTTTCGCCGCCCCGGCGCAGCGCGGCGATGAACCGCAGCACGCGCTCGTTTTCCCGAACGGCGTGGCGCGCCGGACCGCGGACGCGATAGACCGTCCCCGGCCGGATCGTCGTGGCGGAATC
Source organism: Spartobacteria bacterium (assembly GCA_009930415.1). Lineage (GTDB taxonomy): Bacteria > Verrucomicrobiota > Kiritimatiellia > CAIQIC01 > Lenti-01 > Lenti-01. The sequence continues at coordinate 8,560 of RZYG01000082.1, read as the reverse complement.
GCCGTGCGTGCCGTACTTCTTGAGAAAATCCGAACCTTTAAGCGTTTCCGGCAAATGTCGGCTCCGCGCGGCGAATTCCTTGGCCGTAATTTCCGTCAGATGCTTCACCGCGGGCAGGCCGTCCCGCGCGCGCAGGGCGTTGAGGATGCGCTTGCCCATGAAGGCGCCAATGCGCACGTCGCCGTAGGGCGCCGCCGCCACCGAGTGGCGCACCATCGAATTGATGCCGACGAAACCCGTGCCCTTGGGGATTTCGACCGTGTCCACGACCGAACCCGGCCGACAGAGAATATGCACGAGCTGGCCGCGCCGGCCGCTGGCGATCGCGATCTGGTCCATGATGCCGCACGGCGCGCCCACCACGCGGTTTTCCGCGATCTGCCCCAGCCGCGCGAGGCGCGCCGGCTCCAAACCGAGATCCAGCCAGGCATCGAGCGCCCGCAACGTGCCGATTTCCACTGCCGCCGAGCTCGCGACGCCGGCATTCATCGGCACCGTGCCCAGCAGCAGGACGTCGAAACCGTGCCGCAACCGCAATTTCTCTTCCTTGATCAGCGCGAACAGGCTGCCGCCGGCATAGGCCGCCCACGACGCCAGATGGTTTTCGCGGAACAACGCCTGCACTTCGCCATAGGACACGGGTTTGCCGCGGGCTTCCAGCCAAGCGAGCGGAAAGCTCGTTTCCACCGGCAGGCAGCGCGGCGCGAGGGAAACGGTGCGGATGCGCACCCGGCGGTCTTCGCGCGGTTGCACGGCGACGAGCACGCCGGCGCCCAAGGTGCCTTGGCACACATTGGCCCCGGAGTAGTCGGCGATGCCTCCCATCACGTCCAGGCGTGCCGGCACCCGCGCCGTCCAAATCTCCTTTTTCGCGAAAAAATCGGCCAGCCCCTCCGGATTTCCCTCCGGGAGCCGCAGCCGGCGATCGAATTCCGCAACTTCAACGGGATGAGGAGGTTGCCACAACGATTTTGGGGCTTTTCGGGGCTTTTTCATGCCATTTTCGAGGATTTCGAGGCTTCAGAATGGCTTTGCGGGGGCGAATTGGAAAGGAAAATCGCCAAGTAAAGCGTTTTTCTCTTCCATTTTCGGCGCCTCGGGCCTACATTTGGACCCCTTTGATTGGAGCACCCATGAAATCCGCTTTGAAAAAAATCGTCGCCCGCCTCGAAGAACGCCGCGCGCAACCGTCGCCGGCGGTCCGCATGCCGGGGCTGTGGCTCGATCCGTTCGGGCCCGTTGCCGCGCAATCCGTCGTTCCCGAGGACTTTTTTCTGAACCGCCTCCGCGGCATCCTCGCCGCCCCCCGCAAGAAGCGGGTCACGGACGGCGACGTCCCCGGCGACTGGGGCAAGAACGCCATCGCCTACAACCTCCTCGTCCGCTATGGCGCGGCCTTCGACCACGACGGCGACGGAAAAATCTCCTGCGAGCCCATGGCCTCCGGGTGGCGCGAGACCGGCACGTTCCTTAAGGCCACCGCGATGCTCCCGTTCATCCGCTCGCTCGGCTGCAACGTGATCCATCTGCTCCCCATAACGGCGATCGGCCAGGACGGCAACAAGGGCGACATGGGCAGCGCCTTCGCCATCCGCGATCCGTACGCGCTCGACGAGCATCTCGCCGAACCCGCGCTGGGGCTCGGCGTCGAAACCGAATTCGCCGCCTTCGTCGAAGCCGCGCACCGGCTCGGCATCCGCATCGTCGTCGAATTCGTCTTCCGCACCGCCGCGAAAGATTCGGTCTGGGCGAAGGAGCACCCCGAGTGGTTCTACTGGATTCGCGCCGACGTGCCCGACCGCAAGGCCGGGGAGAATCTGGAAACGTCCTACGGCGTGCCGCTCTTCCCGCCGGAGGAAATGCGCGAAGTGTACGACGCCGTCGGCCAAGGCCGGTTCCACGAACTGCCGCCGCCCCACGCGGTGCACCGCGACATGTTCACCGTGCCGCCCGGGCCCGACACCGTCCGGCTGGAAAACGGCGCCTGGCGCGGCACCGCGCCCGATCCGCGCACCGGCCAGCCCGTGGCCGTGCGCATTCCCGGCGCCTTCTGCGACTGGACGCCGGACTCGACGCAGCCGCCGTGGACGGACGTCACCTATCTGCGGCTCTACGACCACCCCGATTTCAACTACATCGCCTACAACACGGTGCGCATGTACGCCGCGCAGCTGGCGCGGCCGGAAAACGTCGTGCGGCCGCTATGGGACAAGATCATCGAGATCATTCCGCACTACCAAACGACGTTCGGCATCGACGGCGTAATGATCGACATGGGCCATTCCCTGCCGGTGCCCCTCAAGCAGCAGCTCGTGGCGCGCGCGCGCCAGGTGGACCCCGATTTCGCGCTATGGGCCGAGGAATTCAACCTGACGCCCCGCGCCCGCGAAGAAGGCTACAACGTCTGTTTGGGCCCCTTCCTGCAGACCGTGCGCAACGACGAGAATCTGCGCGGCTGGCTGCGCTGGATCCACGGCGCGGGCCTGCCCGTGCCGTTCATGGCCACGGCCGAGAACCACAACACCCCGCGCGCGGTGCACTGGTCCGGCGGGCCGGCCTACGCCCTGCACGCGCAGGCCATCGGCGCCTTCCTGCCCGGCGTCCCCTACCTCCACAACGGCATCGAGCTGGCCGAACCCGCGCCGGTCAACACCGGCTTCGACTTCACCGACGAAGAAACGGCGGCGCTGCCGGCCTCCGTGCTGCCGCTCTTCAGCGCCGCCGCGATGGACTGGACGCGCGAGCCCACGCTGGTGGCCGACCTGCGCCGCGTGCACGCCCTGCGCGACAAGAATCGCGAGCTGTTCGGCGATCCGTCCCCCGGAACGATCATCCCGCTGGAAACCGGCAACCGCGCCGTCTTCGGCTACCTGCGCCAGAAACCCGGCTTCAAGAAAGCGTTCGCGATTCTCGGCAACGGCGACATGCAGCGCGAGCAGCCGCTGATTTTGCCGCATCCCCGCGCCAAGAAAGATCTCCTGACCGGCGAACCGCTGCCGGCCGTCCTGCGCCCCGGCCAGGTCGTCGTCTACGCCGTCTAGTCCTCGGCGAGCCAGAGCAGCTCGTAGGGCGCCAGTTCGGCGATGCCGGCCGTGGATACGGACCGGCCCGTGAAGACGTCGCGGAAATAGTGCGCCAGGCCGGCCGCGCGCCAGCCGCGCAGATCCACGACCTGGTCGCGCTCCGAAAAGTTGGCCAGCACGGCGAGCCGGTCGCTGGCGTGTTCCCGCAGAAACGCGAGGGCGTGGCCGTTCTCGCAGGGCAACAGCCGCAGCGCGGTGCCTTGCAGCGCGGGCTGCCGCTTGCGCTCGGCGAACAATTCGCGCAGCCCTTCGTAGTGCCGATGGCGGAGGGTGCCCGCCTTCTCGACTTCGTCCGCGAACAGGTGCCAATCCGCTTTGGGCCGGTGGATCCAGCGGCTGTCGTCAGCTTGGTCGGGATCGTCGAGATAGGCGTAATCGTTGAGAACCGCCCATTCCTCGCCGAGAAAGATCAGGGGGATGCCGCCGGCGCTGCAGAGCACGCCGTAGAGCAGGCGGAGCCGGCGCAGGGCCATCTCGGCAAGGGCGGGGTCGTTCTTCTGCAGCGCCTGTTCCAGCCCCGCCAGCGAGGCCGCCGTGCCGGAAATGCGCATGTCGCCCGTGTCCTCGTTGTGCTGGAACGGCACGCCGGCGGCGAAAGATCCCTCGAAGCGCCCCGTATAGAAGCGGTTCAGAAAATCCCGGTGGTCGGCGGGGCGAATGCCGACCGCTTCGGCGTCGTCGTTGGCGAACGCCCAGCCGACGTCGTCGTGGCAGCGCAGGTAATTGACCCAGCCCGTGCCGGGCGGCAGATTCTGGCGATGGCCCAGCGACTGCTTCAGCAGGCGGGTTTCGCGGGTGGCGGCGCTCTCCCACAGCAACGCCATCAGCGCGGGATTGTAGGAAAGCGGACATTCGCCGGGATCGATATAGCGCACGACCTCGTCGGGGTGCACGATGGCCTCGGACTTGAAGACCAGCCCCGGCGCGGCGATGCGGCACAGCGCGTTGAAGGCCTGGATGAGCAGGTGCGCTTCGGGCAGGTTTTCGCAGCTCGTGCCCAGTTGCTTCCAGATGAAGGCCACGGCGTCCAGCCGCAGGATTTCCACGCCCGTGTTGGCCAGAAAAAGCATTTCGGCGGCCATCGCGCGGAAGACTTCGGGATTGGCGTATTTCAGATCCCACTGGAAGCTGTTGAACGTGGTCCAGACCCAGCGCTGCATGCCGGCGTGCCAGGTGAAATTGCCGCGGCGCACCGTCGGGAAGATTTCCCGCAGCGTGCGCTCGTACTGGTCGGGGACGGTGCGGTCCTCGAACAGGTAATAGTAGTTTGCGTGCTCCCGATCGCCCTCCTGGGCCCGCAGCGCCCAGACGTGGTCGTCGGCGGTGTGGTTGAACACGAAATCCAGCACGAGCGAGATTCCCGCGCGGCGCAGGTCGGCCGCCAGCGCCCGCAGGTCGTCGATCGTGCCGAGGCGCGGATCGACGTTCCGGTAGTCGCTGATGGCGTAGCCGCCGTCGTTGTTGCCGGGCCGCGCGGCGAAGAGCGGCATCAGGTGCAGATAGGTCAGGCCGAGTTTTTGGAGATACGGGATCCGTTTGCGCAGCCCGGCGAGATCGCCGGCGAACCGGTCCACGTAGAGCGACCCGCCGACCATCCGCTCGGACAGGTGCCAGCCCGGATCGTTCTCGCGGCGCCGGTCGAGCTCGTAGAGATCGTCGGGGCGCTCGAGCCAGCAGTCGACGGCCGTGAGCGTGATGCTGGTCAGATAGAAGAAAAAGTCGTAGTGCTGGCCGTAGAGCCGGTGCAGCAGGCCGAAGAAGCGCGGCCAGTGCGCGGCCAGGCGCGCGTCGACCGTCTCGATCCATTGGTCGACGCCGAAGCGCGAGGTGCACGACTCCCGGATCCGCCGCAGAATCAGCGGCCGGATGCGCCGGAGCGAGCGCGCGGCTTCGTAGGCGACGTCGAACTCAGCCATCGGGCTGCGCGTCCTTGCCGTTTCCGCTGGCTTTGCCGTTCTCCGCCTTGTCCGGTTCGGGCCCCCGCTCGTTGGGAATCACGATCTGGTCCAGGAAGTTGTAGTAGCGGATGCCCTCGAGGATGCCGGCCGCGTGGCGGCCCTGGGCGAAGAAGACCCGCGGCAGCTTGCGCAGCTTCTCGAGCTCGGGGCAGTAGTTGCCCACCACCACGCCCAGCGCGTTCACCGAGAGCATCCCTTCGTCGTTGCCGGAATCGCCGGCCACCAGGATATGCTCGAGCGGGAAGTTCCACTTGTAGGCGATGTGGCGGACGCTCACGCCGCTGCCGGCGCGCGTCGGAATCACGTCCAGGAACATCCCGTGGGACAGCACCGTCTTCACCCGCAGGCCGTTTTCGCGCAGGATGCGCTTGATGCGCGCCAGCTTGGGCGCCTTCGCCGGATCGATCTGGTAGCTGACCTTGTAGGCCGACTGCTCGTGATCGGCCTGCCGGAAGAAGCCGTCGAGCCCGTCGAGCACCTCGCGCACGCGCTCCGGTTCCCACTGGAAGCCGATGTGCTTCTGCCAGCTCTTGTCCATCGTGTAGTTCTTGCCATAGTAGATTTCCGTCCCGACCGACGTGATCAGCACTTCCGGATGGGGCACGTCCAGCTCCTGGATCATCCGCACCACCTCTTCGTAGCGGCGGCCCGTCGCGATGCCGAACCCGACGTTCAGCGGCGCCTCGGCGATCAGCCGGAAGAATTCGTGCAGCGCGCCGTCGTCGCCCGTCAGCGTGTTGTCGATGTCCGTCAGGATCAGGCGGTCGAGTTGCGGCAGCCGGCGCGCCTGGCGGCCGCGGATGACCGGCACCGGGGCGGCGGCCTCGGCGAGGACCTCGCGCACGTCCCGCAGGTAGCGCTGGACGTGGCGCGCCCACGAATAGTGCGCGTGCACGTTCTCGATGCCGGCCTGGGCGAAGGCGTCCCACGCCCCCGGCTCGGTCAGCACGTGCAGGATGGCCTTCCGGATCGCCTCCGGATCGAGCGGATCCACCAGCAGGCCGTTGTGGCAGTTGGCGACGATGTCGCTGGGGCCGCCGTCGTGGGTGGCCACGATCGGCAGGCCGCTGGCGGCGGCCTCCAGCAGCGTCAGCCCGAACGGTTCCGTCAGCGCCGGATTGACGAAGACCCCGCGCGTGCGGGCCGCCCAGCGGTACAGGGCGGGCACGTCTTCCACCCGGTGGCGCTTGGGATAGGCCACCTTGCCGTACAGGTCGTAGGCGTCGATCAGCGTGAGGACGTTGGTCAGCACCGCCTTCTGCCCCGGCGGCATCGCGCGGATGTCGTCGCGCGAGCCCATCACCAGCGCGAGATTCGCCGCGCGCTGCAGCGCGGGACATTCCCCGTAAACCTTCACCAGCATCTCGAGGTTCTTGCGCTCGTCCGGCCGCGCCATCGCCACGATCATCGGCTTGTCCGGCTCGCGCAGGAACGCGCGGACGTCGCGCTCCAGGTCCGAAGCCGCCTCGCCGTCCCGCGGCGGATGGAACGCGCTCAGATCGACGCCCGGCGGAATGACCTCCATCCGCTCGGGGATGTAGTTCTCGTAGGGCTCGTACTGTTCCTTCACCTCCTGGCGCGTGCTGGTGCAGATGAGCGAACAGGTCTCGAGCGCGAACTCCTCGGCCTCGATGCGGGCGGACATGTTGTAGCGCGCCTCGATTTTCTCGCGGCTGAGGCCGGCGGCTTCGAGCCGCTGGCGCTTCACGCGTCCCAGCGAATGCCCGGTGAAGACGAACGGCACGCCCAGCAGGCGGGCGAGCTGCCCGCCGCCGTAGCCGGCGTCCGCGTAGTGGCCGTGGATCACGTCCGGCACGCGGCCGGTTTTCCGGAAATAGTTCAGGCACTGGTCCACGAACACTTCGATATAGGGCCACAGCCGCGTCTTGCCCAGATAGCGCCGCGGGCCGAAGGGGATCCGGATGATCCACGCCTTGTCCGCGATGGGTTCCTCCAGCCGCGCGTAGTCTTCGGAAACGCGGTCGTCGATCACTTGGCGCGTGATCAGGTCCACCCGCTCCACGCCCGGATCCGCCGCCAGCGCGCGGGCGAGCTCCAGCACGTAGCGCGTCTGCCCGCCCGTGTCCTCGTCGCGGCCCAGTTCCAGGTTTTCCCCGCGGATCAAGCCGTGCAGGCTGATCAGCGCGATCTTCAGTTTTTTGTCTTCACTCATGGCGGTAAAACTCCTTTTCCTCGGTGATGGCCCCCGGCAGGCCGCAAATCCGCGCCGCGAACCGGCCGGCGGCGTCCGCAATCTCCTGCGCGGACCGGCTGTGCAGGAGCCCGTCGATCGCGACGGCCGAAATCGAATCTCCCGCGCCCACGGCATCCGCCCATTGGGGCGGCGGCGGCGCCGGGGCGCAGACGGCCGCGCCGTATTCGCCTTGGAGGCGCAAGCCTTCCGCGCCGGCCGTCAGCAGCACGTTGCGGATGCCGTATTCGGCGCGCAGCTCGTCCAGCCGCGCGGGCGCTTCCGCGAACGTCGCGTCCGGCCGCCCCAGCAGGATCCGCAGCTCGTCCAGATTCAGCTTCAGCCAATCCGCGCCGCGCATCCAGCGCCGCGCCAGATCCGGCGCGTCGTCCGGCGGACGCAGATTGACGTCGAAAAAGCGGAGGGCGCCCGCCGACCGCGCCTGGATGGCCGCGAACGCGGCGCGGCTGGTTTCGTTCCGCAGCGCCAACAGGCCGTGGCAGAGCACGCGCGCGGCGCCGAATCCCTCGTCGCGGATGAAGTCCCAGGCGCGCGGCCGGCAGATGTCGTAGCGCGGCTCGCCGGCGCGGAATTCGATGCGCACCTCGCCGGTTGCGTGCGCCGGATCGGTCTGCACCCCTTCGTCCCGCAAGCCCCACGCCGCCATCTTCGCGCGGATCCGCGCGCCGTCCGCGTCGGCCCCCACGGCGCTGACCAGCAGCGGATTTTGCCCGAACCCTTTCAGGCCCCACGCCACGTTGAACGGCGCGCCGCCCAACACCCGCCGGCCGTCCGGGAAAACGTCGAAGAGCGTTTCGCCGAACACCAGCACGGGCGCGAGACGCGTGGCTTCCGTTGCTTGTGCATTTTCCGCTCGTTTCATCCGATTGGTTTCCAGTATAGGTTTTTCGTGAGCTTTTTCAACCCCAATCCCCGGATTCCGCCGCGCGTGCTGGCCACCGACCTCGACGGCACGTTCCTCCCGCTGCCCGAGAACGCGGACAACGAGTCCGCGCTGGAAACGTTCCGGCAAGCGCGGGCGGCGAACCGCCTCGGCCTCGTGTTCGCCACCGGCCGGCATTTCGAGTCCGTGCTCGACGCGATTCGGCGCCACGCCCTGCCCGACCCCGACTGGATCGTCTGCGACGTCGGCACGTCCATCTATCGCCGCGAAACCGCCGGCTTCGAACTCTACGCCCCGTTCGCGGCCCTGCTCGCCGAACAAACCCGGGGCATCGACCGCGGCGCCGTCGAGCGACGGCTGGCCGGCATCGACGGCTTGGCGCTCCAACCCCCCGACCGCCAGCAGCGCTTCAAGATCAGCTACG
>RZYG01000081.1 GCA_009930415.1 Spartobacteria bacterium | reverse complement strand
GGGCGGATCGCAACGGGCGGCTTACCAGTTGGCGAGGAAGCGCTTGATGACGGGCTCGAAGTTCAGCAGCACCGGCGCGATGACGAGGGCCACCACGCTCATCAGCTTCATCAGGATGTTGAGGGACGGGCCGGCGGTGTCCTTGAAGGGATCGCCGACGGTGTCGCCCACCACGGCCGCCTTGTGCGAGTTGGAGCCCTTGCCGCCGTGGCTGCCGCCTTCGATGTGCTTCTTGGCGTTGTCCCAGGTGCCGCCGGCGTTGCTCATGAACAGCGCCATCAGCACGCCCGAGGCCGTCACGCCCGCGAGCAGGCCGCCGAGCATTTCCTTGCCGAACACGAAGCCGGTCACGACCGGCGTCAGGATGCCCAGCAGCGCCGGCACGGTCATCTTCTTGATGGCGGCGGCGGTGGAGATGTCCACGCAGCGGGCGTAGTCGGCCTTGGCGCCTTCCTTGCCCTCGAGCAGGCCGGGGATTTCCTTGAACTGGCGGCGCACTTCTTCGACCATCGCGAAGGCGGCCTGGCCCACGGCCTTCATCGCGAAGGCCGAGAACAGGAACGGCATCATGGAGCCTACCAGCAGGCCGGCCATGACCTTGGGATCGGTGACGTCGATGATCGGGAGGTTGACCGTCTCGCGGAACGCCGCGAAGAGGGCCAAAGCCGTCAGAGCGGCGGAGCCGATGGCGAAACCCTTGCCGATGGCGGCGGTGGTGTTGCCGACGGCGTCGAGCTTGTCGGTGCGCTGGCGGACTTCCTTTTCGAGGTGCGCCATTTCGGCGAGGCCGCCGGCGTTGTCGGCGATGGGCCCGTAGGCGTCCACCGCGAGCTGGATGCCGGTGGTCGCCAGCATGCCCAGGCCGCCCAGCGCGATGCCGTAGAGGCCCGCGAAGTAGTAGCAGGCGATCGTCGCGACCGCCAGCACCAGGACCGGCGCCGCCGTCGAGATCATGCCCACGCCCAGGCCCGCGATGATGTTCGTGGCCGCGCCGGTTTCGGAGGCGTCCGCCACGCTGTTGGAGGGGCCCTTGCCTTCCGCGGTGTAGTACTCGGCCAGCAGGCCGATGATGGCGCCGGCCACCAGGCCGACGACCGTCGCGAGGAACACGCCGCCGCTCGTGCAGGTCAGCGCGCTGGCGCCGGCCACGGCGGAATCGATGTTGAATTCGCCCGGCAGCATGCGCTTGCAGATGAAGTAGGTCGCGACCGCCATGATCAGGCAGGATCCGAACGTGCCCTGATTGAGGGCCTTCTGCGGGTTGCCGCCTTCCTTCGTCCGCACGAAGAACGTGCCGGCGATGGAGAACAGGATGCCCGCGCCGGCGATGACCAGCGGCAGCAGGATGAAGGTGACGTCCTTGACGCCGTTGACCGTGATGGTGGCGCCCAGCACCATGGCCGCCACGATGGCGCCCACGTAGGACTCGAACAGGTCGGCGCCCATGCCGGCGACGTCGCCGACGTTGTCGCCCACGTTGTCGGCGATGACCGCGGGATTGCGGGGATCGTCTTCGGGGATGCCGGCTTCGACCTTGCCGACGAGGTCGGCGCCGACGTCGGCCGCTTTGGTATAGATGCCGCCGCCGACGCGCGCGAACAGCGCGATCGAGCTGGCGCCCATGGAAAAGCCCGTCAGGATCGGCAGGACGGTGCTCTTGATGACGTCCACGTCCGCGCCGAACTTCTTGAGCAAGACCAGCAAGGCCAGGGTCAGGCCGGTCAGGCCGAGGCCGACCACGCACATGCCCATGACGGCGCCGCCGGAGAACGCGACCTGCAGAGCCGCGGGCAGCCCGGTGCGGGCCGCGTTGGTCGTGCGCATGTTGGCGGCCGTGGCCACCCGCATGCCGAAGAAGCCGGACAGGGCCGAACAGAACGCGCCGAACATGAACGCCACCGCCACGAGGCGGATCGCCCCCTCGTTGATCAGCGCCAGCAGGATCGCCACGAGGACGACCACGATGGCCAACACCTTGTATTCGCGCTTCAGGAACGCCATGGCGCCTTCGCGGACGGCGGCGCCGATCTCCAGCATCCGGGCCGTGCCCGGATCCTGCTTGTTGATCCATTGCGTCTTCCACCAGGCGAACAGCAGAGCCACCAGGCCGCAGCCCAAGGCCGCAACCAGCAGATTGGTCGTATTCATCGGATCGCTCCTTTTCGTTGTCTTAAAACGATGCCGGGAAGGGTATGGATTCCCCCCCCTCGCTGTCAAACCCGAAGGGCCGGGTCACAGCAAATCGCCCATTTTTCCGCCGAACAGAATTTCCAGCCCGATATGCAGCGACGGGCGCGGTTCGTACTCGTCTTCCTTGGGGAACTGGACCTGCGGGGTAATCGTGTAATAGATCCATTTCCGGTACAACGCGTCGCGCCAGGTGAGGTTGACCAGCGAGTCGTCCCAGTACCAATCCGAGCTGCGGATGTGCGGGAACACGCTGGCCTGGGCCACCCAGCCGCGGCCGCGGCCGGAGCGCAGCCAGGCGAAGCGCAGGGACTGTTCGAACTCCACGTCTTCACGGCTTTCGGACGTGCGTTCCGCCGTGCGGCTCTGGAAATAGGTCTTCGCGCCCAGTTGGCGCGTCCACGACACCACCGTCTGCTGCCCGAATCCGTCGTCCGTATAGTAGAATCCCCGCGGATTGACCAGGAAGCGGCCGCTGCCCAGCGGCCGGTCCCAGCGCCAATCCAGCGAAGCGTAGGCGACCGGATGGGAATCGCGCCAGCGCGCGCCGCCGCCCAGCGAGAGATCGTTCTCTTTCAGCACGCGGAACATGGCGGTCACGCCCAGGCGCGGATCGGATTCTTTTTTCATCGGATCGGTGCCCGGCAGAGAATCCCGGCCCGCGTTGTCCAGCACGAGGTGCAGCTTGCGCTCCAGTCCGGGCAAGGCCAAATCGCCGCGGAAGCGGATCTTGAAATCGGATTGCTTGTCGCTGCTGCGGCCGCCGAAGCGCGCATACAGGCGCAAGCGGAAGGTCGAGAGCTCGGGTTCGTAGGGCGCGTCCTCGGCCAGCCAGCGCAAATCGACCGTCCGGACCGCGTTGTCCATCAGGCAATACAGGCGGCGATGGTACGCATCCAGCCGCCGGCCGAGGCCGCCGGGGGGGCGCGCGCCGGACTTGTAGGACGTCTGCTGCTCGTCCAGCGCCTGCAGCTGCAAAGTCAGCACGCGATCCGGATGCAGTTTCAGATCCGGTTCCGGCGCGGAGGGCGCGTCGGACGGCGGGCCGGCGCACGACGGCTCCGCGCCGGCGGCCGGCCGCGGAGGGCCCGCCGCCAGGATGCCCGCCAGCGGCAGCGCCAACCAAACCGGATGGAGACGCATCCGCTTCATGTTGGGCGGCGCCGCACCTGGCAGCCATACGGTCCGGTCCGAACGATTTTCACGGGGATGAAATCGCCGGCCCGCGCCCGGTCGGCCTCTTCCAGCACGGCGTCGCCGTCCACTTCGGGGGCCTGCCACGGCGTCCGGCCATGCCAGCCGTCCTTCTCCCGCCGCTCCAGCAGCAGCGTCGTCGCATCGCCTTTGCGCTCCCGCCAGCGCGCCGCGGAAACCTTCGCCTGCGCGCCCAGCAGCCGGTCGCGGCGCTCCGCGGCCACCTCCGGCGCCACGCGGTCCGCCATGCCCGCCGATACCGTCCCCGGCTCCGGCGACCAGACGAACACCCCCGCATGGTCGAAAAGCCCCTGCTCCACGAAATCCAGCAGTTCCGCGAATTCTTTTTCCCCCTCGCCCGGATGACCCACGATGAACGTCGTGCGCCGCGCCGCGCCCGGCAGCCGTCGGTCGATCGCGGCCAAGGCCGCGTCCACCCGCGCGCGGCCATAGCCCCGCCCCATCCGCTTGAGCATCTTTTCGTTCACGTGCTGCAGCGGCAGGTCCAGATACGGACAGAACCGCGGATCGGAGGCCAAGACGTCGAGAATCCCGTCCGTCAGGTGCCGCGGGTGCGCATACAGGACGCGAAACCAAAGCTCGCCGGGCAGTTTCGCCAGCTCCCGCAGCAGCGGCGCCAGTTGCGGCTCGTCCGCGAGGTCCAGCCCGTAGGCCGTCGTGTCCTGCGCGATCAGCACCAGTTCCTTCGCGCCGGCGGCGACCAGCTCGCGGGCTTCCTTCAAAATCGCCCGCAACGGGCGGCTGGCCCGCCGGCCGCGGATCAGCGGAATCGAGCAATAGGCGCAGCAGTTCGAGCAGCCCTCGCCGATCTTGAGATAGGCCGTGGCGGCCGAACCGATCCGCATGCGCGGGCGGCCGAGCCACTCGAAATAGGTTTTCGGCAGGACTTTCCCCGCGTAGCCGCGGCTGCGGGCCGTCGCCGCCTGCCCCGCCAGCAGGTTCCGGCACGTTTCCGCCACCCGCGGATACTCCGCGAAGCCGAGCCGCGCATCCGCCGCCGCCAAAAAATCCGCCAATTCCGGCGCGCCGCCGGCGCGCTCCACCAGGCAGCCCGTCGCCACCAGCAGCGGCCGGCCCTGGCGGCCGCGCCGCGCCGCCAGCTCTTCCAAGACTTCGGCGGCCTCGCGCCGCGCGGCGTCGAGGAACCCGCAGGTGTTCACCAGGCAGACGTCCGCCGCGGCCGGGTCTTCGGCGAACGCGAACCCGGCCAGCGCCATGGCGCCGAGCAGGCCTTCGGAATCCACGGTGTTCTTCGGACACCCGAGGTTCACCAGGCCGAACGACTGGACGCGCCTAGCCACGCCGCTCCATCAGCGCGAACAGCCATGCGATTTGCTCGCCGAGATCGCGCATGTTGGCCAAGCCTTCTTCGTCGGCCAGCACGTCGCCCGGATCCCGCCCCAGGCTGAAATTCCAGTAAGTCGAGCCCGGCACGACCATCTGGTTGGCCAGGAACAGGTGGTTGATCGTGTCCACGGCGTGGATGGCGCCGCCGCGGCGCGCCGCCACGGCCGCCGCGCCGATCTTGCGGTGCAGCAAGCCGCCGTTGGTCCGGGCCACGCGGCCGGCGCGGTCGATCAGCGCCTTCGTTTCCGCCGTCACGTCCGCGAAATAGACCGGCGAACCGATCGCGATCGCATCCGCCTCCAGCATTTTCGCGAAGACCAGGTTGAAGACGTCGTCCTCGATCACGCAGCGCTTGTTCTTCATCCGCCCGCACGCGCCGCAAGCGGTGCAGCCGCGGATGCGCGTGCCGCCGACCTGCACGTACTCCGTCTGGTGCCCCGCGGCCGCGAGCGGCTCGAGGATCTTGCGCAGCAGGAGTTCCGTGTTGCCGCCCTTCCGCGGACTGCCGTTGATCGCCAAGACTTTCATGTCGCTCCTCGATCGGGAAACCAGCACGCGGCTTCGCGGCCCGGCTCCAGTTCCTGCATTTCCGGTTCCGTCGCGCGGCAGACGTCGCGCGCGAGCGGGCAGCGCGGCGCGAACCGGCAGCCCGGCGGCGGATCCGCCAGGGACGGCAACTGCCCGGGGATGTCCGGCAGGCGCGCCGCGCCGCCGTGCAGCCGCGGCATGGCCGCGAGCAAGCCGCGCGTGTAGGGATGCGCCGGCCGGGCGAACACCGCGGCCTTGGGCCCCTTTTCGGCCAGCCGCGCCGCGTACATCACGTGCACCCGGTCGCAGACGTCCCACACCACGCCCATGTCGTGCGTGATCAGCAGCACCGCCGTGTCGCCGCCGCGCAAGCGCAGCAGCAGTTCGAAAATCTGCGCCTGGATCGTCACGTCCAGCGCCGTGGTCGGTTCGTCGGCGATCACCAGCTCCGGCTCCGGCAGCAGCGCCATGGCCAGCAAAACGCGCTGGCGCATGCCGCCCGAAAGCTGATGCGGATGATCCTGCATGCGCTGCGCCGGATCCGGCAGGCCCACGCGTTTCAGCCAATCCAGTCCCAGCGCCCAGGCATCGGCGCCGGAGACGCTCCGGTGCAGCCGCGCCGTCTCGGCGAGCTGGTCGCCGATCCGATGCAGCGGCGAGAGCGCCGTCATCGGCTCCTGGAACACCATGCCGATCCGGCCGCCGCGGAGCGCGCGCAGCTCGGCGATCGGCATGGACAGCAGATCGCGGCCATGGAACAGCGCCCGGCCGCCTTCGATCGTCGCCGGCGGCCGCGCCAACAGCCGCAGCAGCGCCAGCGCCGTCACCGTTTTGCCGCAGCCCGATTCCCCCACCAGCCCGAGCACTTCCCCGCGGCGGACGTCGAACGACACGCCGTCCACCGCGCGCAAAAAACCCGCGGGCACGTCGAACCCGATCCGCAGGTCTTCCACGCGCAGCAGCACTTCGTCCATGGCGTGGCATCATCCGATGCCCCCGCCGGCTTGGCAAGCGTTTTGGGGGCGGAGGACCATGCTTGCCATGGCGAACCGAACTTTCTACGCTTTCGGTCAAAGATTCCCGATCTGCGCGGGTCTAACTCCATGAAGCCCGCGCAGGTTCGGGCAACGAAGCGAGGCGGCGTATGAACAAGCGATTCTTCCGGGTGGGTCTGGCGGCGTGCGGTCTGGGCTTGGCGAGCGGAGCGGCGGGCCAAACGCCGGCGGCAACGCCGGACGCCGCCGCGCTCGTCCGCGCCGCCAGCGCTTTTCATGGTTCGCTGTCGAATTTTTCGGTGACGTGCACGCGCGTCATCGATCCGGTTCGCCGCCGCAGCCGGGCATACGACGTCGCGGCCAGCCTGCCGGACCGCCTGCGGGTATTCTCGGACAGCTATCTCGACCCGGTCGTTTGGAGCTACGCGGCCGGACAGGTGTCCATCACCCGCGTCTCCACGGACGAAACGGCCACCCACCCTGCCTTGACGGCCGATTTTCCCTTCGCGCCGGCGGAGCATCCGGATCCGAACGAGCTGGGGCTGCACCATACCGCGTTCCTGGTGGACCTGCTTTCCGGCCGGCTGGCGGACCGCCTGCTGGCGCAGGCCGCGCCCGACGGCGGCACCGTCGCGGGCCGCATCCGCTACAACGGCGCGGATTGCCACCGCGTCCGGTTGGCGCAGAACGACCAAACGGCCTACGAGCTGTACGTGCAGACAGGCGCGACGCCGTTCATCCACCTCATCCGGCACGTGGCCGCGCCGCCGGCCTCGGACCAGATCCTCGCCGAAGAAATCTATCGGCGCTGGCAGCGCAACGTTCCGGATCTGGACCGGACGCTGGCCCCGGCCGCCGGTCTGTCCGGCGACGTGCAGGACGTCTATGCGCAGGGGGTGGCGGATTGCGATCGGGTTCTGGAAAAACTTCGGAACGGCGAAACCCCGACGGCGGCCGAACTGGCCCGCTGCGGCGAAGCCCCGCCGCGCTATTTCGACGCGGTCAGCCGCGCGACCGGCCGGTCCATGAACGTCCAGTTCCCGGAGCCCGAGCGCACGCAGTTCTACCTGCTGGCCATCCAAGCGGGGCTCGTCGATTGGCCCCAACACGGCGGGTGGGCGTTCAAATCCGACCTCCGGCACCTCGTGGTCCCCCGGCTGGAAACCCTGTACGCGGAAAAACCGGAGCCCCTCACCGCGTTCGCCCTTCTCTTCCCCGCTCTGGAGCGCGGAGACGTGGCCCGGGCGGGCGAATGGCTCGACCGATTGCTCGAACAGGACGATTTCCTGGCCCGAAAGGCCGTGGAATGGTCGGTCCGCGCCGCCACGCGTCCCGACTGGTTCGTCGAATACTATCTGGACAAAGGGCAACCCGGCCGGGCCGAGGAACTGGCCGGGCATGCGGCGGCCACGGGCGAGCAATTCGGATTCGAGCTCAAGGCCCGGATTCTGGAACGGCAGGAGCGCTTCACGGAAGCCGAGGCGTGCTACAAGGAAATCGAAAAACGGCACGACTACGTCGGCGCGCTCGTGAACTTCTACGTGAAATACCGCGACCGGCAGGACGACACCGGCGCGACGTTCCAGCAGCGGCTGGACGAATTGATCGCGCGGTGTTTCCCGAACGGCCTCCGGAAGGTCCGGCCGGACGACTTCACCGCCCCGCCCCGGGCCGGGTTGGTCTTTACCGAAGAAAACGGGCGGATTCTCCGGGCCGGCCTAGGCAAAGGAACCGTGATCGTCGCTTTGGACGGCCATGCCGTCGACAACCTGAACCAGTACTACGTCGTCCGCGAATTGGACTCGGATAATCCGCGGATGGAACTGATCGTCTGGACCGGGACGGAATACAAGACCGTGGCCCTGTCCATCCCGAAACGGCGGTTTGGCCTGAACCTTCAAACCTACGCTCCCTAGCCTGCCGGCTAGGGTTCTGGGCCGGCTACCGGCGCGCCGCCCGCGACGACGCGCTCGAAATAGGCCGCAAAGGCTTCCACGATGGCCGGATCGCGGATCGCCACGCAGGTTTCGTTGCGGTTTTCGAGCGCGTCCTTGCCCCAGTTGACCGAACCGATCACCGCGCAACCGTCGGCCACGACCAACTTGGCGTGGGTGGTGGTTTTCAGCGAATCGTCGAAGACCGCCACCCCCGCGTCGGCCAGGAATTTCTTGGCCGGCGCGTTGACCTTGTTCAGCAGCGCGTTGTAGTCGCTCAGATCGATGGCCACCGCCACGTCCACTCCGCGCGCGCGGGCGGCCGCCAGGGCTTCGACCAGTTGGTTCACCTTGCCGCCGGCGTATTTCGGCGAATAGTTGATGCCGTACATGACGACGCGGATCCGCTGCGTGGCGGCGTTGAACAGGCCTAGGACTTCCGGAAAGTACTGGCGGTTCACGACGGTTTTCACCGCGCCCGATTCCACGGCCGGCAGGTCGGGCTCCGCGGCGCTGTTGGCCCACAGCGCGGCGAAATAACGGGTCAACGCACCGGCCAGGACCGGATCGTCCAGGCGGACGTTGGTCTCGTTGTTGTTGCCCATGGAGTTGCCGGTCCAGTTGGTGGAACCCAGCAGGACGATCCGGCCATCCACGATCACGAGCTTGCTGTGGGTCATTTTGACGGGCGTGTCCAGTTTGGCTTCCGCCCCAAACGCGAGCAGGCGTTCGACCGCGGCGGCGTTGAAGTCCACGCCGTCGTCCAGCATCCCCCGCACGCGCACCCCGCGCTTCACGGCGGCGGCCAGCGCGGCCTCGATGGCCCCCACCGCGCGGTCGTCGTGCATTTCCAGTTGCAGGAATTCGATCGAATTCGTCGCGCCGTTGATCAGATCCAGCACCGCCGGCAGGTATTCCCGGTTCACGACCGGCCGGACCGGTTCCCCCGCCCCGGCGGACGCACGGACCAGCAGGAAACCCAGGACGAGGCAACGGAACGGCAGATTCTTCATGGCCGGCGATTCTACTCCCCGCCGCCGGCCGCCGCCATCCGGAAATCCGGCCAATAAATGACTCGCAACGATCGGACTGCCATTTTCGCCCGGAACGTGGCAGGCTCTCCCGCCGATGACCGAAGCGTCCCAACTCAACCAAGGCGAGCAGCCCATCGCGCGGCTGCTGGCGGAGCACGCGCTCAGGCCGGCCGATCTGGTGGCGGCCTCGACCGAGCACATCACCTTCAAGATGGTGACCCGCGCCTGCAAGGGTCGCCGCCTGACGCCCCACGTCCAGGCCAAGATCCTCCGCGCGCTGAACCAGGCCGCCGGCAAGGAATACGGCCGGGCCGACCTTTTCACCTATTGATGCCGGCCGGCATTCTCGACGCCGCCTTGAATTTTCCCGCCGCAGCGCGGCTTGTCGTTGCTTTCGTCCGCCCGCGGGTTACGATATCGGTCCTATGCACGTGAACCATCTCTTCCGCATCGGGCTTTTCGGCTGGATCCTGCCCGGGGTGCTTTTGGCGAGCCGGGCCCAACCGGCCCGGACCGAAGTCTGGCAGGGCAAGGCGGACATTGAATTCCAGGGCACCTCGACCCTGCACGATTTCTCGGGCACCGTTCGGACGCGCCCCTTCACGCTGGTCGGAACGCTGGACGAGTCCGCCGCAACCTTGGGCGGCACCGCCACGGTCGCCGTGGCCGAAATGGACACGCGCCACGCCAAGCGCGACGAAAACATGCGCAAGATGTTCGCGGCCGACCGATTTCCGCTGCTGGCGGGCGTGCTGAATCCAATCCGCTTCGAGCCGGCTGCCCGTCCGGAGCTGCCGCTGCACCTCACGATTCGCGACCAAACCCAAACGGTGCCCGCCACATTGACCCGCTGGCAACGGGAATCCGAAACGCTTCAATTCGATTTGAACATGGTCCTTTCGCCCCGCGCCCTGGGCCTTTCCCCGCCGGTCCTCATGGGCTTCATCCGGGTCGGCGATGCGGTTTCCGTCCGCATCCGCGCGGAACTCGCCCTGGCGGAACTTCTTTCCGAGGACGAAAACTAGGCCGCAGGAAAAGCCCCCCCCCGATGAAGATCGATCCCCATGCGAATTATCCGACCCGCGAATGTCCCGGCTGCGCGGTCGAGGTGCCGGCCAACGAGAATCGCTGTCCCATCTGCGGCTATGAATTTCCCGCGCGCGGCCCGCTGCACCGGAATTTGATCTGGATCGTGGCATTGCTGCTCATCCTGTTCCTGCTGCCGCTGCTGCTGTCGCTGCGTTGATTTTCCGGCATTTCCAGTCCGCCCGGGGTATGCTTTACTCCCCGGCATGCACAAACGGCGCCAGCGCATTTTGGTCTCGGACTTCGACGGCACGATGACGAAGTTCGACTTCTTCGACTTGGCCCGGCGCGACCTGCCATCGAACGCGGACCACGATTTCTGGCAGGACTACGTCGACGGCCGGATCACCCATTTCGAAGCGCTGCAGGGCATCTTCGGTTCCATCCGCGCCGATTGGGCGGGCATCGAACGGGTGCTGGCCGGCATGCAGCTCGACCCGACGTTGAAAGACTCCGTGGCGCGCCTGCGCGCCGCGGGCTGGGAAATCGTCGTGGCCTCGGCCGGCTGCGGTTGGTACATCGAGCGCCTGCTGGGCCAGGCCGGCGTGAAGCTGGACGTCCACGCCAATCCCGGCGCGTTCGCGCCCGAAACGGGCCTGCGCCTGGCGCTGCCGACGGACTCGCCCTACTTCAAGCGCGAGACGGGCATCGACAAGCCGGCGATCGTGCGCGCCGCCTTGGCGCGCGATCCGGATGCGGTTTTCGCCGGCGACGGCCGGCCCGACCTGGCGCCGGCCAGCCTCGTCAAGCCCGGCAACCGGTTCGCCACCGGCTGGCTGGCGCACCATTTCCGGAACGTCGGCGAAGAATACCGTCCCTTTGAAACCTGGTCGCAGATCGCCGCCGCCCTG
>RZYG01000317.1 GCA_009930415.1 Spartobacteria bacterium | reverse complement strand
AGGCGTGCGCGAGCGCGTCAGCATCCAGGGCCTCGAGCAACTCGACGCCATCCGCGCGTCCACGCGCGGCGCCATCCTCCTCACCGCCCACTTCGGCAACTGGGAACTCGGCGGCGCCTTCATTGCCGCCATGGGCATTCCCATCAACGCCGTCGTCCGGCCCGTATCCTCGCCCGCCCTCGAACGCATCTTCAACTTCTTCCGCGAACAGCGCGGCCTCAAGGTCATCCTCCTCGACAAAGCCAGCCTCGGCGTCGCCAAGGCCCTCAAGCGCGGCGAGGCCGTCGCGCTGGTCGGCGACCGCGACTTCACGGGCAACGGCCATCCCCGCGCCTTCTTTGGCCGCGAAGCCTCGTTGCCCCGCGGCGCCGCCTGGTTCGCCCACCGCCTCGGCGTCCCCATCTACATGGGCTTCGTCGTCCGCGCCCCCGACGACACCTTCATCCTGCGCCTGCATCCGCCCATCGACCCCGCCCAAGTCCCGACCGAAGACGCCATCCAGGAACAAATCGTCGCCCGCATGGAAGAAACCATTGCCCGCGACCCCTGCCAGTGGTTCATCTTCGACCCGTTTTGGCCCGGCGGCCGCGACGGCACCGGATCAGACCGGCACGAGGTCGTGCCGGCTCCAAACAGCCTCTGACTGCTTTTGGAGCCCCCGACGACCTCGTCGAGGGATTGGCAACAACCGCCTTCATCCGAAAAGTTTTTACGTTCCACGTAAACGTCCCGCAAAGTTTTTATGTTCCACGTAAAATCGGGCGGGCGGCGTTCCGGTCCGTTCCATCAACGAAACGCCCGGCCGGAGGGGTCCGGGCCGGGCGCGGGGGGGCGGAACGTCCGCGGGCTCAGTTGCGGCCGACGCTGTGGTAGGTGAAGCCCAGCGCGCGGATTTCCTCGGGCTTGAAGACGTTGCGGCCGTCCACGATCACGGGGCAGGCCATGACGCTCTTGAGCTTCTGCAGGTCGAGCTTCTTGACCGCGTCCCACTCCGTCAGGATCAGGACCAGGTCGGCGTCCTTGGCGCATTCGTAGAGATCCTGGACGCAGTCGAGTTCGGGATGGATTTCCTTGAACTTGGCTTCCGCCACCGGATCCCAGGCGCGCAGCTTGGCCTTCATTTCCTGCAGCTTCGGCACGAAGTAGAGGCTGGGGGCTTCGCGGACGTCGTCCGTCTCGGGCTTGAACGCCAGGCCGAAGATCGCGATGGTCTTGTCCTGCACGACCCACAGCTCCTGCTTGATCTTCTTCATCACGTATTCGCGCTGCGTCTTGTTGATCGCCTGGACTTCCTTGAGCAGCTTGAATTCGTGGCCGAGGGCGTCGGCCAGGCGCACGAAGGCGTCCACGTCCTTCGGGAAACACGAACCGCCGTAGCCCACGCCGGCGCTGAGGAAGCGCGGCCCGATGCGCGGATCGAGGCCCATGCCCTTGGCAACCTGACTCACGTCGGCGCCCGCCAGCTCGCAGATGCGCGCGACGGCGTTGATGTAGGAAATCTTCATCGCCAAAAACGAGTTCGAGGCGTGCTTGGTCAGTTCCGCGCTGGTCACGCTCATGCGCAGGAATTCGCCGCCGCCCTTTTCGAGAATGGGCTTGTAGATTTTTTCGAGCAGGTCGCCCGCCCGCTGGCTTTCCACGCCCACCACGATGCGGTCCGGGTGGGTCGCGTCTTCGATCGCGGTGCCTTCGCGCAGGAATTCGGGGTTGGAGGCCACGTCGAAATCGGTGTCTTCGCGCAGGTATTTCAGGACCGTGCGCTTGAGGTGCTCGCTGGTCTTGGCCGGCACGGTGCTCTTCTCGACCAGCAGGCGGTAGCTCGTCATGTGCTCCGCCACCTGGCGGCCGACCTGCTCGACGTAGGTCATGTTGGCCTCGCCCCCCACGCCCGGCGGGGTGCCCACGGCGATGAAGATCACTTCGGCGAACGCCGTGCCTTCCGCGATGGACGTGCTGAATTTCAGCCGCCCGGCCTTCACGTTGCGCGCGACGATCTCGTCCAGCCCCGGCTCGTAGATCGGCATGACGCCCTGGTGCAGCAGGTCGATCTTCTTCGGATCGTTGTCGATGCACAGCACCTCGTGGCCCGCGTCCGAAAAACACGCGCCCGTCACCAGCCCCACGTAACCTGTTCCCACCACGGATATTTTCATCGTTCTGCTCCTCTGGGTTCCGCTTGAATCAAACCGGCACCCTAAGCAACTGGCCGGTCAAAATCAATCCTTTCCCATCCCCCGGCCGCCCGCCGGGCGCAAGACGGATTTCGGGCTCTGAATCGTAGGGGCCGAGCTTGCTCGGACCGGGTTTGGAGAAATTTGGGAATAGCTGCGGTCTCAGCAAGCTG
>RZYG01000316.1 GCA_009930415.1 Spartobacteria bacterium | reverse complement strand
TTTCCGGAAGGTAGGAGCTGCCATGAGAGAAGCCGAGAAAAAAATACGGGACCGGCCGGCGCTGGCGCAGGAATGCGCGCGGCTGCGGGCGGCGGGGAAAAAGATCGTCTTCACCAACGGGTGCTTCGACCTGATGCACGCCGGGCACGCGACCTACCTCGAATTCGCGCGCGCCCAGGGCGACGTCCTGGTCGTGGGGCTCAACACCGACGCCAGCGTCCGGCGCTACAAGGGCGAAAAGCGGCCCGTCGTGGACGAACGCAACCGCGCGCGCATGATGGCCGCGCTGGAATGCGTGGATTACGTGACGTGGTTCGACGAAGACGAGCCCAAGGAACTGATCGCCGAACTGCAGCCCGACGTGCTGGTGAAGGCGGAAGACTGGGCGCACTACGTCAGCGGGCGCGACGTCGTCGAAGCCCGCGGCGGGAAAGTGGTTCTCGCCCCGATGGTCGCCGGTCTCTCCACGACGAAGCTGATCGAAAAGATCGTGCAGGCGTACGGCGGGGGAAAATAGCGCCATGCCGAAAAAGAACCAGCCCGTTCCGACGGATTACGGCGCCTTGCTGGTTGCGGTCAAAGAGCGCGTCCGCGCCGCCCAATACCAAGCCCTCAAGACGGTCAACAAGGAATTGGTCGGCTTGTATTGGGATATCGGGAGGATGATTGACAGCCGGCAAACGGCAAGTGAGCGCGGTGATGTCGTGGTCAAAAAACTCGCCGAAGATCTTCGAGCCGAATTTCCGGGAGTCGCCGGGTTTTCATGGCGCAACTTGTTCTATATGAGCGAGTTCTATTCCGCATATAGAGACCTTCCAAAATTGCAACCACTGGTTGCAATGATCGGATGGACGCACAATCTGATCATCTTGCAACGCTGTTCCGACCCTTTGGAGCGCGAGTTCTATCTGCGGATGACCCGCAAATTCGGCTGGTCCAAGAACGTGCTGGTCCACCAGATCGAGAACCAGAGCTACGAGAAAACCCTGCTGGGTCAAACCAATTTCGACCGGACGCTGACGCCGGAGCTGCGGGCGCAGGCCAAGCTGGCGGTAAAGGATGAATACGTCTTCGATTTCCTGGAGCTGGGCGAAGAACATTCCGAGCGCGAACTGGAACGGGCGCTGATCGCGCGCGTGGAGGATTTCCTGCGGGCCATGGGAGGCCTGTTCGCGTTCGTCGGCAGCCAGTTCCGGCTGGAGGTCGAGGACAAGGAATACTTCATCGATCTGTTGCTGTTCCACCGGCGGTTGAAGTGCCTCGTGGCGGTGGAGCTGAAGATCGGCGAGTTCCAGCCGGAATACGTCGGCAAGATGCAGTTCTATCTGGCGGCGCTCGACCGCCAGGTGCGGGAGAAGGGGGAGAACCCCTCCATCGGCATCATCCTGTGTAAGGAGAAGAACCGCACCATCGTGGAATACGCCTTGCAGGACGGGCGCAAGCCCATCGGCGTGGCCACGTACCAGATCGTCAAGCGCCTGCCCAAGGAACTCAAGGGCCAACTCCCCGGCCCCGAAGAAATCGCCAAGCTGCTGGACGGCGGAAATTGATCCGCGCTTACGGCGCGGGGTAGAGCAGGAAGGTCGGATAGCCCTGGACGGCGAAGAGGGCGCGGGGGCAGTCGGCAGGGGAAGGGTTATTCAGGTTTCTTCCAGTTTGCGGATGCCTTTGCATTCCGGATAGGCTGAACAACCCCAGAATTCGACGCCTGCTTTTGGGCCGGTTTTGGCTTTGCGGCGCGCCATGGGCTTTCCGCATTCGGGGCACTCCGGCGCGGCTTGCTGGCGGGCGCGCTTCTCGACGCGCAACGCGGTGAGCTTTTCGCGGAAGCCACCTTATTCAGTCGTACTGGCGACCGCAAGGATCGTTGGTGCGGTTCAGGAAGCGCCGGCAGAAACGCTGGGTTCCCAGTTGCACGACGTTGGCTAGGATCCAGGAATCCAACCGGAAATAGCCGCCGGTGCCGCCGAACATGGTCATGGGGTGAGCCTTTTCTAATCAGGTTTTCGGGGGAATCGATTAATTCGAGTCAGTCGATTCACTCGAGTCGATTGGGATTGCAGGATAAATCAAAAACGTCGGGTAGCCCTGGACGGCGAAGGGGGCGAGGGCGTCGCGGGCGGGGGGCTTGTTGGGTTCGTCGGCGAGGATCTGGATGGGGAAATATTCTTCGAGCTTCTCGACGACGGCGGGATCGCGCAGGGTGGTGGCGTCCATGAGCTTGCAGACCTTGCACCAGTGGGCGCCGAAATCGATCAGGACGGGCTTGCCGCTGGCGGCGGCTTCGCGCAGCAGGGCATCGAAAGCTTCGGGGGCGTCGCGGCCGAAATCGAACCGGCGGAAAACGGAT
>RZYG01000080.1 GCA_009930415.1 Spartobacteria bacterium | reverse complement strand
GCGATCGGCGTGGACACGCGCACCAATTCCGCCAGCACCGCGTTGAACTGGCTGGGCGACGACTCGGGCACGTTCATCGGCGACGGCTATTTCCAGGGCGGGGCGGCGCACTTCCCCGAGTACCAGCTCAACGTGCACTCCGTCGGCGGGGCCCAGATCGAGGCCTACAAGCACGACGGCACGTTCTGGTACGGGCCGGGCGAGACCCGCGAAGTCGCCATCAGCGCCGACCACGACGCCGTCGAACTCAAGGTGGCGCGTTCCGAATTGAATCTGGTAGGCGCCAAGACGGCGCGCTTCACCGTGGCCGCGTTCATCAATTCCGGCGTCTGGAACAACGACGGCGACGGCACGGCGCATATCGCCGACAACACGGCGGCGGCCGTGGATGCGATGTCGATTCCGCCGTGGGGCACGACCGACAACGCGGCGGACCTGTCCGCCTGGCTGGAAGACGTCAGCGATACGGACGTCGATTTCTGGGTGGACGTGCGCTTCGCGGCGGGCGGGCTCGACAGCCACGCGCGGCCTTCGACGCCGGTGCTGGTGACGCCGACGAACAACGCGCCGGTGACGGCCAGCCCGAACCTGAGCTGGCAGCCGTCGTCCGATTCCGACGGCGAGGTGACCGGCTACCTGCTGGAAATCAGCACCAACGAGCAGTTCAACGGCGTTTCGGGCACGGAAAACGGAACGATCCAGCTGCGCGTGAATCTCGCGGCGGGCACGACGAACTACGCCTTCACGACCTCGGTCTCGCAGTACTGGTGGCGGGTGCGCGCGCGCGACACCGCCGGGCAGCTCTCGACGGCTACGACGCATTCCTTCCGCGTGGTGGGCAAGCTGGACACCGAGGGGCCGCGGCCGACCCTGCTCTATATCGGCACCAACGTGGCGGGCTACCTGGCCGGCGACACGAACATCCTGGGCCAGATCGAGCGCTACGGCCCCATCCAGAGCGTTCTGGACCGGGAAATCCGCGACACGAACAACGTTTTTGGCTTCGTCATCCGCTGGGAAGACGCCAGCGGGGTGTACGCCACCAACAAAATGCGCGCCACCGACAGCCCGCCCAACGGCGCGGGCGGTTACGCCTGGAACATCATCGATACCAGCGGCCGGGTTTCCCCCAACTGGGACCTGTTCGAAACCAACACGCTGACGGGCGTGACCCGCGACTGGGGCTACGACGAGCCCTTCCCGGCCACCAACACGCAGGCGACCGGCAACGGCGACCTGGCGATGACCAACTACATCCTCTCGGCCTTTGCGGTGACCAACTACGATCCCAACAAGGAATACTATCTGACGGTCAGCGCCGAAGACGCCTATACCGAGGGCGGCAGCTGGGCGGCCTATGGTTCCTGGGCCAGTTTTGCGGCCTCCGCGTCGGAAACCTACAGCGGCTGGTGCGACGACGGACCCAACTCCGCGCGCAACGTCACGACCAACTTCCTGATCCGCATCCACGTGACGGACGACGACGTCGTCCCGCCCTCGTCCAGCCAGGCGCTCGGCTGGACCAACGACGGCACCAACGCCACGCTGGTGGTGTCCAACGACGTGGACCGGCTGGAATACGTGGAAGGCGAGGGGCAGGACGTGCTCTACCAGATCACCGACGGCGCGCTGATCGGCCATCCGCTGTCGTTCAGTTTCAATGCCTACGATTCCTATTATATGGGCGTGGCCCTCGGCACCACCGAGACCTATGCGGACGGCGGGCATACGCTGACCAACACCGCGTTCGTGGCGGCCTATTGGCAGACCAACTGGGCAAACTACAACGCCGGCATGAGCCTGGTGGCCGACACCACCGCCGACGACACGATGCTGACCTGGCACTGGGCCAGCATCACCACGCAGGACGTCACCAAGCTGTGGGGCCCCGAAGGCCTCTCCGGCCCGCTGGGCGTCACCAACCTCATCCAGCTCGACCTGTTCGACGTCGACAACGACCGCGACGGCGACCAGGCCAGCGCCCGCCAGAACTTCGGCCGCATCCGCCTCGTGGACGACGATGCCGCCGATCCGGCCATCGTGCCGGAAACCCTGTCCGTGGCCGGCACCGGCCTGGCGCGCGAATACGCGCTGGCCAATTTGGCGACCTGGGATTTCCTCGACGGCACCAATTCGCTGACGTCCACCAACGTGGCGAGCAACGTCGTCGCCGGCACCATTGCCCACGGCGGCATCGGCGGCACCGTCAACCTGCGGGATGCCTCGACCGGCGTGCCGGAACCCAAAGCCCTCTACACGCAGGCGCCCTACTACGACACCAACAACTACCGCTATCTGCAGTTCACCCTGGCGCCCGACTCGACGGCCAAGACCTTCAAGGCCACCAGCATCAGCTTCGACAGCCGGGTCACCACGGTGAACGGGCCGGATACCCTCGAGGTGTGGGGTATGATGCCGGGCGGGGCGGAAACCTTGTGGGCTTCGAACAACATCGATCTGTCCGATGCGGAGAATCCGCCTGGGACGAATTGGAACGGGTATTCGATGAGCGTGGCGATGCCGGCAGCCTCGACGGGAACCGTTTCGTTCAAGCTGCTGGCCCGCGTGGCGGACACGAACCACCTGGTGGCGGATGCCAACGCCAACTGGTACGTCGACAATCTGATCGTGTCGGGCTACGTTCTCGGGGAAGAGGGCGGCACGCAGATCACGGACCACGATCTGGCCTACGGCACCGTGCAGTTCAGCCTGGAAGCGGCCGACGTCTACAGCGGCATCGACGGCACGATCGGCGCCACCGGCCGCGCGCCGCGCGTGGACTTCTGGAACGAATCCCAGGCCGTCGTGCCGGTCACCAACGCCTTCGTCACCAACGGCTGGGCCGCCACGACCAACGCGACGCTGACGCTCTCGGGCGCGGCCCCGGCGGCGGTGGACCGCAAGCAAATTGCCCTCGGCGCGGGCGGCGCTTCGCTGAAATATTACGCCCGCTTCACGGCGACCGACGCCGACGTGGACCGCGACGGCGACTGGCGGTCGGTGGCCTATACGACCACGAACGACGTGTACGACGAAGACGCCAGCAAGCCGGCGCGCGGCTACCTCTACGGCGGCCCGCTGGGCATCTACGTCGACGGTGCGCTCACCAAGGCCGTCGGTTCCGGCAACGCCCGCGAATACCGCATCAACGACGCGCAGCTCCAGACGGCTTCGGCTACGTCCATCGCCGTCAAGGTCAACCTCTACGACTACAGCGGCTGGACAGTGCCGACCCTGTGCTTCTCCAACGCCACGGCCGGCGCGATGTCCACCAACGGTTGGCTCACGTCCGTCCATACCGACGACGTCGATACCACCAATGAGCCCGACGCCGCGATGGAATGGCTTCTGTCCCAATCGCAGGCCAATACGCTGTTCAGCGATTATGAAAGCGTCGTCAATGAGTTCCGGATCGTGTCCGTCTGGGACCAGGACGACGACCGGCAGGATGCCGGCGGCAACAACGTCGATGCGCTGGAACTGGCTGCCAGCCGCGTCGGCTACCTGACGTTCCTCGACAACGACGTCGGTCAGGCCAACGTGCAGAGCAACTGGAGCGCCTCGCGCGGCGAATGGCGCGTGCCGCAGGTGTTCCTCGGCCTGCCGGGCGATGCCGCCCGCAGCAACCTCTACCTGAGCGGCCTGCCCGCCAGCACCAACGACGGCACCGTGCTGGGCAACCTGACCAACCGGGTCTACGACAGCCAGCTCGCCAAGGTCTCGGCGGCCGCGCCGCTCAGCGTCGTGCTGCCGATCTACGACACGGGCGGCGGCGGCGGCGGCCGCACCATCGTGGGCGTGCAGCGCGGCACGACCTTGACGCAGGAGTCCCTCAACGGCGGCTACAACATCACCAACACGTCGATCTCCATCGGCACCGTCGCGGCGGACAACGCCGCCAACTACTCCGAAACCCTGAGCTCCGCGCTGCCGCTCACCCGCATCGCCGCGCAGTTTCCCACCAGCGTCTGGACGTTCGCCGCCTTCTCCTACGACGACGTCGGCGATTGGCTGCCGGGCACGGACCCGGCCAACCACGTGATGACCGCCGACATCTACGACGCGGACGACAACCGCACGGGCGACCAGAAGGAACATCTCGCCACCGCGCTGGGCACTTTGCAGGTGGTGGACAACGACACCGTCCAACCGACCCTGCCCGCCGACGTGAAGGTCAACGGCGCGGCCCTGGCCGGGCCGCTGGACCGCGACACCGCGGCCTGGACCAACGATCTGGAGTTCGTCGTCAGCTTCGTACCTTCGGTGGACGGCGAGCCGACGGGCACCGATCTGGAGAAGACGGGCATCGGCGAGCATCGCGTCGCGACGGACAAGGCCGACGTCGGGCCCAACGGCGGCGCGGCGCTGGCCGTGCCGTCCGAAAATTCGCTGGCCAACTACGGCTTCGAAAGCGGCGCGACCAACTGGACGCTCACCGGCGCGGAAATCTCGGCCGATCAGGCCTACGAAGGCACGAATTCGCTGAAAATGCTTGGTTCCACCGCCGTCCAGACCGTGCCGCTGTTCAACACGGAAGGCTACGTGCCGCAAGTGACCGTCGTCGGCGCGCAGTACTACGGCGCCGGCACCGGCACGCTGACCGTAGACGGACTCGATTCGTTGGGCGAACCGGTCGCGGGCGCGACCTTCGACGTGCCAATTGCCGGTTCGGCCGGCGCCTGGACCGGAGGATCGTCCTCCGCGACGGACTTGGCCAACACCGTCGATCAAGTGCGCGTGACGCTGACCTCCGGCGCGGGGACCTATTGGGACGACATCGTGGTTTCCATCGTCCTCTACGACGGCGCGACGCCGGTGGACGAGGTCTTTACCGTTTTCACCGCCACGGAGCAGGGGCTCGTGACCAACTACCTGTTCGCCGTAGACCGCGACAACAACCGCCCCGGCGACCGCAAGGCCAGCAGCGCGGCGTCCGACGCGACGATCCCCGCGTTCGGCACGGCCTTCGACGAGACGCCGCCGACCCCGGTGCCCGACATCGCGGCCTCCACCGAAGACGTGGGCGACCCCACCACGCAGTTCGACGTCTCCTGGAACCCGACCAAACTCAACTACGAGGTCGGGCCCGACGATCCGACGAGCGCGCGGCATCCGACCCAGGCTTCGGCCGACCGCGACATCCTCTCGCCGTGGCGCAGCTACAAGATTTATTACGGCACCTTCGATCCGTTGGACGTACCCACCGGCGATCCGGGACCGGGGTTCGCCGCCGCCTATATCTACACAAATTTCATCACCAACGGCGCCTACTTGAACTGGCTCTCGGTGTCGTCCACCAACGCCATCGCCGATCCTTCGGGGGCGGGCACGAACTATCTGGCGCTGACCAACAAGTCCCAAGGCCAAATTCGCCTGTTCGACCTTGATTTCGACCAGGACTACGCCATCGTCGTCGTCGGCCTCGACAAAGCCGGCAACGAGGGCCCCGCCTCGGCAAGCAGCTGGGCCACGAACAACACGATCAAGTTCGCGGTGACGCAGGGCACGCTGCGGGCCTTTGCCGAAGCCCCGTCGTTCCCGGCGGCGGGCGGCACGAATACGTTTGCGCCTTGGACCGCGCCGGGCCAAAAGGCGGCCGCGTTGTTCTGGATCGCCGCCGGCCCGACCAACGCCCAGGGCGGCTACGACCAGGTCACCAAGGACTACGATCTGATCCACGCGGACGCCGCTTCGTTCCAGGAAACCAACTGGACCTGGAGCCTGTCCGGCTCCGTGCGGACCAACTGGTTCGTGGAAACAAACGCCTTCCGCCTGCCGCGCGGGACCGTCCGGTTCTACCGCGCGTCCTACAAGGACCGCTGGCGGCAGACCAACGCTGTGAGCGGCCTGCCCCAGCGCCCGCTGGCAAGCGAGGAAGTGTACGCCTTGCACAACGTCGTTCTCTCGGAAGGCCGCAACCACGTCGGCCTGCACGGCGTGCCCTACACCAATACCTTTGCGGGCGTCTTCGGCACCGATACCAACGTCTGGCCCGCCGGCCCCAGCGCCGCCGCCGGCGCCACCAAGGTGGAATTCTATTCCCCCGGCACCAACGCGCTGGTGTCGGACGTCTATTTCTTCGCCACCGACGCCAACTGGTACAAGGAAAGCCCGCTGACGAAGGTCACCACCAACCTGCAGGCGCCCGGCTTCTTCACCCGCGGATTCTCGATCACCCTGCCGACGAACCTGACCGCGCGCGGCTACGCCACGACCACGGCCTGGACCGATTACACCAGGACCAACTCCGTGGCGGCCTTGACGTGGCATCCCATCCTGCGCGTGCCGACCAACGGCTTCACGCACGCGATCGCTTGCGGCGGTATCAGCTCCGGAATCACCAACCGGGTGTACAACGTCGTGGCATTGAACCTGCCGGTCGCGGCGCATCCCAGCCAGTTGAACCTGCCCACCAACTTCACCAAGGGCACGTTCCGCAACGCCGACATGATCTACACGCTCGACACCACGACCAAGGACATTCCCCTCCCGGGCGGTCCGCTGCTCTATTGTTCTTCCGTCGACAACAAGTGGTACTACACGACCGGCGGCGAAGTGTTCGGCAGTTACTTCAAGCCCAACGACATCATTGTGATCGTCTCGCGCAACGGCGGCGTCGGCAACAGTTGGGAGTGGACCTACCACCCGACCAACTTCTACGCTCTACCCACCCGCTGGATGGGGCAGTAGAAGGGTAGGGCGCGCTGGCCCAGCGCGCCGAAATGGATTCGTTGGTGCCGGGCCCGCTGGGCCCGGTGGCGGCCCTCGACCGTTCAGGAAAACCGCGGCAGCCGCGTCAGCGCCCATTCGTAGAACGTATGCGCGGCGACGCCCAGCCGCCGCAGGTTGCCGAGCAGATCCGCGCCCGCGTCGGGGAAATTCCACGAACCCACCGCCACCAGCGCCGCGCCGATGGAGAGGACGTTCAGCGCGTAGATGAGCGCATAGGAAAACAGCCGCCCGTGTTCGCGCACGTCCGGCTGGTTCCAGGCCAGGAAGCGGAGCGTGAAGGTCAGGTGGAACGCCCAGGTCAGGCCGATCCAGAAGGTGAAGAGGGGGGAGTAGGGCTTCACCGCCGGCGCCAGCCAGACCGAGACCAGCCAGACCAGCGCCACGAGAAACGTATATAATGGAAAGAAGTAGGGCGCCAGCGTCACCCAGACGTTGTTCTTCGAGACGCGCACGCTGCCGCCGCGGTCGGTGACCTTCAGGCCCGAGGCTTTGCCGCCGAACAGCATGGCCCACAGCGCGTGGGTCAGTTCGTGGCCGAGGACGTAGGTGCGCGTCAGCGGCGGCAGGAACAGCCAGATCACGGCCCACAGCGCGAGGCCCGAGACCCCCGCGAACGCGTGCAGCAGCGGCAGCCGCGTCGGCGACTGCACCAGGATGGCCCCGGCCCGTCCCAGCGTCATCGTCAGCGCCGCGCACAGCGGCAGCAGCAGCAGCCCCGTCAGGAATTTCGCCCAGCGCAGTTTCATCCGAACCCCCTATATAGCAGGAAAGCGCCCGCCCCGGGAAAGCCTGAAAATCCACCGCATCGGGCCGCGGGACCTCGCCAACGGCCCAAAAACCAAAAAAACATCGAAAAACGGCCTGAAAACGCCCGTTTTGAGCCAAAAATAGGCCAAAATCATCGAAATTTCGCGATTTTCGCGGTTTTTGGGCTTGTGCGGCCCCGCCGGACGTGGTCTGATGCGCCGTTCCAATTTTCCGGAGCAATTCCGGATGGGAAGACCTGTTCGCCGGCGCTTCAGTGGGTTTTCGGCCGCGAACCTGGAAAAGAGAAAACCCGGAGTCATCAAACCTCACACGAGTCTACATGGCTAAGAAAACGAAGAAACCTGCCGTCGAAATGGATGCCGAGCGCGCCAAGATGATGGCGATGTATGCGGAAACCCTCAAGACCTTCACCGAAGGCGCGATCGTCAAAGGCACCGTGGTCGAAATGCGGCCGCAGGAAGTGCTGGTCAACATCGGCTACAAGTCGGAAGGGCTGCTGCCCGCTTCCGAATTCAAGGATCTGAGCGACATCCACGTCGGCGACGAAGTCGAAGTGCTGCTGGAACGTCTCGAAGACGAACACGGCATGGTGGTGCTGAGCAAGTCGCGCGCAGAACAGCAGCGCAACTGGGACAACGTCACGGCGTCCTGCGAAGAAGGCAAGATCGTCAGCGGCGTCGTCAAGGGCAAGGTCAAGGGCGGCCTGCTGGTCGACGTGGGCGGCGTGGACGCGTTCCTGCCCGGCTCGCAGATCGACGTCGTGCCGGCGCGCAACCTGGACGATTTCCTGGGCCAGACCCTGGAATGCAAGGTCATCAAGATCAACAACGAGCGCCGCAACATCGTGCTGTCGCGCCGCGACCTGATCGAAGAAACCCGCCGCGAGCAGAAGAAGAAACTGCTGGTGGAAATCCAGCCCGGCCAGACCCGCAAGGGCGTGGTCAAGAACATCACCGATTTCGGCGCGTTCGTGGACCTCAACGGCATGGACGGCCTGCTGCACATCACCGACATGAGCTGGGGCCGCATCAACCACCCGAGCGAGGTGGTCCAGGTCGGCCAGGAACTCGAGGTGTTCGTGCTGGACGTCAACCTCGAGAAGGAACGCATTTCCCTCGGGTTGAAGCAGAAGCTCCAGAACCCGTGGGAAGAGATCGAAATGAAGTACCCCAAGGGCACCCGCATCCGCGGCAAGGTCGTCAACCTCGTGCCCTACGGCGCGTTCGTGCAGCTCGAAGACGGCGTGGAAGGCCTCGTGCACGTCAGCGAAATCTCGTGGACGAAGCGCGTGGCGCGCGCCTCCGACGCCCTCAGCGTCGGCCAGGAAGTCGATGCCGTCGTGCTCAACGTCAACAAGGAAGAGCAGAAGATCTCCCTCGGCATCCGCCAGACGGAAGCCAATCCGTGGGACGACGTCGCCTCCAAGTATCCGCTGGGCACCCGCGTGAAGGGCAAGGTCCGCAACTTCACCAACTACGGCGCGTTCGTCGAGCTGGAAGAAGGCGTGGACGGCATGATCCACGTCTCCGACATGAGCTGGGCGCGCAAGATCAACCATCCCAGCGAAGTCCTCAAGAAGGGCGACGAGGTCGAAGCCATCGTGCTGGAAGTCTCGCCTGAGAACCAGCGCATCAGCCTGGGCCTCAAGCAGGCGCAGGAAGATCCGTGGGCGGGCATTTCCGGCCGCTACCGCATCGGCCAGCTCATCAAGGGCAAGGTCAGCAAGCTCGCCAGCTTCGGCGCGTTCGTCGAGCTGGAAGAGGGCGTGGACGGCCTCGTGCACATCAGCCAGATCAGCGACGACCACGTCGCCAAGATCCGCGACGTGCTCCAGCCCGGCCAGGAAGTCGAGGCGCGCGTCATCAAGATCGACCCCATCGACCGCCGCATCGGCCTGAGCATCAAGGCCGCCAAGCTGGCCGACGACGAGTTCAAGGTGGACGACAGCATGCTCGAAGGCCTCCGCCCCGGCGAAGATCTCGTGGATCTGGCCGGCGCCTTCGACGCCGCGCTGGGTTCCTCCGACAAGCCCGAAGAGTGGTCGCCCGGCGCCGGCAAACCGGAATAAGGCGCGCTGCTCCGCAGCAACGGAATGATGGAATGATGGAAAATTGGGCACCCCCCATGCTTCCTCCATTCCATCATTCCCGCTCTCTCATTCTCCCCTCCGGCCTCCGCCTTTCTGGCCCCTGCCTCCAGTTCCCTGCCTCCTGTTCCCTGTCTCCTGTTCCCTGTCTCCTGTTTCCTGACCCCCGTCCCCTGAAATCCCCATGATCGACCTGCATTGCCATTCCACGTTTTCCGACGGTTCGCTGACGCCCGAACAGTTGATCGCGGAGGCCGAGCAAATCGGCCTCGCCGCGCTGGCGCTGACGGACCACGACACCACGGCCGGTTTGCCGCGCTTCCTGGCGGCCGCCGCCGGCACGGCCGTGCGCGCCGTGCCCGGCGTGGAACTCAGCGTGGACTGTTCGTCGGGCGTGATGCACATGCTCGGCTATTGGATGGACCTCGAGAATCCCGAGCTGGTGCGCCAGATGGCCTGGATCCGCGACGGCCGCGCCATGCGCAACCGTTCCATGCTGGAAAAACTCAACGCGCTGGGCTTCGCCATGACTTGGGATGACGTGCAGGGTTTCGCAGGCGAAGACGTCGTCGGCCGCCCGCACTTCGCGCAGGTCATGCTCCAGAAGGGCTATGCCAAGGACAAGAACGAAGCCTTCGACAAATGGCTGGGCGACGGCAAACCCGGCTACGCGGATCGGCCGCGCCTGACGGCGGAAATCGCCGTGGCGCTGATCCGGCAGGCCGGCGGCGTGGCCGTGCTGGCCCATCCGTTTTCGCTCCGGATCGGCAAGGACGCGATGGCCTCGCTGTTCATCGAACTGGCGGCCGCGGGTCTCGCCGGAGTGGAGTGCTACTACTCCGAACACTCCGCCGATTTGACGAAGGAATATCTCGCCATGGCCCGGCAGGCCAACCTGGTGCCGACCGGCGGCTCCGATTTCCACGGCGAAGTCTCGCCCGGCATTCGGCTCGGAAGCGGTTTCGGCGGCCTCAACGTCCCCGACGAAGTCCTGGCCCAGCTCGAAGCCCGCCGCGGCTGATGGCCCCCGCGCCCTTGTGGCGTGAGCGGTGCCGGGCCAGATTCCCAGACCCCCACGCCCTTGCGGCGTGGGTGAATCAGTTCCTGAACTGCAGCCATGCCCTCTGCCCCGATCCGACCTTTTCCATCCTGTTTTCCTGTGTGTTTCCTGTTTTCCTGCTGAAATGCTCCGGTTTCCAGTTTTCCTCCAGTTTTCCGATGGCCTGAAACGGCTTGAAGATTCCCCCGGCTTGTTCCATTCTTCCGCCGGTTTTCAGCGAAAGGAAGCGGCAAATGAAAGGCATCGTTTTGGCGGGCGGATCGGGGACCCGGCTCTATCCCATCACGCGGGTCGTCAGCAAGCAGTTGCTGCCGGTGCACGACAAGCCGATGGTCTACTATCCGCTCTCCGTCCTGATGCTGGCGGGCATCCGCGAAATCCTGATCATCAGCACCCCCGAAGACCTGCCGCGCTTCCGCGCGCTGCTGGGCGATGGCTCCGCGCTGGGCCTGAAGCTGGACTACGCCGAGCAGCCGAAACCCGAGGGTCTCGCGCAGGCGTTCCTCATCGGCCGCGATTTCGTCGCCGGCTCGCCCGTGGCCTTGGTCCTG
>RZYG01000315.1 GCA_009930415.1 Spartobacteria bacterium | reverse complement strand
GGGGAAAGAAGCGGTGGTTGGCTTCGACCAGAAAACCCTCGGGATGCCGGAAGGCGACGCCCCAGCCGTAATGCCAGAGGTGCTCCATTCGCCGCGGATCATCCGCGGCAGGCACGTAGCCGGCCTGCTGCATGCCGGCCAAGAGGAGCGGATATTCTTTCCGGGGGCAGACGAGATCCAGGTCGTCGAAACTTCGCAGTCCCGGTTGTGCCCAGGCCTGGGCCGCCAGCGCGGGGCCTTTGATCAGATTCAGTGCCGGCAGGCGGGAAGACAGATGGGCGCATACGCGTTCGGCTTCCCGGGTCAGGACGGCGGAATGCCGCGCTTGGCCGAAAGCCTCGCGGCGAAGAGCAGAGTCCGGATCCGACGCGGCGGTTGCCATCAGCCCCGTCAGGCGGTGTCGCCTGGCCCAGGCGATCAATTCATCCGGGATCGCCGGCATCGGCATGGGTGCCGCGGCGTCCGGCAATCCATGACTGGCGCGAAAGAGCTGACGAGCGAGGCGCACGAAAGGGTGTATGGACGGATTCGACATGTCCGGACCCTTGCCGTCAATGGCAAATGCGCCGGCAGGATGGAGCCGGGCGCATCTGCGATTCGGTGTCGTCCGCATTCGCCCTTGTAGCGCGGGGCTCCCGTCCCGCGCGGATTCTTCCAGCCGCACGCGGCAGATCCGCGTGCCACGAAGGCAAGCCTTTTTGTCCCGATGGCGCCAAGAATGCACCCAATCGCAGCTGCGCCTGATCGTCGGCAGCCGCATACTTTGCGCTGCGAGGAGCGGAAACGGATCGGGCCGGCACGCGGCCAACACGCGGACGCGTTAATTTTCGGTTACGCAGACGTTTGAGGATTGAGTTGTCGGGGGTGCTTCGATATTTTTCCAAAACGGACTAGGCCGGAGTAGCGGAAACCGCCTTATGGTCAAGGGATTGACACGATGTTGTTCAAGGTGAAACAGGCGCCGCCGCCCAAATACAAGATCTGCCGGACCTGCGGGAACCGGAACCATCCGCAGTCCGGCCAGTGCGCTTGGTGTGGATCGCGGTTGCATCGGCCGATCGATTGGTTTTCGTCGCTGGGCGTCGTGGCGATCGTGCTGACGGTATTGGCGCTGATCGCCTATGCGATGGCCGACCGGCCGCCGTCCACGAGCAAGCTGCGCCTGCCGCATCTCGGCGCGGCCGATTCCGCTGTCGCCGAGTAGGCGCGGTCACGTCCGCACGTTGAACCGCGCGCGCAGCAGCAGGGTGCAGCCGACGACCAGAACGCCGCCGGCCGCCCATTGCGCGGGACCCAACCGGTCGCCCAGCCAGAAGTGGGCGAGGACGGCGGTCTGGAAGGGAATCAGCAGCAGGCTGCCTTCGGACGCGATGGGGCCGAGGGTGCGGATGGCGCGGTAGTAGAACAGATGGCCCAGCGTCAGGCCCATCAGCGCGGAGAGAATCAGCCAGAACCATTCCAGAGCGGGCAGGCGCAGCAGCTCGCCCCATTCGCCGAACCGGAACATCAGCGCCACCAGCGGCACGCCGGTCAGCAGGCTGACGAGGCCGTAGGCCAGATGCGCCGGATAGATCGACAGATTGCGCCGCACGAACACCGCGTAGAGGCCCCACGTCGCCGCGAAGCCCACCAGCAGCAGCATGCCCGCCGCGGACGTGCTTTCCGTGCCGAGACCCTTGCCGAACATCAGGAAAAAGCCGCCCAGGGCGCAGGCCAGTCCCGCCCAGAAGAGGGACGAGCGCATCAGCGGCCGTTCACCCGGCAGCAGCCAGAAGCCGAAGAGGGTCGCGAACGGAATGGACAGCCGGCAGCCGAAATTCAGCATCGTCGCGTTGTTGTAGTACGGCGCGAGGCCGAAGAACACCTGCGCCGCGCAATGGGCCGCCGCGGGCGCAAGCGCCGCCCGCCATGCCGCGCGGCGTTCCCGCGGCGCCAGACCCCGCAGCGTGCGCGTCACGAACGGCAGCCAGAACGACGCCGCGAAGAAATAGCGTGCGCCGTTCGCCGTCCAGGGATCCAGCCACCGCGTGAAGTGCTCCAGCATCAGCGGCACCACCGCCCAGAAGAACAGGGCCAGCAGCATCGCGCCGACCGCGGCGGCGAAGGGACGGTTGGAGAGGACGGGAGTCATCGGACGGCGCAGTCTACGCCGTGCCGCCGCGAAGGAAAGCAAATTGCGCGCCGCGCGTCGCCGCGCGTTGCGTAGCACGTCCTTTTTCTACGAAGCACGGGACTACGTTTTGCGTAGCACGTAAAAATCCATCCGCGATCAGCTGCCGGCAGGCGGGGCCGCGCCTTGCATTTCCAGCAGGCGGCGGATGCGCTCTTCGGTGGGCGGATGCGTGCCGAACACGGAGA
>RZYG01000314.1 GCA_009930415.1 Spartobacteria bacterium | reverse complement strand
CGGCGTACTGGGCGATGGTGCGGTCGGTGCTGAACTTGCCGGAGTTGGCGACGTTCAGGATGGCCATGCGCGCCCAGCGGGTTTTGTCCTCGAAGGCCCGCGACACGTCGGCCTGGCACTGGACGTAGGCGTCGAAATCGGCGAGCACGAGGAAATAGTCGCCGTGGGTCAGCAGGGTGTCCCAGATGGGCTGGTAGAGGCCGGGCTGGTCGAGGTTGAAGAAGTTGTTCTTGACGGCGTCGAGGACGCGCCGGATGGCCGGGTTGGCGTGGTAGAGGTCCCACGGATTGTAGCCGGCGGCGCGCAGGGCGTCCACTTCCTCCACGGTCTTGCCGAAGAGGAAGAAGTTGTCCGCGCCGACTTCCTGGCGGATTTCGACGTTGGCGCCGTCGAGGGTGCCGACGGTGAGCGCGCCGTTGAGCTGGAACTTCATGTTGCCGGTGCCGCTGGCCTCGGTGCCGGCGGTGGAGATCTGCTCGGAGAGGTCGGCGGCGGGGATGATGCGCTCGGCGAGGGACACGCGGTAGTCCGGCAGGAACGCGACGTTCAGGCGGTCCTTCATGGCCGGGTCGTGGTTGACGACGGCGGCGACGTCGTTGATGAGCTTGATGATCAGCTTGGCGAGGAAGTAGCCCGGCGCGGCCTTGCCGGCGAACAGGTAGGTGCGCGGCACGAAGGGCGCCTGCGGGTTGGACTTCAGCTCGAAGTACTGGTGGATGATGTCGAGCACGTTGAGCAGCTGGCGCTTGTACTCGTGCATGCGCTTGACCTGCACGTCGAAGAGCGAATCGACGTTGACCTGCACGCCCAGTTCGCGCCGGATCAGATCGGCCAGGCGCGCCTTGTTCTCGCGCTTGACGGCCATGAACCGCGCCTGGAAGTCGCGGTCGTCCGCGAACGCCTCCAGTTTCTTGAGCTGGCCGAGATCCGTGATCCAGCCCGCGCCGATCTTTTCGGTGACGAGGTCGGCCAGGCCGGGGTTGGCCTTGAGCAGCCAGCGGCGGGGGGTGATGCCGTTGGTCTTGTTGTTGAAGCGCGCGGGCCACAGCTCGTAGAAATCCTTGAACAGGGTGGATTCCAGCAGCTGGGAGTGCAGCGCGGCCACGCCGTTGACGGAGTGGGAGCCGACCACGGCCAGGTAGGCCATGCGGACCTCCCGGGCCGGCGCTTCCTGGATGAGCGACATGCGCGCGATGCGGCCGTGGTCGCCGGGATGGCGCGTGGCGATCTCGCGCAGGAAGCGGCGGTTGATCTCGAAGATGATCTGGAGGTGGCGCGGCAGGATCGCCTCGAACAGGGCGACCGGCCAGCGCTCGAGGGCCTCGGGCATCAGGGTGTGGTTGGTGTAGCCGAAGGTGCGGACCACGATGGACCAGGCGTCGTCCCACTCGAGCCGCTCGTCGTCGAGCAGGATGCGCATCAGCTCGGCGATGGCCAGCGCCGGATGGGTGTCGTTGAGCTGGATGGCGACCTTGTCGGGGAAGGCGTGGATTTCGTTGCCGTCGGCCTTGAAACGGCGGACGATGTCGTGCAGCGAGCAGGCGACGAAGAAATACTGCTGCTTGAAGCGCAGCTCGCGGCCCTGCTCGATGTTGTCGTTGGGGTAGAGGACCTTGGTGATGTTCTCCGTGAGCGTTTTGGCCTCGTAGGCCTTCATGTAGTCGCCGTTGTTGAAGAACGTGAGGTTGAAGTCCTCGGTGGACTTGGCTTCCCACAGGCGCAGGTTGTTGACGGTGCGGTTGCCGTAGCCGGGGATGGGGATGTCGTAGGGGATGCCGAGGACCGTGTCGTAATCCACCCAGCGCGCGCGCAGCCGGCCGTTCTTCTCCTCCATCTGGACGCGACCGCCGAAGTGCACCTCGAACTGCGATTCGGGGCGCTCGATTTCCCAGGGATTGCCGAAACGCAGCCAGTTGTCGGGCTCCTCGACCTGGTAGCCGTTTTTGACGGCCTGGCGGAAGATGCCGTAATCGTAGCGCACGCCGTAGCCGTAGCCGGGGAGCTGGAGGGTGGCCAGCGAATCGAGGAAGCAGGCCGCGAGGCGGCCGAGGCCGCCGTTGCCGAGCCCGGCGTCGCGCTCGAGGTCGCGCAGGAAATCCCAGGACAGGCCGAGGTCCGCCATCGCCTGCGTGACGGTCTCGTCGAGCTGGAGGTTGATGACGTTGTTGCCCATGGCGCGGCCGATGAGGTACTCCATGGAGAGGTAGTAGGCCCGTTTGGCCCCGGTCTGGTGGTAGGTGACGCTGGTGCGGATCCAGCCGTCCACGAGGCGGTCGCGGATGGCCAGCGCCAGCGCGTAGTAGCGGTCGTGGTCCGTGGCGGAAAATTCGTCCTTGGCCAGCGAATACTTGAGGTGGTTCAAGTAGCTGCACTTGATGGCGTCGAC
>RZYG01000079.1 GCA_009930415.1 Spartobacteria bacterium | reverse complement strand
TTGCCCACGTTCAAGCTGAGATGCTCATTTTCATGGGCAAGCTAAACGAAAACCCTCATGGCCACCAAAAACACCAAAAGACACAAAGACTAAATCGCATAGTTTGTTGATTCCCATTTAAGGCTCCCCTTTTTGTGGCTTCTTGTGTTTTTCGTGGCCTGCTTCTTTGGTTGCGGCTCCGCCGCGCCGTGGCCTCTGTGGTAGTAAAAGAGGCGCGGTCACGAATCCCAACAGTTCAGTTCAACAGTTCAGGATTGCGCGACAATCGCCGCTGGCATAGGCTAACGGATGTGAAAGCAACAGATGACATCCAGGCCAAAGTCCGGTTCTGGGCGCAGGAGTCCTGCAAACCCGGCTATCGCCCGCGCTCTTGCCCGGTTCCATGCAATCTGCCCCGTTTTTCCCGTCGATGTTTTTCGTCCTACTCTGATCTGAACAAGTGGAAGCACGCTTATCTGCTGGAGGTGGCGCGGAGGGGAGGGGTTCAATGGAAACGCTCATCGGCCAATTGAATGAAGCGGGAGTCCGATATCTGGCGATCGGCGGGCAGGCTGTGCGCCTGCACGGCTTGCCGCGTTTCAGCATGGATTGGGATTTGTGGATCCCACCACGGGACCTGGGCAATCTCGAACGCCTGAACGAAGCTCTTTCCCCTTGGATGGAGGAGCGGGTGGAGCCGCTGGGGCCTAAGGGAGAGAATTTCATTCAGACTTTTCAAACGTCATTGGGCATCGTTCAGTTTCACCTGATGGTGCCTGGAATGGATTTGTTTGAGGCCGCGGAGGCGGCGGCGGTGCGGATCCCCATGGAAGACGAAGTCCAATGCCGAGTGCTATCCCTGCCGGATTTGCTCCGGACAAAGCTGGCGGCAGGGCGGCCCCAGGATCAGGTGGATGTGGATTTCCTCCGGGAGAGGATCCGGATGCTCAACCACGGATGAACACGGATGGAAACCATGAACCCGAGTTTAGACAGGATGACAGGATTTTCAGGATTCACAGGATTTTAGCCGGGGGGAAGGGCGGGCGGATGGCTATGCCAACCGCCGGTGCGGATCAGGCCTGTCCGCGGCGCACCCGCTTCGTGTGTGCCCTCAGCCCGGCCTGAACCGTCCAGCGCACCTTGGGTGCGCCAGCCCTTCCCGATCCCGTTTTCGTGTAATTCGCGTGTTTCGTAGTTAACCCGGCCGTGTCCGGCTGCGGCGGTTCCATCTTGTAAATCCTGTCCATCCTGTCATCCTGTCTAGCCTGATGCCCCCCGTCATTTCCATCGAAAACGTTTCCAAGTCCTATCGTCTCGGGGTGATCGGGAGCGGGACGCTGCGGGAAGATCTGCAGAGCTGGTGGCACCGGGTGCGGGGGCGGCCGGACCCGAACCTGCGCCTGGACCAGGCCCACCTGCCGGTGGAAGGGCACGTCCTGTGGGCGTTGCAGAACGTCTCGCTGGACGTGGAGCAGGGCGAGGTGCTCGGCGTCATCGGTCGCAACGGCGCGGGCAAGAGCACGCTGCTGAAAATCCTCTCGCGGGTCACGGCGCCGACGTCGGGGCGTATCCGCGTCAAGGGCCGCGTGGCCAGCCTGCTGGAAGTCGGCACCGGATTCCATCCCGAACTGACCGGGCGCGAAAACGTCTTCCTGAACGGCGCGATCCTCGGCATGACCAAGGCCGAAGTGGCGCGGAAATTCGACGAGATCGTGGCGTTTTCCGAGATCGAGGATTTCATCGACACGCCCGTCAAGCGCTACTCGAGCGGCATGTACGTGCGGTTGGCTTTTGCCGTGGCCGCGCATCTGGATCCCGAAATCCTGGTGGTGGACGAAGTGCTGGCGGTGGGCGACGCCGGTTTCCAGAAACGCTGCTTGGGCAAGATGGGCGCCGTCGCCAAGAGCGGCCGGACGGTCCTGTTCGTCAGCCACAACATGCCGTCGATCCTCAATCTTTGCAGCCGCGCGGTCTGGATGGGCAACGGCCAGAAACAGCTTGCCGGCGCGCCGGACGAGGTGATCAAAGCCTATCTCTCCTCCGTGTCGGCCGCCGTGGAGGAACGGCCCGGCATCGCCCAGGCGGAACACCGGGGGACGGGTCAGGTGCGCATCGTGCGCGTGGAATCCGGCACCGACGGGCGCAGCGCGCCGGGCTTGACCACCGGCAAGGATTCGACCCTGCGGTTCGCGTACGAAGCGCGGCAGACGCCCGTGAAAATCCATCTGGTCGTGATCGTTTCCAATTCGCGCGGCGAGCCGTGCCTGCATCTCAACAGCGACAAGGTGGGCCAGCTCATGCGCCTCGACGCGCCGCGGGGGACGATCCAGCTGCGCTTGCCGCGGTGCCCGCTGGTGCGCGGAAACTATGCCTTGGACGTCAAGGTCTGCGATTCCGCGGGCGTCGTTCTGGACCACGTGCCGCAGGGCGAAAGCCTCGTCGTCAACGACGGCGATTTCTACGGCAACGGCCGCCCGCCCGTGATGGGCACGGGCAGCGTGCTGGCCGACCACTCCTTTGAAGTGGCGGCGGACTAAAGACCTGCGATGAGCGCCGCGCCCGAAGTGACGTTCTTCATGCTGGTGACCGATCCG
Organism: Spartobacteria bacterium; assembly: GCA_009930415.1. Lineage (GTDB taxonomy): Bacteria > Verrucomicrobiota > Kiritimatiellia > CAIQIC01 > Lenti-01 > Lenti-01. The sequence continues at coordinate 8,801 of RZYG01000079.1, read as the reverse complement.
TGCGCGCTGATCGCGGACTACGCCATCCGCAGCTATCGCCTGCTGGCGCGCGCGAAAATCGATTTCCGCCTGCGCGTCTACGGCAACTGCCTCTCGCCGCTCGTGCGCGACTGCTATTACCCCCGCTGGGGAAAGCTGCCCTACGTGGAACTCGACGACAACCGGCGGCACGTCACGCCGGACTATCCCAGAACCGGCTACGTTGTGACTTCGCCGGAAGGAGTGTCCCATCCGCTGTCCGGGAAATGGGAAACCTGCGCGACGATTTGGATGCGCGAGCTCTCCCAGTTGCCGACGCCGTTCGTCGCGACGGTGGACGCCGATTTCGAGATATTGGACCCGGCGTTCGCGATTCGGGCCCTGGAATGCCTGCGGGCCGCGCCGGATCTGGCCGGGGTTTCGACGTCGTACGGACCGGATCGCCCCGTTCACCGCGAAACGTACAGCCGGCGCACCGTGTTCATGCACCAACGGTGGGATACGTGGTTCTGCATCTACCGCAAATCGTGCCTGGACGTCGGCGTTTCGCCGTTTCTGTACGAGGAAACCGCGGCCGACGGAACCATGCACGTCTACGATGCCTTCAGCCACCTCCAACACGCCTTGCTCGCGCAAGGCTGGCGGTTCGAGGTGGTCGCTCCGGAATGCCAGAACCAGTTCATCCACTACACCTCGTTCGGCCAGAACCAGAACGTTACGACGCGCACGGTCGCGGCCTACCGGCGCTACCGCATTTTGCTGCACCGGGGCTTGGTTCCCCGGCTGGGGTTCAAGGGCGCGCGGGGCCGCCTGAATCGCTGGGTCGGCTACGGCGTCTACGAGTTGTTCATGCGGCGCTTCGGCGGGGTGGACCGCTCGCGGCAGCAGTTCCAGCATTTGCTGAATCCCGATTTCGACGTCGAACGGCTGTATCGGGACTGAAGGACCCGCCGCGATCGGTCTCAGCCGCGCGTGGCGTAGAAATCCCGGATGGCGGCGCAGATGCCGGCCACCTGGTCCGTCGCCAAATCGTAGAACATCGGCAGGCGCACGAGGCCATCGGCGAAGCGCTGGGCGTTGGGAAGCGCGCGGCCGTCGTGCCGGGCGGCGTAGAAGGGGCTTTCGTGCAACGGCAGATAGTGGAACACGGCCTGGATGCCGTGGCTTTTCAGATGGGCGATCAACGCGGTGCGCTCGGGCAGCGAGCGGCACGCGAGATAGAACATGTGGGCGTTGTTGCTCGCCCAATTCGGGATCGTCGGCAGGGTCAGGAGCCCTGGAGTTTCCAACGGGGACAGCTCCGCGAAGTAGGTCTGCCAGAGTTGCTTGCGTTTGTCCTGAATGGCATCCAGATGCTCGAGCTGGGCATATAGGAACGCCGCGATGATCTCGGAAGGCAGGAAGGACGAGCCGACGTCCACCCAGCCGTACTTGTTGATTTCGCCGCGGAAGAACTCGGCGCGATTCGTGCCCTTTTCCCAGATGATTTCCGCGCGCCGCGCGAAGCGCTCGTCGGTGACGACCAATGCGCCGCCTTCGCCGGCGATGATGTTCTTGGTTTCATGGAACGAGAAGGTGCCCAGATGGCCGATGCCGCCCAGTGGACGGCCGCGGTAGGTCGCGTCGATGGCCTGCGCCGCGTCTTCGACCACCAGCAGGTTGTGCCTCCGCGCCAGTTCCATGGCCGCATCCATGTCGCAGGCCACGCCGGCGTAATGGACGACCACGAGCACCTTGGTGCGCGGCGTGATCAGGTCCGCCACCCGGTCCAGATCCAGATTGGGATGGTCGGCGCGGCTGTCCGCGAACACGATCCGGGCGCCTTGCCGCACGAAGGCCAAGGCCGTGGACACGAACGTGAAGGACGGCACGATCACCTCGTCGCCCGGGCCGACGTCCGCCAGGATGGCCGCCATTTCCAAGGCATCGGTGCAACTGGTCGTCAGCAGAACCTTGCGGAAGCCGTAGCGGCGTTCCAGGAATTGCTGGCAACGCTGGGTGAACAGGCCGTTGCCCGAAATCTTGCCGGATTCCACCGCCTGGCGGATGTAGTCGGTTTCTTGGCCGGTCAGGAATGGACGGTTGAAAGGGATGGTCGCGGGTGGAACAGATGGGTTCATGGGAAGAACAGTTTCGAGGGCAGGAGCCGAAATTTCAAGCCCGTTCGCGCGGCTGGCAGCCGGAACGGGTTCGGGGCCCGGACGTGGCCGGGTTCGTCATGGTGTCTTCGGGCGCCAAGCGCGGTGGCAAGCGCCGCCCGACGGAGACACTACCGTTTGACAGTTCCGCTCGGTTTGTCCTATGGTTCAACAAGCATGCGAGCCTATCGCGATAGGGGCGTGCCTGCCGTGGTCGCAAGCGGTTTTCTCCGTCATGCACCGCGGCGGAATGTATGCCCGGAACTAGGATGGGCGCAGACATGAAACTGGTTGAAGCCATCTGGGAGAAACGGAATCTGGGCGTGGATTGCCTGGAGTTGCACTGCGAGGCGCACGATGCCGCCGGGACGGTGTTGGCGGCCTTGCCGTTGTCCGCTTCCTACCAAGTGGTTAGGGTGCCGGCAAAACGCGTCGATCTGTTGCTGGCGGTGCAGGAGCGCGGGTTCCGCCTCATAGAGATGGGCATCGATCTGGAACGGCGGCTGGCGGATTTCGAGATGCCGGCCATCTACAAGCGGTTCGAGAAAAACATGGCCTTTCGGCGGGCCACGGGGGCGGACATAGAACGCATTTTGGAGATCGTCGGGGCCGGCCGCATGTTCACGACGGATCGGGTCGCCCTTGATCCGGTTTTTTCGGCCAAGCAGGCGGGACATCGGTACGTCTGCTGGATCAGGGATCTGCTTCAGCAAGGCGGTGCCCTACATCTGGCGGCGCACAACGGCCGCGACGTCGCGTTCGGCGTCGCCATCGCGCGGCAAACCGGAGTTTGGGAAGCGAGCCTGGGCGGAGTGTTTCCGGAACCGGAGACGAGCGGCCTGGGCTTCGCGTCGGTGTATCTGAATACGGCCGTGCCCCAGCAGCAGGGCGGGACCCGGGTGGTGACGCGGGTGTCGTCGAACAACTTGCCCATTTTTCGGTTGCACCTGCTTTTCGGCTACGAGCCGACGAACATGGAATACATCTTAATTCGCCACGCGGGCGCTTGACCGTGCGATTCGGAGCCAGGAAATGGGAGACGTGCATTGAACAATCTTGAAAAATACGCCGATGCCTTCCGAAAGATCTTCGCCGTGGCCGAAGAAGCGCTGCCGGCATTAGCCTACCAATCGATCACCCAATGGGATTCCGTGGGACATATGCGGCTCATGGCGGAAATCGAGAGCGCTTTTGGGATCCTGCTGGACACGGAAGACATCGTCGGGTTCTCGTCCTACGAAACGGGCAAGGCAATCCTGAGGAAATATGGCGTCGAACTCTGAGCGCCTGTTGGCGGGGAAGGTCGCGCTGATCACCGGGGCCAATCGGGGCATCGGCCGGACGCTGGCGGAAACGTTCGCGCGCCAGGGCGCCATCGTCTATGCCGGTGCTCGGTCGGAAGGTTGCCTTGACGCCGCGGCCGCGGAGCTGGGCCGGCGCTGCGAAACGGAGGTCTGGCCGGTGTATTTCGACGTCACGGACGGCGCCGGCATGCGGGCGGCGTTCGCGCGGATTAAGAAAGAGCAGCAGCGGCTCGATGTGCTGGTCAACAACGCCGGAATCATGCGCGACGCCGTGATCGGGATGGTCACGAACGACCTGCTGCAAGAAACGTTCGCCGTCAACGTGTTCGCGGTCGCCCAAGCCATCCAGTACGCCGCCAAGTTCATGGTGCCGCAGAAAAGCGGCAGCATCGTCAACTTGGCCTCCATCGTCGGCGTGACCGGCAACGAGGGCCAACTCGCCTATGCCGCCTCCAAGGGGGCGGTGATCGCCATGACCAAAACCGCGGCGAAGGAATTGGCACCGCACGGCATCCGCGTAAACGCCGTCGCCCCCGGGATGATCGATGCCGGCGTGTTCCGGGCCATCGGCGCGGATCGAGCCCGGACATTCACCGCCAAGATCGGGATGGGGCGGTTGGGGCGGCCCGAAGACGTGGCGAACGCCGCGGTGTTCCTGGCTTCCGATCTGGCGCAATACGTCACGGGGCAAATCCTGGGCGTCGATGGCGCCGTGGTGATTTGATGGATTTGGACGCAGCTAAAGCATGACGGGTTTTTGGAACAGCTTGGCGGCCCATGCGAACAACGTCGCCCTTCTCGGGGACGGCGGCGAGCGCTTGACCTACGCCGAACTGGAACGGGCGGCGGACGAACTGCAGGCGCATGTCGGCCGGCGTTGCCTGGTGTTTTGTCTTTGCGAGAACAGCCCCGGCTCCATGCTTGGCTACGTGTCCTGCTTGCGGCACGGCGTCGTTCCGCTCTTGCTCGCCAAAGACTTGGATCGCGCGTTGCTGCAGCGTTTGCTGGATCTGTACCGGCCGGAATTCCTGTACGTTCCGCAGGCCATGACCGGCGGGTTCCCGGGTTTCGCGGTCCGGCACGTTGGGTTCGGCTATGCGCTGCTGCAAACGGACTTCGCCGATCCCTTCCCGCTGCATGAGGATCTGGCCTTGCTGCTGACCACCTCGGGCAGCACCGGCAGTCCCAAGCTGGTTCGGCTAAGCTCTCGGAACGTCGCTTCCAATGCCCAGGCGATCGCCCAATACCTGGAACTGGACGCGACGGAAAGACCCATCACCACGTTGGCGATGAGCTACACCTACGGCCTGTCCATCCTCAATAGCCATCTGCTGGTCGGAGCGACCCTGCTCGTGACAGCCAAGACGCTCGTGGAAAAGGGATTCTGGGAGTTCTTCATATCCGCGGGTGCGACCAGCTTCGGTGGCGTGCCCTATACCTACGAGATGCTGAAGAAGCTGCGCTTTTTCCGGATGGAACTGCCGACATTGCGGACCCTGACGCAAGCCGGCGGCAAATTGGCGCCGGAGCTGGCGCGGGAAGTCGCGGAATACGCGGCTCGCCGGAACTTGCGGTTTTTCGTCATGTACGGCCAGACCGAAGCGACCGCCCGGATGGCCTTTCTGCCGCCAGAGCTGGCCTTGGCCAAATGCGGCAGCATGGGCCTGCCGATTCCCGGCGGACGGTTCGAGCTGGTCGATGCGGATGGCGCGCGGATCGAGGGACCCGCCGTGCCGGGCGAACTGGTCTATCGTGGCCCCAACGTCGCGCTGGGGTATGCTGAGCGCGGCGAAGACCTGGCGAAGGGCGACGAGTGGGGCGGAGTCCTCGCGACCGGCGACATGGCGCAACGGGACGCCGACGGCTTCTACTACATCGTCGGTCGCAAGAAGCGCTTCCTGAAGATCTTCGGGAACCGCATCAACCTCGACGAGACCGAACGCATGCTCAAAGACCGCTTCGACGGGCTGGATTGCGCCTGCGCCGGCGTGGACGACCGGATGACGGTTTACCTCGCGGAAGCGGGACGCGCCCGCGAGGTGCTGGATTTCCTGGCCGCGAAGACCGGTTTGAATCCTGTCGCGTTTGCGGTCAAGACGGTGGCGGGCATTCCCAAGAACGAAGCCGGCAAAACCCTTTATGCCGAACTGGAGAAACCGGGGTGACGGTCGCTCCGTCCATGTTCGAGTTGGCGCCCTTCGCCCTGGACCGTGCGCTCAAGGAACCGTGGCTGGCGGCGCAGCTGGCGGATCTGACGAGCCTTCACCGGGAGCGGTGTCCGGCCTATCGCCGCATGCTGGATGGCTTGGGCTTCGATCTGCGGCGGGCCGCTCGTGTCGCGGATTTCCCGTTTCTGCCCGTCCGGCTGTTCAAGGAAATGGAACTGCGGAGCGTGCCGGCGGACGCCGTGTTCAAGACGATGACGTCCTCCGGCACGACGGGCCAGACGCCGTCGATCATCGCTCTCGACCGCGAAACCGCCGGCAGTCAGCAGAAAGCGCTGGTCAAGATCGTCGCGGATTTCATCGGCCCCCGGCGCCTGCCGATGTTGATCCTGGATTGTCCGTCGGTCGTCAAGGACCGCGCGCTGTTTTCCGCGCGCGGCGCCGGTATCCTCGGCTTTTCCATCTTCGGGACGGAACGGTTCTACACCCTCGACGACGACATGCGCCTCGACGTCGCGGGCATCCGGGAATTCCTGGCCCGCCACGCTGGCCAACCCGTCCTGCTGTTCGGGTTCACCTTCATAGTCTGGAAGCATTTCTACCGGGAGCTGGCGCGGCTGGAAGCGCCCCTGGACTTGTCGCGGGGCATTCTCGTCCACGGAGGTGGCTGGAAAAAACTGGCCGGCGAGGCCGTGACGCCGCGGGAATTCAAAGCGCGGTTCGCGGAGGCGTGCGGCCTGGCGCGGATCCACGACTACTACGGGATGGTCGAGCAGACCGGCAGCATTTTCATGGAGTGCGAGCGGGGCCATTTGCACGCCAGCGTTTTTTCGGAGGTGATCCCGCGGCGTCCATTCGATTTCGCGCCCTGCGCCGTCGGGGAGCCGGGCATCCTGGAAGCGGTTTCCCTGTTGCCGCGCTCCTACCCCGGCCATTGCCTGTTGACGGAGGACGAAGGCCGGCTGCTCGGCGAAGACGACTGCCCCTGCGGGCGGAAAGGTAAATATTTCGAGGTGCTGGGCCGGCTGGCGAATGCCGAAATCCGAGGATGCAGCGATACCTATGCCGTCCGCGTTTGACAACGTGCGTTTTCTGCTGGGCGATGCCGCCGCGCTTGCGCGCCTGTGCGCGCAACCCGCGCGCCCACCGTTCCACGAGCCTTGGCTGCGGTTCCTCGACGACGTGGCGCAGCGGCTGTTGCGCGATCCGCGGACGGCGGCGCATCCCGACGTGGCGACGTTCGCCTTCTGGTGCCGCCGGGCCTCGCTCGAAGCGCTGCGGAAACCGTACGGCGCGCTGCCGGCGCCGCGCCTGGGCCGGGGCGTGGCGTTCCACGTCGCCCCGGCCAATGTGCCCGTGAATTTCGCCTATTCGTTGGTGGCCGGAATGTTGGCCGGCAACGCCAACGTTGTGCGCGTGCCCTCGAAGGGGTTCCCCCAGGTCGAGCGGATCTGCGCCGCGTTGCGGGAAGCCGAGGCGGCGCACCCCGACATGCGCGACCGGCTCTGCCTGGTTCAATACGGCCACGAGAAAGCGGTGACGGACGCCTTGTCCGCGGCATGCGACGCCCGCGTCGTCTGGGGCGGCGACGACACGATCCAGTCCATCCGGCAATCGCCGTTGCCGCCGCGTGCGGTCGAAATCGCGTTCGCGGACCGCTATTCCTTCGCCGTTGCCGACGCCGACCGGTATTTGGAGATGGATGCGGCCCGCGTGGCCCAGGATTTCTACAACGACACCTATTTGACCGACCAGAACGCCTGTACGTCGCCGCAATTGGTGGCGTGGCGCGGCAATGCCGTCGCGGAAGCCCAGGCGCGGTTCTGGGCGGCGCTGCACGCCCGGGTGGTCGGCCGCTACGCGCTGCAGGCCGTGCAGGCGGTCGGCAAGCGGGCGGCGGCTTGCCGCCTGGCGGCGGCGCTGGAAGGCCGCCTGGCGGCGGCCCCCGACAACCTGGTCACGCGGATCGCCGTGTCCCGGCCGATTCCCGAATTGATCGATTTCAAATACCACAGCGGCTTTTTCGTGGAGTGCGCGGTGGCAACCTGGGACGAAATTCTGCCGTTGTGCGGCTCGCGGTGCCAGACGATCGCCTGCATCGGCGTGGCGCCCGGGGAAATCGCGCAAAGCCTCGTGCCGCACGCGCCCCGCGGCGTGGACCGCATTGTCCCGGTCGGCCGGACCCTGGATTTTGCGTTGGTCTGGGACGGCCACGATTTGATCCGGGAATTGTCTCGGGCGATCGAATGTTGACGGCGCGGTGGCGCCAATCGCGGAAGGAACGGCCATGACCATGAAAATCGATGAATCCCGCGAGATCCCCGCGGCAAAAAAACGGCTGTTCGAGGAACTTCAGGCGGGTACGAAACGACCGGCCTTCGTGTTGGGTTGCAACGCGTGTGCCCGGAACGTGGCGCGGCGCTTCGCCGTTGCGGCATTCATCGACGATGCCGTGCAGGAGGCGACGTTTTTGGGCAAGCCGATCGTGCGCATGGCGCAGGCTCCCCGGGACGCGCTCGTCGTATCCTGTCCCGTGACGTTGCCGTTGACGGCGCAGGCTCGGCTGCGGCAGCACGGCTTTCGGGACGTTCTGGACTATTTCGCCCTGAACAACCTGGACCGCTGCTCGTTTCCCGACGTGGACCATTTCGAAAACTGCCAGGCGGATATCGATGCCCATCGCGACAAGTACGACTGGCTGCACGGCCGGCTGGCGGATGACACCTCCCGCGCGCTCCTGGAGCAGATCTGCAACTTCCGCTACACGATGAATCTCGATTGGCTGCAGGGAATTGTGCCGGATGTCGAGAATCAGTACTTCGACGACTGCATGGTTTTTAGGCCGGATGAAGTGTTTGTGGATGGCGGCGGTTTCAAGGGGGAGACCTCTCTGCGCTTTGCCCGGCGCTGCCCGGGGCATCGGGGGATCTATTACTTCGAGCCTTCACCGGAACTGATGGCGGAATCTCGGCAAAATCTTGCCGGCTTGGAAACGGTCCATTTCGTCCAGAAGGGCCTCTCCCGTCAAACGGGGCAGGCCAGTTTCGATACTACCCGCGGAGTCGGAAACCGGGTTTGCGAAGGAGGTTCCACGCGAATCGATCTCGTCGGCCTAGCCCAAGTTCGACAGTTACGCGGTCAAAAGTTCGGATTTCCTAGGAAACTCGAGGGTCAGGCCTAGTTTTTCTCCACTACATTTCGGATGGTTTTGGGCC
>RZYG01000078.1 GCA_009930415.1 Spartobacteria bacterium | reverse complement strand
TTTCCGCGGCGACGAGAAAAACCAGATGATGCAGCGCCTGTACGGCACGGCGTTCCTGTCGCCGGCCGACCTCGACGCGCACCTGAAGATGCTGGAAGAAGCCAAGCTGCGCGACCACCGCGTCCTGGGCCGCGACCTGGATTTGTTCAGCATCCAGGAGAGCGTGGGCCCCGGCCTGGTGCATTGGCACCCGAAGGGCGCGCGCATCCGCGCGACGATCGAGGAATTCTGGCGCCGCGAGCACTATCGCGCCGGCTACGAGATGCTCTACACCCCGCACGTCGGCCGCGCCGGCCTCTGGGAAACCTCGGGCCACCTCGGGTTTTATTCCGAGAACATGTACGCGCCGATGGAGATCGACGAGCAGCGGTACTACATCAAGCCGATGAACTGCCCGTTCCACATCCAGATCTACAAGACCCACAAGCGCTCGTACCGCGAGCTGCCGCTGCGCTGGGCGGAACTGGGCACGGTCTACCGCTACGAGCGCGCCGGCGTGCTCCACGGCCTCATGCGCGTGCGCGGGTTCACCCAGGACGACGCGCACATCTACTGCACCGAGGAACAGGTCGAGAGCGAAGTGCGCGACTGCGTCCGCTTCGCCATCGCCATGTGGAAGGCGTTCGGATTCGAAGACATCGTGGCCTATCTCGCCACCCGGCCCGAAAAGGCCGTGGGCGAGCCCGCCCGCTGGGAAGTCGCCCAGCGTTCGCTGGAAGCGGCGCTGAAGGCCGAAGGCATCGCCTACGAGCTGGACGAAGGCGGCGGCGCGTTCTACGGCCCCAAGATCGACCTGAAGACCCGCGACGCCATCGGCCGCCAATGGCAGATGAGCACCGTGCAGTTCGACTTCAATTTGCCCGAGCGCTTCGACATGGTCTACACGGGCGCCGACGGCCAGGAACACCGGCCCTACATGGTCCATCGCGCGCTGCTGGGCAGTCTCGAGCGTTTTTTCGGCATCCTGATCGAGCACTACGCCGGCGCGTTCCCGCTGTGGCTCGCGCCCGTCCAGGCCGTGCTGATCCCCGTGACGGACAAGCAGGCCGCCGCCGCCAAGGAAGTGGCCGCGAAGCTGCGCGCGCAGGATTTCCGGGTGGTCGTGGACGAACGCGCCGAAAAAATGGGCGCCAAGATCCGCGCCGCGCAACTGCAGAAGATCCCCTACATGCTCGTGCTGGGCGGACGGGAGATCGAGAATGGAACGGTTTCGGTCCGCGGCCGGGTGGCCGGGGACTTGGGCGCCATGCCGCTGGACGCGTTCATCGCGAAGATGGACGCCGAACGGCGCGTGGCGCTGGACTGAGAACGCCAAGCGGAGCGGCGCCGAGCTCCCGAATCCAAAGGAAAGAATGGCCTTACCGACAAATCCCCGAGATCCGCGCGGCGGTTTTCCCACGCGCATCAACCAGCGCATCCGCGTCCCCGAAGTCTTCCTCATCGGACCGGGCGGCGAACAAATCGGCGTCGTGGACACCCGCGACGCGCAAGACCGGGCCCGCGCGGCGGGACTGGACCTGGTGGAAATCTCGCCGACGGCGCGGCCGCCGGTCTGCCGGATCATGGATTACGGCAAGTTCCAGTACGACAAGAGCAAGAAGGAAAAGCAGAACCGCCGGAACGCTTCCGCCACGCGCGTGAAGGAAATCCAGCTGCATCCCAGCGTGGGCGACCACGATTACGAGGTCAAGTTGCGCCACATGAAGGATTTCCTCGGAGAGGGCCATCGCGTGAAGGTGGCGCTGTTCTTCCGCGGCCGCGAAAACGCCCACAAGGAACTCGGGTTCGAGCTGATGAACCGCGTCCTGGCGGACGTCCGCGAACTCGGCGTGGTGGAACAGGCCCCCAAGCTGATGGGCCGCAACATCCTGATGGTGGTCATGCCCAACCCGAAGACGCGCCAGGCGGCCAAAACCGCGCCGCCGGCCTGAAGCTCGGCGGAAATCCGGCGGATTTGGCTGGACGGGCCGGGGCAAATCCCGTACAAGTCGCCGTCTGTTTTGGGAAGAAGTGGAATCAAGCCCGGGCGCGTGCGCGCGCCGGGGCGGCAAGGACAACGGAACCATGGCTGCGAAAGTGAAGAAGAAAACGCGCAAGGCGGTGGCCAAGCGCTTCAAGAAATCGGCGACCGGCAAAGTGCTGCACAAGAAGCCGGGCCGGCGGCATCTGGCCGCCAGCAAGACCCGCAAGCAGAAGCGGCGCCTGCGCCAGACCATCCAGGCCGGCGGCAAGATGGCCAAGAACCTGTCGCTGGAACTGGGCGTTTAACCCCGCGGATCAAGTAGGAGAAGACCATGCCGAGAGTCACCAATGCCGTCGCGAGCCGCAAGCGCCGCAAACGCCGTTTGAACCAAGCCAAGGGCTTTTACGGAAGCCGCAGCAAGCTGTTCCGCATCGCCACGGAAGCCGTCGATCGCTCGATGGCCCTCAGCTATGCGCACCGCAAGGAAAAGAAGCGCGAATACCGCGGCACCTGGATCGTGCGCCTGTCCGCCGCCTGCAAGCTCAACGAGATTTCCTATAGCCGTTTCATCGAAGGCCTGACCAAGGCCGGCATCGAACTGAACCGCAAGATGCTCTCCGAAATCGCGATCCACGACGCGGAAGGCTTCGCCTCCTTGGCCAAGATCGCGAAGGCGAAGGCCACGATCGCCGTCAAGAAGAAGTAAAACTTCTTCCACGGTGCACGCGAACGCGCGGGGTGAACATCCCGCGCGTTTTGCTTGGACCCGAAAGGCGAAAATGCCGGTCGCGGCGCGGAGCGCCAGCGCCATCATCTATCGTTGCAAGCGACAGCCCGAATCCGGGGCCCGGATTGGGAGTCGCCGGGAGGGGCCGGTGGGCATGACTATCACATATAATTATATGTGATAGTCGGGAACCGGGAGGGGGGACGGAGGGCTCGACGCGTCAGCGCGCGGGGGCGAAGCGGGCGCGGAGGGCGGCCGCCAGCTCGGCGAAGGTCCGCGCCGCGGGGAACAGGCCGGCGACGGCGATTTCGTGGCCGGGGCCGGAACGGCCGTGGGTGCCGCGGATTTTTTCCGTCTTCTGCGAGACGTGCGGCGGGGGAAAGCCGAAGAACAGCTCGCAGGGATCGAACCCCGGCTTGTTGTGGATGTCCATCTGGCGCGCGTAGTCGGGGGCCTGGCGCGGCTGCGTCCACCACGGATAGGCGAACCAACGGCCTGGCGCGGCGACCATCAGGAAGTCGCCCGAGCGGCCGGGGAAATGCAGATCGCGCTCGGCCTGCGCCGCGGGATCGAGGATTTCGCCCACGCCCGGCTCGGCGGCGAGCAGGTCGCGCACGCGCGGCCGGTCGGCGGGATCGGGCACGTGGACGTGCGCGAGCTGGTGGTCCACGATCGCGAACGCGCGCGCCGTGAAGAAATCGGGATAGAGCATCCGCGCGGTTTCGCGGGTATGGAACAGGCCCGCGGCGCGCAGGATCCGGTTGGGGAAGACCGCGCCGTCGCCGGGCGCGACCGGCTCGACGGCGTAGTCGCCGGTCAGCAGCCAGCCGCGGCCCTGCGCATCGGCGGCGGCGACGAGCGGCTCGATCTGCGCGAGGGTTTCGGCCAGCGCGGCGGCGGCCGGCGGAGAGTCCGGTCCGTGGCGCTGCAGGTCGTAGTCGAGCGACGGCAGATAGACGAAGAGGTGGTCCGGCGCGTCGGGTCGCGCGAGGATCCGCAACGTCGCCGCGGAAATCCAGCGGCCGACCTTGGCGCGCGCGAGGGGGCCCCAGTAGTGGAATAGATCGAATTTGCGGCCGAGGTCGGCGCACAGCTCGGCGTAGAGCGGCTCGGGCCGGGTGTAGCAGTCCATCACGATGCCGCCGTGGTGGCGGTGGATGGGTTTGGGCGACAGCACGAGATCGACGCTTTCGCCGAGGCTCTGCTGGAAAAACGCCATGCCGACGGTCTGGCCCGCCGCGCGCGCGTCTTCCCAGATGCGGCGGCCGTGGACGAGCGCGGCGGACTGTTCCCAGAAATACGGCCGGGCCAGATCGCGGTGGAACCAGCCCGACGCCACCGCGCCGTGCCGCGCCGGCGGCAGCGCCGTGCGCAGCGTGGCCTGCGCGGGACACGTCAGGGACAGCGGTCCCGGCGCGACGGGCCGGAACGCGAGCTTCGTCGCCGGCTTGTGCTTTTCGATCAGGTTCCAGCCGAGGGCGGCGGCGAGGATCACGAGAGTTTTGGGGCGTTCTTGGTTCATGGGGCGTCGTCCAAGATCAGGAAAGTGAAGGAGCGGGTTTCACCGGTTTCGTCGCGCACGGCCAGAACGTGCCACTCCTGGCGGAGATCGTCGGCCAGCGGGACGATTTCTCCGTCGCGGACGACCTGCCAGCCGCGGGGAGCGGCGGGCGCGTCGGCGGGCCGGAGGCGCTGGGCGGCGTAGAGCGACTGCAGCAGCAGGCCGGCTTCGCCGGCGCGCGCCGCGAGGCGCTCCGCGCGCGCCGCGAAGGCTACAGCGCCGGCCGCGGCCGTCGCCAGCAGGGCGCACAGCCCCAGCGAGGCAAGAACCTCGATGAGCGTGAAACCGGCGGTTGGTCGAAAGACGTGCATGCGTTGGTCGCGGACCCGATGTTGGCACGGATCGCCGCGCCGGGGCAACGTCGATTTTGCGGGGTGCGTTTTCCGGGGTGCAGGGGGCGTTCAACGGAAAACGGGAAGGATCGAAGGTAGGGACGGCTCTCCGAGCCGTCCGGGCTCATGAAGGTTCGGACGGACGCCTCGGAGAGGCGTCCCTACCTTATGATCGTGGACGTGGGGCTGCGGTAGGGACCGCTCTCCGAGCGGTCCGCTGCCGATGCGTTTTTGGGTCGCGCGCGGTTTAGCCGCGGTGTAGGCTCCGGTTCCGATGCAAACGGATGCAGGCAAACCGGCGGCGGAACGGAAAGGATTCCTGCGGATGGCGGGCGGGCCGGCCGCGGCGCTGGCCGCCCTCGTGCTGGCGCTGGGACTGGGCACCTCGGCTGGATTGGCGCGCGCGCAGGGCCGGCAGGAAAACGCCCGGATCGAACGCGAATTCCAGCAGGCCGCCGACAAGCTCTTCGCGCGGGTCTTGCGCGACGTGCAGCTGTTCATGGAAGTGCTTGATTCCATCCGCCAGCTCCACAGCCTGTCCGACCAGGTCTCCCCCGCGGCGTTCGACGAAATCGCGCGCAAGGGCATGATCTACCAGCGGCGGATCCTGGGCGCCTACGGTTTCGTCCAGCGGATTCCCCACGAGATGCGCGCGAGCTACGAGCAGCCCGGCGGCGCCGGGCACGCGATCGTGCGCGCCGACGGCCAAGGCGGATTCGCGCCGATGCCGGAACAGTCCGAGTATTTCGTGCTGACCTACCAGACGCCCCCCGGCGGACTCGGCGTGCCGCCCGGCTACGATTTCGGCGCGCGCGCGGAGGACCGCGAGGCGATCGCCGCGATGGAAACCCACGGCGTGTTCGCGCTGGGCGGCGCTCCGCCCGGCGGGACCGGGCTCTTCATGTTCGCGCCCATCCGGTATGCCGACGTCGTTGGTCGCGGCGAAATGGTCGGCTTCGCCGTCGGCTGGTTCCAGCCGGAACGCCTGCTGGCGGCGGCCCTGGGCGAGAACGCGCCCGGTCTGCGGACGCAACTGGCGCGCGCGCCCGGGATTCCCGCGCCGGACGGCCCGTTCCGGTTCGCGCGCGATTTCAGCCTGGCCAACCAGGAGTGGCGCTTCGCGGCCGCGGCCGATCCGGCCGTTTGGGCCGCGGCGCAGGCGCGCGGGCCCCGCCGGATCTTCGCCGTCGGCGCCGCGCTCTCGCTGGCGCTGGCCGGCGCGCTGCTGGCGCTGGCCGGGCGGACGCGCCGCATCGAGGCGCTCGTGCGCCGGCGCACCGCCGAACTGGCCGACGCCAACCGCAAGCTGGAAGCGGCCATGGAAGACCGCCGCAAGCTCGAAGACGAAGTCCTGCGGATTTCGGGCCGCGAAAAAGCCCGCATCGGGCGCGACCTGCACGACTCCCTCGGCCAGAAGCTCACCGGCGCGATGTACCTCTTCGGCGCCTATCGCCAGCGGCTGGGCCGGACCGACGACGCGGCCGACGGCGACGCCGCGCAGATCGGCGCCACGCTCAAGGAAGCCGTCAGCCAAGTCCGGCGCATCGCCCGCGGCCTCGCCCCCGTGGCGCTCACCGACGACGGCCTGGCCGACGCCCTGCGGCATCTGGCCGAAGAATCCGCCGCGCTGTTCCAAAAGGACGTGGAGTTCTACGCCGAGCGCGAAGGCAAGCCGAAGGACGCCGGCACCGCCGAACATCTCTACCTGATCGCCCAGGAAGCCGTGAACAACGCCGCCAAGCACGGCGACGCGGCGCACGTCGTGCTGACGCTCGACTACGACGAGCGCGGCGGGATTTTGACCGTCGAAGACGACGGCAAGGGCTTCCCGGCGGCCCGCCAGGACGACCGCGAAGGCGGCAACGGCCTGCGCATCATGCGCCACCGCGCCGAAGTCTTCGGCGGCGAGCTGGCCGTCGGCCCCGGCCCCCAACGCGGCGTCCAGGTCCGCTGCCGCTTTCCGAAGGCCTGATCCATGTCCCCCAACTGGGGTCGTCGGGGGCTCCAAAGACGTGGATCCGGCGGCTGTTTGGAGTCGGGACAGCTTGTCCGCCATAGCCTTGGCGACGGCGGAACCTCGTCCCGGTCGGATTCTCCGGTTGCGGAAGAAGTGAAACCGCCCTAGACGCCGGGCGGCAGCTTGGAGGCCATGGCCTTGCGGCGGTCCAGACGGCGGCCATCCGCGACGAACGTGCCGTCGCCGACCGCATGGAGGGTGCGGGTTTCCTTCCGGCCGGTGGAAACGTGCGCGGCGACGGCTTCCAGCACGACGATGTCGTGCCGGCGGACGATCTCGACGACCTTGCATTCGACGTTCGCCAGGCATTCCCGGATCAAAGGCGCGCGGACCCTTTTGGCCGGGACGGGGGTGAGGCGGAACCGGGCGAACTTGTCGACCTCCGCGCCCGAGCAGGTGCCGATGCCCACCACGGCATCCAGCAAGTCCGCGCCGGGAATGGCCAGGACGCACTCGCGGGTTTTGGCGAGGGCCCGGAACGAGTAGTTCCACGCGCCGGTGGTCAGGGCGAACCGGGGCGTGAAATCCACCACCATCGTCCAGGAGATGGTCATGATGTTGTTCTTCCGGCCATCGCCGGTGGTCACCAGCACGACCGGCCCCGGCTCGATCAGCGTGAAGGCCTTGCTCAATTTCAGCGTGCGCATGGATGCCTCCTTGGACGACGGGAAAATATGCTTTTTAGGCTGGAGGATCAATCCGGATCGGCCACCTCGACGCGGTGGCCTACAGAGGCGGTTGGTTCGGTTGTAGGTCCGGGCGTTGACCGGGCGGATCGGCGGTCGGGCGATGAATTCGTCGCCAGGGCCGATTGCATGCGGTCGGCGCGGGCGCGGATGGTTTCGCCCAAGGGACGGACGGTCGCGACGGCCGGCGCGGGCGCATGAGCCAGGACAAAATCGAGATGTTCCTGAACGGCGCGAGCGGAAAGGTTCAACCGTTCGCGCAAGAGCGGCCAGGCGAGTCCCGTTTCGCGGGCCAGGATTTTCCACTCCGCCGACGCAAAGACGTCGAGGGAGTCCGCATGGCCGATTTTCATGGCCGGTTTCGCGGTCAGTTCGGGCCAGGCGAGGGTCGAGACCAGATCGTAGAAAGGCGCCAAGCGCCGTTCGCCGTCGATATAGAGCAGCGAAAAATTCTTGGCATGGGCGTCGGCGTTGCCGATCAGGACGTTGAAAATCAGGCCGTCGATGAACGCCGGGACGTCGCGCGCCGGAACCGTGGACCAAGTGCGCAGCAATTCGAAGCAATGGCGCAACGTCGGCCCGTTTTCGGCTTGGTATTTGCGTTCCGGCGGAAACCCGAGCGCCTGGCAGAAATCTTCCTGGTGGATGCGCCGGAGGCGGCCGTCGGCGCCGGCGCGGCGGTCGTAGCGCGCGACCAGCAGGCAGGGCGTTTCCCCGATGATCCGGAATTCGGCGGCGGGCACGTCCAGACCGACGGCGCGCGCCAAGGCCAGGGCGAACCATTCGTTGGCGGCCAGTCCGGAGAATCGGGCGGGTTCCGGTTTGAGGACGTGGGAGCTCGGAAGGTCGTCCAGAGGCAGATACATGCAGCCGTCGCGGATCAGGACGGGCAGCTTGTCCTGGGCACCGGCGAGCGAAAGCCGCAAGCCGTCGCGGCCGGCCAGAAGGGGGCGCCGGGGCAATTCGGCCACGATTTGCTCCAATTCCGGGGTGGAAAGTTCGCGCGGGGGGATGAAAATCTGCGCGGCCAATTCTGTTTCGGCAGGGAGCAATTGAACCGCGCCGGCGCATTCGCCGCCGATCCGTTCCAGCATGGCGAAATCGTTGGCGGCGCTGATGCCGAGGATTTTCGCGACGATTTTCCGCGGTTCTTCTTCGGGCAGGAGGCCGGCGAAAAATGGCCGGGCCTTTTTCGCGGGGAACGCCTCGGACTGGAGCGGCAACGATCGGGAAAGCGGAACGGCATCCGGTTTCGCCAGCCAAGCGGGGTCGTAGATGAACCGCAGCGGGTCGCCATCCTCTTGTTCAAGGAGTCCCGTGCGCTCGCCATGAAGATGGACAATCAGAGATTTCATGACGGCTGACGGGAGTTGGACGGGGCGGTCAGCTGCAGTTCGAGACCCAGCGCCTGGATCACTTGCAGGGTTTTGCCGATCTGGCAAGTGGACTTGCCCTTTTCGAGATCAACCAGGAAGCGCAACCCGGTTCCGCAAGTCAGCGCTAAATCCTTTTGGGTGATTTTCAACTGCTTGCGGCGCGCGTGGATGGTTTCGCCGAGCGAGGTGGACGTAAATGCATTCATATTTACCGATCGGGAACATAAATCCGGTTTTTTTCGATGTCAACAGAATATGTTCCCGATCGGTAAAAATTATTTCAAAATGGCATATTTGAGAGAATAATATGCCCGTTCGGTAATATTTTATGAAAAAAATGCTCAAAATGGAGTAAAAAACGCCCAAAAACGAGCGTTTTGACGAAAAAAGTCGCGAAATCGCGTTTTTTGAGCCTCCGACAGCCTGCCCGCCTGCGGCGGGGCATCGTCGGGGGGCGGCACCGGGTCATGTTGAGTGTAGGTCTCCACAATTTATGAAACTGGCCCCTTCACGGCCCCTTCACTTATCTCTATTTCGGGTGATCGGGAATATTGGGGTAAATGTCTCTCAGCAAGAACCGGAGATGTTCCAGATACACATCAAAGGAGTTCGCGGGACCGCGCAGCGTGTCGCGCACTTGGTCGAATCCGCGGCGGAAAGTATCCACGAAAGATTCGTCATTCCAGAGCGAGCGCAGAATCCATAAAGGAACGTCCTTTGCCCTGAACACGGCCTCTATGTGATGCCGG
Source organism: Spartobacteria bacterium (assembly GCA_009930415.1). GTDB lineage: Bacteria > Verrucomicrobiota > Kiritimatiellia > CAIQIC01 > Lenti-01 > Lenti-01. The sequence goes on along the minus strand of RZYG01000078.1, from coordinate 1,978 downwards.
CAGCGATGAATGAACTCGGCGTCGATATCCCGGGTCAAAGCGTGGATGTCGTAGAAATCCCGGGCTCGGTTCTTGGTTTCCTGCCGGTACGGGTAATCCGGGTGCTGCTGGCAAATGGCCCGGAGCTTTTCCAACACCAGCATTTCCCGGGAATAGGCGTGGATTTTCGCCCCGCGCACCGTCTTCGTCCTGCGTATTCCGCAATACTCGTGCTCGTTTAGGTCAATGGATATCTTCGAAGAGTTGGCGCCGACAGGAACCAGCGCATTTCGCCGCCTCGTTTCCAGGCTTTTCCAGCGATTTTTCCGGTCCACCAGCTTGAACTCGCACGCCCAGCCGCCCAACCAGAGGGGGAAGCCGGCGCGGACCTTCCGGGGTCTTTTGTTGGCCTTGAAATCCAGGAGCTCGTAGCCTTTGGCTTTGAAAGCTCCGGCGAGGCGCCGGCTCATTTCCTTGAACACGGACTCGGCCTGGACATCGAGGTTCCCTTCGATCGAGAAGTCCGCATCGATGGACAGGCGGGCGTCCATGCCGTCGAACAGGCGCATGGCGCCACCCCCCTTCAGGACGAAAAGCCGGGACAAGCGAGGACTTGCGCAGATCGCCACGACGGCGTCGGCAATGACGTCTTCAACGTTCATCCACGAATTCCTTCGGGCTGTAGATCATCCAGCGCTCGTTATAGATCCACGAGGATTTGGCATTGTGATCGAGGAAAAATCGCTGGCGCGGGGGATAGACTTTGCGTATCCGGTCGGCCTGTTCCGACATGCCGGATAGTTCCAGAAGAAACCCGATGGATTGCGCATACGGGTACACGAATTTCAATTTTCGATAGATTTCCAGCAGCTTGTCGATCTGCAGTTTGTCCCGGGCCGCCGTGAAGTAGGCCGGCAGACTGGTGATGCCGCCATTGTATTGCGGTGCGACTACCGAATCGATCAGCGCCCGCTCCAGCCCCGCCACCCGGGAACCGACGGGGCAGGGCGACTGGTTTCTTGTCGCGACGACGCCATGGTCGGAATTCAACGCTCGACTCAGAACGACCAGTTCAGGTCCCCGGAAATCGAACACGTGGTTGGTGTGCCGGTGCGGTTGGATGAAGGCGCTCCTGACCATCGATTCCGAGGGTGTGCCGGCCGGATTTGCATGTTGGACTTGGAGGGTTTCGTGGCAGACGTAAACCGAATTCGGCACTTGATCGGTCAGCCCATGGTGGAAGATCGCCGTCAGGTTGCAGAAATATCCGCTTGGAAACATGGCCCAGGCAAGCTCGTACGGGCCGAACTCCTCAAGGGGATGGGAGGAGTACAGCGAGATCGTTTTGCCGTTCCGTGCCTTGAGGATTTGCTTCCGGACCACGCCCTCGGCCAGCAAGGCATGGATGAAAGGGATGGTGGACCGATAGCGCGTCATCGGCAGGATGTCCTCGGCAACCTGGCGAAACCGCTGCTCCCGGAGGGGAGTACGCAGGCGCTGGACAAGCTTTTCCCGGATGGCTGTACTGAACATGATCTCACCTGTGGTATTACATGTATACATGTAATACCACATAGATAGAAGAATCGTCAACAACTACGTTTGGCCGATTTTTAAAGGGGCGTCATGAAAACACGGCTTGACGAAATGTCGAATTCAGATATATAACATGTATACATGTTATATATCTCGCTTTTGTCCGTCCCGTCATTTCGCTTTCGTGTGCCTCCCGGCCAACCGTTGGCGGGCGAATATTCTTCGTCTGTGTGGGAAATTTTCATGGTCGGCCTTGCGATGATGCCGAGGCCGGGACGAGGTGCCGCCGTCGGCAAGGCTATGGCGGACAAGCTGTCCCGGCTCCAAACAGCCGCAGGATCCGTGAATTTGGAGCCCCCGACGGCCTCGTCGGAGGTAAAATATCTCCCAAGGCCTATTTCTTCGGGAAGCCTTCGGGAAATTGCGCGGCGGAGTCGCAGACGTCGTGCCACGGGGCTTTCAT
>RZYG01000077.1 GCA_009930415.1 Spartobacteria bacterium | reverse complement strand
GCCACGCGCTTGCTGTGCGCCCCCGTTTTTTTTTCGCGCGTGTCGAGCATGTCGGCCATGGCCTCGAGGGTGAACTGGTAGGAATCGGTGGCTTGGTCTAGGGCGCGGGACAAGGCCGCGTTTTTTTCGCGGACCATGTCTTCCAAATGGGCCTGGTAGCGCTTGTTCTCCAGCGCGAGGCGGCGATATTTGGTGGCGCGTTCCAAGGTGGCGGAGAGTTGCGTGGGCGCGATCGGCTTCTGGACGAAATCGTAGGCCCCCTGCTGGAGCGACGTCACCGCGTCTTCGAGGGTGGCCTGGCCGGTGATGACGATCCCGATGGTGGATTCATCGAGCGCGCGCAATTTCTTGAGCAGATCCAGTCCGTTGTCGGCGCCGATGTGCAGATCCACCAGCGCGACGTCGATCATGCCCTGCTCGCGTTCGGCGATGGCCTGGGCATCCGCGACGGTCTGGGCGGTCAACACCACGAACCCGGCGCGCGAAATCATGCGCGCGAAAAGCCGGCACAGCGCTTCGTCGTCGTCCACGACCAGCACCGTGCGCTTGGGATCGGCCTGGCCGGCGGGCGCCGGTGCAATCCCGGCGGCGGAGGTCTCGCCCAGCGGCACCACCTCGTCGGCAAAGCACAGCTTGTTGCGGCCGGTCTGTTTGGCGCGATAAAGCGCCCGGTCGGCCTGGATGAGGAACGTCTCCGCGCTGTGGCCCGGCCCGGCCAGCACGGTGCTGCCGCCGACGGAAATGGTGGCGCGCAGTTCGTAGGTGTCCTGGCACAGCACCGCGCCGCGGAACGCCTCGATCATGCGGTTGGCGACCCGGCGCGTTTCGGCCTCGTCCGCCCACGGCAGGATCACGACCAGTTCGTCGCCGCCGTAGTAGCGGCACACCACGTCGGACTCCCGCACGCTGGCCTGCGCCAGCGCCGCGCACTCCTTGAGCACCTGGTCGCCGACGACGTGGCCGTAGGAATCGTTCACGGCCTTGAAATGGTCGATGTCGACCACGAGCAGCCCGATGGAAAACGGATGGTCCTTCGCCTGTTTCCAGATCCAGCGCAGTTCTTCGTCGAAGGCCCGGCGGTTCAGCAGGCCGGTCAGCGGGTCCCGGATCGCCATCTGGAGCAATTCGCCGTTCGACAGCAGATCGTGCCACTTGGGCTCGATCGGTTCGTTCTTGCGCGGTTTGGGATGGTGCTCCGACATGACGCGGGCGTCGTTCTCGCCCCCGAAAATACAGGTCGCCCGCGGCCGGGCGCAAGACCTTTCCCCGCATTCCCCTCTTTTTCCATCGGTTTTGCCCCGCCGCCGCCGCTTTACAAGCTCTCCGCCCTCCCCTATAGTCGCTCCACTTGCAGGTCATGGATTCATTGTCGGACCATCGGGATCTCCCCCCCGCGGCGGCGCTGTTGCTCCGCTGGCTCCGCCGGCTGGCCCTGGCCGCCGCCGGTCTGCTGGCCGCCTTGGTTCTCGTCGAGCTGGCGTCCGCCCCGTTCCTGGCCAAACGATCCGCCCGTTTCCTGCGCGCCGGGCAAATCGATGGCCAGCCGGCCTGGATCGACAACGTGTTTTTTCCGTATCGCTTCGCGACGGCGCGGGCGGCCCGCCCGCCGCCGCCGACCGTGGTGCCGCAGACACCCGCCCCGGGCACCCTGCGCGTCTGCCTGCTCGGCGGTTCCTCCGCCATGGGCTATCCCGACGCCTCGTTCGGCATCGGCCGCCAGCTGGAAATCCTGCTCCGCAGCCGTTACCCCGACCGCCCCGTCGAAGTGGTCCACATGGCGTTCGCCGGCGGCAACTCCCACGTCCTGCGCGAGGTGGCCCGCGACCTGAAACGCCTGCGGCCCCAGGCCGTCGTCGTCCTGACCGGCAACGAGGAAGTCGCCGGCCCCTACGGCCCCGCCTCCAGCCTCGGCCGCTTCCACCACAGCTCGCGGATCGCGCGCGCGCTGGTGCTGTTTTCCCGCACGCGCCTGTCGCGGCTGGTCGTGGCCGCGCGCCACCGCCTCGATCCCGCGCGCGCCGACGACCAGGCCTGGCGCAGCCGGGAACCCATCAGCCTGCGGGGCCGGATGTCGCCCCGCGATCCCCGCCTGCGCAGCGCCTACCGCTCGTTCCGCAAGAATCTGGCCGCCATCCTGCGCCAGGCCGCCGCCGCGTCCCCGGCGGTCGTCGCCTGCACGGTGCCGGTCAACCTGCGGGATTGCGCCCCGTTTTCCACGGTGTTCCTCGACGACGAAACCGCCGCGCAGGAAGTCCGCGAAATCCTGCGCGCGGCGACCGCGGCCGAAACGGCCACCAACCGGACCGAAGCGTTCCGGCTCTACGCCGACGCCATCCGGCGCGACTCCAACCACGCCGAAGCGTTGTTCCTCGCCGCGCGCCTGGCGCTCGCCGCGAACCGCACCGCCGAAGCCTCCGCCTTGTTTTCCCGTGCGCGCGACGCCGATGCCCTGCGCCTGCGCGCCGATGCCCGCATCAACGAAATCGTCCGCACCTGCGCGGCTGAAACGGGCGTCTCCCTGCTCGACGCCGAAGCCCTGTTCGCCATCCGTTCGCCCCAGGGCATTCCCGGCCGCGAGCTGTTCCTCGACCACGTCCACTTCACGTTCGCCGGCACCCACCTGCTCGCCGCCTCCATTCTCGACCGCCTGGAATTCCTGCGGGCTTTCGAGGCGAATCCCGTCGCGGCCGTACCCGGCCCCGACGCCGTCGCGGCCGAACTGCTCTACGCCCCCTGGGGGGCCACCGCGCAGCTCGACGCCGCCATCGAGCAGCAATTCCACGCGCCCTTCCGCCGCCAGTCGAGCAACGCCGAAACCGTGGCGCACCTCAAGACCGAAAAAGCCGGGCACGACGCCCGCGCCGCCGCCTTCTCCCCCGCCACCACCGGCGCCATTTTCGCGCGCCATCGAGCTACCCGCCCCGCCGATCCGTGGCTGGCCGTCCGCGCGGCGGACGGCCTGCTGCAGGCCGCCGCCGGCGCGCCGGCCGAAGAGGCCGCCGCCGCCGCCCTTGCCCGCTGGCCGCACCGCTTCGAAATCCGCGCCCTGCTGGCCTTGGCCCGCGCGCTTCGCGGCCAACCCGCCGAAACCGGTCTCGAACTGCTCCGCGGCCGGGACGAGGATGCCGGCTACTACGACGTCGCCCTCGCCATCGCCGTCGGCGAACAGCTGCTCGAACGAAAGCAGCCGGAAGCGGCCCGGCCTTGGCTCGAATATGCCCAGAAGCGCGACGCCTGGAATTCCGAGGCGACCCTCGCGCTGGCCGAAGCCCTGCACCGCACCGACGGCGGCGATGCCGCCGTCGCCGTCCTCCAAGACGCCATCAAGCGCAATCCGGGCAATCCCCTCCTGTGGGAAGATCTCGCCGTCCAATACTGCCTGCTGGGCCGCTGGAGCGTCGCCACGGAGTGTTTCCGCAAGTCCGAGGAAATCGCCCCCTACCGCTACGAGCGCCTGTTGAAGTGGGCGCAGGCCATGGTCCGGCTGCGCCAATATTCCCGCGCGCTCAAGCCCATCCAAGGCTATCTCGCCGCGATGCCGAACGATCCCGAAGGGCTGGAGATCCTCGCCGACATCCAGCGGCATCTCCCCGCCCGGCCCGAACCGGCCGACGAGCCCGCGCCGCAGGAAAAGGGCGCGCGCAAGTTCCCGTGGGAATAGCCCGCGGCGGCGCTCACGCGCCGGAGCCGGCCGCGCGGCGGAACGCCGTTTCCTTGGTCCGCCACGCCACGTAGGCCGTCATCGCGTAGGGGAGCAAAAACAGCGCCCGCGCCTCGGCGGGCAGCTCCGCCAGCCGCGCCAACACCGTCGCCGCCCCCGCTTCCAACAGGCCTGCGCGGTGGAACAGCCACGCCAGCGCGCCCACCGTGCAGGCGCTCAGCCACAGCACCATCCCCAAGCCCGCCAGCGCTTCCCGCCGCAACGGCGAATCGCCCAGACCGCCCGCCGCCGCGCCCGCAAGCCGATTCGCGCCGACCAGCAGGGCGATCAGCGCCACGTAGTGGAGGGCCGCGTTCACCGCGAAATACGGCTGACCCGGCGTCTGGACCCACCACGCCACGAACGGCCCCAGTCCCGCCGCCGCCAGCGCCAGCAACCCCACCCGCGCCGTGCGCGCGCGCCAGCCGGACTCCGCCGCTCCCGCCGCGCGCAACATCCCCAAACCGACCGCCAGCGGCGCGCAACTGACCGCCATCAGCAGCGCCGCCTCGCGCGGCGGCAACAGGGCGCCCAGCGCGGCCGCATGCGCCGCCGCCATCGCCGGCATGCTCCAGAACAGGCATGAAAACCCCTGCGCCACGCGCAACGCCGAGACCGCCGGATCATGGGCCGGCGCCGTCACGTCCGCCGCCCGTCCAGCGCGGCGGCGATCTCCGCGCGCAATCCTTCGAGAAAGCGCGCTTCGCCGAAACCTTCCGCGTGCGCGCGGATCGCCGCGGAATCCCAGTCCGTCGTCGCCGCCAACGCCGCGGCTTCGTTCAAGGCCGCGGGCGTCTGCTCCGGGAAAAACACGCCCGTGCGCCCGGCCAGCACGGTTTCCAGCAGCCCGCCCTTGCCGAACGCCAGCACCGGCTTGCCGCACGCCTGCGCTTCCAGCGGCACGATCCCGAAATCCTCCTCGCCCGGAAACGCCAGGAACCGGCAGCGCCGGTACAGCTCGCGGACGCCTTCGTCCGGCACGCGGCCGAGGAATTCCACGTTCGGCGCGGCGATTTTTTTCAGCGCTTCCAGCTCCGTGCCCACGCCCGCGACCTTCAGCGGGTAGCCCGACTGCGCATAGGCCCGCACGGCCAGATCCACCCGCTTGTAGGGCACCAGCGCGGACACCACCAAGTCGTAGCCGTCGTGCCCGCCGCGCGCGTCGGGCGTGAAGAAATCCGTCGCCACCGGCGGATAGACCACGGTCGCTTCCCGGCCATAGAATTTCCGGATGCGCGCCTGCACGTGCCGGCTGATCGCCACGAACCGGTCCACGCGGCCGCTGGCCGCCCGATCCCAGTCGCGCAGCCGCGCCAACATCCGGTCGATCAGCGCCCGCTTGAGTCCGCCGCGGCCGAAATATTCCTCCTGCAGCGCCCAGGCGTAGCGCATCGGCGTGAAGCAATAACACACGTGCTTCGCGCCCGGCGGCGGCACGAGGCCTTTTGCCACGCAATGGCTCGTGCTCAGCACCAGGTCCGTGCCCGCCGGCACGCGGAACGCTTCCATCGCCCGCGGGAACAACGGCAGGAACCAGCGGTAATGCTCGCGGAAGCCCGGCACGCGCTGCAGGCCCGACACGTGCACCTTCCGGTTGCGGATCGCGTCCGTCACCAGCTCCGGCCGGAACAGCAAGGTGTAGAGTTCCGCTTGGGGAAACTCCCGGCAGATCAGATCGAGGCAGCGCTCGCCGCCGCGCATGCCGTTGAGCCAGTCGTGGGCCAGCGCCACCTGGAGCGCGCGGCTCATTCCGCCAGCTCCGCATAAAGCTTCCGTACGCCCGCGGCCGTCGTGCGCCATGAAAATTTCCGCGCCTGCTCCAGCCCCGCCGCGCGCAGGCGCGCGGCCTCGGCCGGATCCGTCAAAATGTCCTTCAGCGCGGCAACCGCGCCGGCGCCGTCGTCCGGCGCCACCAGCCGCGCCGCGGCGCCGGCCACCTCCGGCAGGCTCGCCGCATTGGAACAAACCACCGGCGTGCCGCAGGCCATCGCTTCGAGCACCGGCAAGCCGAACCCTTCGTAGCGCGACAGCAGCGCCAGTGCGTCGGCGTCCTGGTAGGCCCGTAGCAGCGCCGCGTCGTCCAGATAGCCGGTCCACTCCACGCGGTCCGCCACGCCCAGCCGCCGCGCCGTTTCGGCCGCCTCCGGATAGCGCGCGTCCGGCGAACCCGCGAGGCGCAGGCGCGCGTCCACCCCGCCGTCCCGCACCAGCCGCGCGAAAACCTCCACCAGCCCCGGCACGTTCTTGTACGGATCGCTCCGGCCCACGTAGAGCACCGTCTTCGGCCCGCCGCGCGCGGAGGGCTTCGCGCCGCCGGGCACGTAGCGCGGATCCACGCCGTCCGGCATGACCGCGATCCGCGCCGGCGGAATCCCCAGCATCCGCACGATGTCGTTTTTCGCCGACTCGCTGCCCGTCGCCACCGCGTCCGTCCGCCGCGCGATTTCGTTCATCAGCGCCTGGTAGACGGGGAAAAACCTCGTTTTCAGCGCTTTGGGCGTGAATTCCGGATGCACCAGCGGAATCAGGTCGTGGACGTTGCAGAGACATTTCGTCGCGTGCGGCTTGCGGCGCGGAAACGCCGGCAGCGGCACCATGAAATTCGTCGAGTGATAGACGGCGATCCGATTCTCCCGCAGCCACCGCGCCGCCGCGAATTGGCCGCGCACCGAAAACGGACCGTACGGCAGTTCCGCGAACTCGAAATCCGCTTTGCCCGCCAGCCCCGCTTCCCGCTCCACGAACGTCCGCCGCTCCGCGTTCCGCACCCACACCACGTAGCGGAAGCCCCCGCCGTCTTCCCCCAATTGCTTCAGCAGTTCCAGCGTGTAGCGTCCGATGCCGCTCAGTTCGGGAAACACCCACCGCGCGTCCACCGCAACCCGCTTGTCCGGAACCGGATTCATTTGCGCGCAGTCTAGCCGCCGACGCCAGCCCAATCCAGCCCATTCTGTTTTCGCCCCCATTGGATATTGGACATTGGATATTGAATATTGGATATTGAGGCCTTCCATGCTCCCAGACCCCACCAACGAAAAACCCATGCGCCCGCGCCTGCCCGTGCTCGCGCGCTGGCTGCGGCGCATCGGCCGCACCTGGGTCGAGCGCGCCCGCGGCGGCGAGACCGTTTTTTTGTTCCTGACCGCGGCGTTCATCGGGCTGCTGGGCGGCCTCGGCGCCATCGCGTTCGAAATCGCCATCCACTTGTTCCAGGACGGCTTCTGGGGCGCCGTCGAGCCGGGCCTCGGCTGGCTGCGCCAGGTCTCCGCCTGGAAGATCGCGCTGGCGCCGGCGGTCGGCGGCCTGCTGGTCGGTCTCATCACCACCTATCTCGTCGCCGAGGCCAAGGGCCACGGCGTGCCGGAAGTCATCAAGGCCGTGGCGCTGGCCGGCGGCAAGATCCGCGGACGCGTCGCGATCGCCAAGACGATCGCGTCGGCCATCACCATCGGCAGCGGCGGGTCGGCCGGCCGCGAAGGCCCCATCATCCAGGTCGGCGCGGCCATCGGGTCGCGCGTCGGGCAGGCCATGGGCATGTCCGCGCGCCGCCTGCGCACGCTCGTCGGCTGCGGGGCCGCCGCCGGCATCGCCGCCACGTTCAACGCGCCCATCGCCGGCGCGCTGTTCGCCGTGGAAGTCGTTTTGGGCGAATTCGGCGCGGCCCAGTTCGGGCCCATCGTCGTGTCGTCCGTCGTCGCCACCGTCGTCACCCGCACCTGGCACGGCAACGCCCCGGTCTTCGCGCCGCCGGCGTGCACCTTCGCCAGCGTCTGGGAGCTGCTGCCCTACGCCCTGCTCGGCCTGCTGTGCGGCCTCGTCTCCTTCGCCTATCTCCGCCTCAACTACGCCGCCGATCGGTTCTTCGAGGCGCGCCGCGGCTGGCACCCCGCGGTCCGGCCGGCCCTCGGCGGCCTGCTCGTCGGCCTGCTCGCCCTGGCCGTGCCGCACGTGCTGGGCGACGGCCATTGGCTCGCCAACGACGCCTTCGCCGGCCGCTTCCCCGGCCTTCTGCTGCTCGCGCTCGTCTTCGCGAAGATGCTGGCCACGTCCGTCACCCTGGGCTCCGGCGGCTCCGGCGGCGTGTTCTCCCCCGCGCTGGCCATCGGCGCCCTCCTCGGCGCCTGGCTGGGCGGCTTGGCCGAACCGGCGCTCGGCGCGCGGTTCGGCGGCCTGGCCGCCTATGCGCTCGTCGGCATGGGCGGCCTCGTGGCCGGCTCGATGCTCGCGCCCATCACCGCCATCCTGATGGTCTTCGAGATCACCTCCAACTATTCCATCATCCTGCCGGTCATGCTCGTCTCCATCCTGAGCACCGCCCTCGTCGCGCGGCTGACGGGCCACCTCTCCATCTACACCTTCAAGCTCGACCGCGAAGGCATCCGCCTGTTCCGCGGGCGCTCCCCCGACCTGCTGCAGACCCACCGCGTCGCGGACCACCTGCGGACGGAAACCGAAACCATCCGCCCCGGCGAACCCGCGTCCGTCCTCATGGACCGCCTGCTGGCGTCCGCCGCCGCCCAGTTCTACGTCGTCGACGAGCACGAAACGCTGCTCGGCGCCATCACCCTCGGCGACGCCCGCCGTGTCCTGCTCTCCCCGCCGACCCTCGCCTGCATTCTCATGGCCGAAGACGTCATGCGGCGCGACGTCCCGGCCGTCGTGCCCGGCGAAAGCCTGTCGTCCGCCCTCGCCAAGTTCGCCCGGGCCGGCCTCCAGGAACTGCCCGTCGTGCAGGCCGACGACGACCGCCGGCTGCTCGGCACCCTCGCCTACGCCGACGTGCTGGCCGTCTACCAGGACGAAGTCTTCAAGGCCGATTCCGCCCCCGCGCTGTCCCGCGGCGTCTCCGCCCTGGCCGGCAACCGCATCGAAATCGCCCCCGGCTTCGAGCTGGCCGAATGGGAACCCTCCGCCCGGTTCCACGGCCAAACCCTCGCCGCCGCGCGCCTGCCCGCCGTCCTCGGCGTCCGCGTGCTGCTGCTCAAGCGCCGCGACGCGGCCGGCCGTCTCGCCACGCTGTTTCCCGACGCCCAGACGGTCCTGACCCCCGGCGACGTCCTCGTCCTCTTGGGTCCCTCGCCCGCCGTCGAGCGCGCCCTCGCCCGCTAGGCGCCCGCCGCCCGGCGAAAACCTTGTCCCGCGCGCGGAAAAAGTGCTAATAGTGCCGTTTGCAGCGCGGATCCTTTTTCCGCGCCGCGGAAACATCCGACCCGGAGGCCCTCATGACCGCCCTGCTGATCAAAAACGCCCTGGTCGTCACCCTCGACGACGCCGGCACCATCCTCCCCCAAGGCGAAATCCTGATCGAAGGTTCCAAGATTTCCGCCGTCGGCCCGTCCGTCGAGGTCCCCGTCGGCGCGCAGGTGATCGATGCCCAGGGCAGGGTCGCCATGCCCGGCCTCATCAACGCCCACCACCACTTCTACTCCTCCTTCGCCCGCGGCTTCGCCCCGCCCGGCGAACCCGCCCGCAATTTTGTCGAAATCCTCGAGCGCATGTGGTGGAAACTCGACCTTGCCCTCGACCCCGAGGCCGTCCGCTACTCTTCCCTCGTCGCCCTCCTCGAAGCCATCCACACCGGCTGCACCACCGTCATCGACCACCACGCCTCCCCGTCCTGCACCAACGGCTCGCTCGATATCATGGAAGAGACCTTCCGCCAGGCCGGCCTCTCCGGCTGCCTCTGCTACGAGACCTCCGACCGCAACGTCCCCGCCGACGGCGTCGCCGAAAATACCCGCTTCATCAAGAAAACCCAGGCCGCCGGCGACGGCCAGGTCACCGCGCTCTTCGGCCTCCACGCGCAGATGACCCTCTCCGACGTCACCCTCGAAGCCACGGCGCGCGTCTGCTCCGAGACCAAGGCCGGCGTCCACATCCACGTCGCCGAGGATCTCTCCGACGAAACCGACTGCATCGCCAAGCACGGCTCGCGCATCGTCCAGCGCCTCCACAAGTTCGGCCTGACCGGGAAAAACTCCCTCTTCATCCACGGCATCCATCTCGACGAATCCGAAATGGACCTGATCGCCCAGACGGGCACCATGATGGTCCACAATCCGGAATCCAACATGAACAACGCCGTCGGCACGCAGAAGATGCTGACGCTGCTGAAGAAGGGCATCCTGCTCGGCCTCGGCACCGACGGCATGACCTCGCACATGATCTCCGCCGCCCGCGTCGCCCACCTGCTCCAGCGCGCGACCCTCGCCGATCCGCGCGTCGCCTTCGTGGAAGCCTGCGACATGCTGCTCGGCAACAACGCCAAGATCGCCGCCCGCTGCTTCCCCGACCCGCGCGGCCAGCTCGCGCCCGGCCAGCTCGCCGACGTCGCGATTTTCGACTACGTCCCCACCACGCCCCTCGAGCCCGGCCGCTTCCTCGGCCACCTGCTCTACGGCCTCAACTACGCCCGCGTCCACACCACCATCGCCCGCGGCCAAATCCTCATGCGCGATTCGAAGATCCTCGCCCTCGACGAGCAGGAAATTTGCGCCAAGGCCCGCGAGTCCGCCCGCGGGGTCTGGAAGAGGTTCTAGAAGCCAGGCGCCAGGAGTCAGGCAACAGGCGTCAGGAGACAGGTGTCAGAATAGGAATCGGAAACGCTCCGCCCCACTTGAACATTGGATATTGAATATTGAACATTGGATATTGCCCCCCTCGAACACCCATGAAAATCGGCATTGATCTAATTTCCTTCCACACCCCCGCCTACGTCCTCGACCTGCGCGTGCTGGCCGAGAAGCGCGGCGTCGATCCCGACAAGTTCGTCGTCGGCATCGGCCAGGAGCGCATGGCCGTCGTGCCCCCGGACCAGGACATCGTCACCCTCGCCGCCAACGCCGCCCTGCCCGTCGTCGAAAAGGCCGGCCGCGAAAACATCGAGCTGCTGATCTTCGCCACCGAATCCGGCATCGACCAATCCAAGGCCGCGGCCATGTTCTGCCACAAGCTGCTCGGCCTGCCCTCGACCTGCCGCTGCATCGAGACCAAGGAAGCCTGCTACGGCGCCACGGCCAGCCTCCGCATGGCCGCCGCCATGGTCGCCGCGCGCCCCCACACCAAGGCCCTCGTCCTCGCCGCCGACATCGCCCGCTACGATCTCGCCAGTCCCGGCGAACCCACCCAGGGCGCCGGCGCCGTCGCCATGCTTGTCTCCGCCCATCCGCGCGTCCTCGCGCTCGATCCCGAAGCCGGCTTCCACGCCGAGGACATCATGGATTTCTGGCGGCCCAACTACCGCGAAGAAGCCCTCGTCGACGGCAAGTATTCCACCCGCATGTATCTCACCACCCTCATCGACGCGTGGAACAACTACAAGGCGGCGTCCCAACGCGGCCTGGCCGACCACCGGCACTACTGCTTCCACATGCCTTTCACCAAGATCGCCTACAAGTCCTACGAGCGCCTCTGCAAGACCGAGGCGGTTGCGCCCCCCCCCAAGGACGAACTCGAACGCCTGCTCGAACCGGCCCTCCAGTACAACCGCCAGACCGGCAACACCTATGCCGCCTGCGTGTACGAAGGCTTCGCGTCCCTCCTCGACAACGCCCCCGCCGCGCTCGACGACCGGCGCATCGGCTTTTTCTCCTACGGCTCCGGCTGCATGGCCGAATTTTTCTCCGGCGTCGTCCAGCGCGGCTACCGCGAGCACCTCTTCACCGACCAGCACCGCGCCATGCTCGACGTCCGCACCCCCGTCACCTA
>RZYG01000076.1 GCA_009930415.1 Spartobacteria bacterium | reverse complement strand
GTCATTGCCCCGGCCTACAGGCCCAATCCAAGGCGGCGTCGAGCCGCCGCACTCCAAGCGAAATCCGCACCTCGTTGTAGCCCGGCGCGCCGAGCCGGGCGGATTTCCCGTGGTGCGGGGCTCCGCCCCGCGCATCCCAAAAAACAGGGAAGATCCGCCTCTTCCCTTAATCCGCCAGCCATTTCGGATCGAGCGTGGCGGCGAATCCGGCCGCCACCACCGCTTCCACGTGCAGATGCTTGCCGCGCACCTTTTGCTCCAGCACCTTGCCGTTGGCGTGGAGCGCGGCGATGGCTTTGCCTGCGCCGACCGGGATCTTCAGATGCAGATGTCGCACCCGCTCGCGCAGCAGATCGGCGATGGTTTGGCACAGCGTGGCCGTGCCGTCGCCGGTGGCGGCGGAAATCGCGACCGAATGGCGAAACCGATCGGCCAGCCGGATGGCCTGGTTGCGGCCGCGCTCCAGATCGGTCTTGTTGAAAACGGCCAGCACGGGCTTGGTCTGGGCGCCGAGTTCCTTCAAAACGGCTTCCACGGCATCGATCTGCTCCTCCGCGCGCGGCTGCGAGGCGTCGATCACGTGCAGGAGCAGATCTGCTTCGTTGACCTCTTCCAACGTGGCCTTGAAGGCTTCGACGAGATGGTGGGGCAGCTTGCGGATGAACCCGACGGTGTCGGTCAACAGGCAGGGCTGGTGGTTCGGCAACCGCAGTTGGCGGGTGGTGGGATCGAGCGTGGCGAACAACTGGTCGTCCGCCAGCACCCCGGCATCCGTCAGACGGTTCAGCAGGGTGGATTTGCCCGCATTGGTGTAGCCCACGAGCGTCAGCAGCGCCCAGCCATGCCGCCGCCGGCCCCGCCGCAGCTCGGCGCGGCGCTGGCGGACCATTTGCAGCTGGTCGCGGATGCGTCCAAGGCGCTGTTCGATGCGCCGCCGATCCAGTTCCAGCTGCTTTTCGCCGGGCCCCTTGAGCCCGATGCCGCCCTTTTGCCGCTCCAGATGGGTCCACAGGCCGCGCAGGCGGGGGAGCAGATAGTGGAGCTGGGCCAGTTCGATTTGCAGCCGCCCTTCGAGCGTCAGCGCGCGCTGGGCGAAAATATCGAGGATGAGCTGGGTCCGGTCCACGACGCGCACGCCGAGGACGTCCTCCAGGGCGCGGCCTTGGGCCGGCGAAAGATCATCGTCGAAAATCGCGACGCCGGCACCGGCGGCTTGGAGGGCTTCGGCGATCTGAAGTGCCTTGCCGCGCCCAACGTAGGTGGCCGGATGGATCGCGCGCAGCCGGCAGACGGTTTCGCCCACCGCTTCGGTCCGGGCCGTATCGGCCAAGGCCCGCAATTCCCGCAGGGATTCCTCCGTGGCGGCCTTGGGCTGGTCGCCCAGCACCGTGGCGACCAGCCAGGCGCGCTCCGGGGCGTCGGATCGGGCGGTGGGGTGCATGGTGGTCATACAGGAAGATTCAATATCCAATCTTCAAGTGAGCCGAACGGGATCCGGAACGCCATCGAACATTGAAAATTGAAGTTTGAATATTGATTATTGAACATTGAGTTTCTCTGTTTTCGGCCGGATCTGTTCCGCCAGCCAATTCACGTCCCAGTCCGTGAAATACCACCGCTCGCGCAGCGGCGCTTGCCAATCGGGGGCATCGGGGGCGCTCAGCAGGCCGAGATAGATCGCGAATTCCTCCGCCCCGAGCTTGCCCTCGAGCGCGCGGACCAAGGCTTCCGCTTGCCAATAGAAGGCCGCGGAGCGCGCGGCGGAACGGGGATAGGTTTGCAGGCCGATGAGTTCATCGAGGGCGAACAAATGGCCTTCGAGCTTGGGCGGCCGGGGGCGTTCGATATCCTGCTTGCGGGTGCGGGCGACCTTTTCCGCGGCGGCGGCGGCCACCATCTGGGCCAGGCCTTCGTCCAGCCACAGCGGCGGGCGCCGACCGAGCCGTTTGTAGACCAACCAATGGGAAAATTCGTGGCCGAGGCGAAACGCGAGCTTCAGCGGATCCTTGCCCGGATACAAGGTGATTTCATCGCCCATCTGCGTGCCGAACGCCTCGACCTGGACCAGCGCCTTGAAACGCTTGTAGAAGGGCGGGGGATCCAGCAGGCGCAACTCCAGCCGCGCGGGCTCCGCCGGCGGGCCGATCCGCTCCAGCGCGGCGTTCATCGCCAGCGGCAGGATTTCGAGCGCGAGCGCGGGAATGTCCCGCGGCGCGACGACGTCGCACGCGACGAGGCCAGCGGCGAAATCCTGCCGGGCCGTGGCCCCTAGCGCGCCGCCGGGCACGAGCGCCAGGCCGGCCAGAATCAGGAAGATGGCGGGATTCCGCAAGGATCGATTCATGCGATAAAATTGGAGCGGGAGACGGGGATCGAACCCGCGACGTTCAGCTTGGGAAGCTGTACTGATACAACACTTTTACAGGGGTTTTCTTTGGGCATTGACATATTTTGACAAACTGCCATGATACGCGCACATAAAACAGCAACCGCGAGAGGATGCCATCATGAAATCAAAGCGCCGGAAAATCAAGACCTATGACCACGCCGGAATCAGCATTCGGGAGCTACGCCCCGAACTACCCGAGGGCGGCGGCGGATACTTCCAAGTCGATACCATGAGGACCGGGAAGCGGGAGCGCAAGGGATTCGACACGCTCGCCAAGGCAAAGACTCATGCGGCCATCCTCTCAACGAAGATCGGGAACGAGGGGGCGAACGCCCTATCTTTGGACCCGGCACAGCGTCAAGACGCGGTCGAGGCGCTGGCAATACTGGATGGCAAGGCATCATTGACGGCGGCGGCGAAACTTTGGGCGCGTCATAATGGAATCGCCGGGGGCGTCACCGTGGCCGAACTCGGGCGGCGATGGCTCGCAAGCTTGAAGGTGCAGGGATGCAGGCCGTCCACACTACGGGAGAGGGAACACAAAGTCGGCAGGCTGGCGGCAGACATGGGGAAACGCCCCGTGGTGTCCCTGACCCGCGATGATATTGCCGGATGGCTGACGGCCAAAGGCGGAACGGGGGCGACATGGGACGGATACAGGAGAGCATTCAACGCCATGTTCAACCATGCTGTACGGGAGCGTATGGCCGAATCGAATCCCGTTGCCGGGATTCGGGCCGTGCGGATGGATGAGAAGTTGCCGACACCCTTCACCGTTGCCGCTGTTCAATCCCTGATGCGGACGGCGGCAGAGTGGACCCCGGCCATCGTGCCTACGCTGGCGGTGCAGTTTTTCGCGGGACTCCGTCCGGGGGAAGCGATGGGGCTGGATTGGAGCGCCGTTGACTTCAAGGCAAAGACCATCCGCGTCATGCCCGAGACTTCCAAGGTGCGGCGGACCCGGATCGTGCCGATGAACCAGACGTTGATTGACTGGTTGACGCCCTACCGGAAAGCGCGGGGGAAGGTCGGCATTCAGACGCAAAACCAATTCGACTACGCCATCTATCGCAAGCCCATCGGCCCCGCCTACGAACAAGAGGGTATCCCGATTGCAGAGCGGGAACCGGACAAGCGCCCCAAGGGATTGCTCGCGGCGGCAGGCGTCGATTGGATTCAGGATGGACCGCGAAAAACTTTTGCAACGATGCACTTTGCCATGGGCGGCGACGCTGGAAAAACGGCGGCGATTCTCGGGCATTCCGGCGACGCTGGCATCTTGTACAAGCATTATCGGGGATTGGTGATAAAGGCAGATGCGCGGCGGTTTTTCGCCATCCGTCCGGCGACTGATAAGGTCGTGAAAGTGAACTTCAAGCGGGCAACTGCATAGACGTAGAACATCCAGTTAACGAGGGTGTCGGCCATGCGCTGACGCCCTTTTTTTGTGTCTAAAAACCGAGACGCAGAATGTCCCCAAGCCTCTAGACCAATCGCCTTGACTAACGCAATCTAACAGGCAAAGGAGACCACTAGCATGAAAACCACGAACAACAAAACCCAAAAATCGACCGACGAAAACAGCGATTATCTGCGTCCGGCAGGCGCTATGAAGTACGCACGAATCAGCAGGCGGACCTTGTCCGACTGGCAGGCGCGGCGGATTGTTCCGTTCCTGAAAGTATCTCGGAAATGCGTCCTGTTTCGGAAATCGGACATCGACAAAGCCCTATCCCGCTTCGAGGTTGCGGCGGTTCAATGAACACGCCCGTCACCATAGGCCCTACCCTGCATGGCGCTGTGGATTCGATCCTACGCCGCCAGCAAGGTCGGCTTCTAGGGCGATTGCGCGAGGGCGGCACACTACACCCACAAGCCGAAGCCACCATCTGCCGTTCTTTGGCGTGGATAGGGGAAGACTTCCATCGGGCCATCGAAAAGCAATCTACGGAGAGCCTTCATGTCACGCCGTCGAAATAAACCGGGATTCATTCAAGTCTTCGAGTCTGACCTTCAGGAGATCGGGGCGTCCTGCGAGCATCCCGCGAACGCCTATCTTGTTTGGATTGCTCTGTGTCGGCTCGAAAACCGTGCGCGATCCGAACGGGAAGACCACGCCGTCACCGTTCCGATTCGATTCATTGCCGATGCCGCTGGTCTGAAATATCGCGCCACAACCTATGCGTTGAACCATCTCGAAGAGATCGGGCTGGTGCGGGTCTATCGCCAGTACAGCAACCCCAAGAATCGCCAGCCCGACGCGCCTTCGACCTACGAACTTCATGGAGCATTGAGGGACTATGAACAGGTCTAACCCTATGCATCTGATGCATACCCCGTATGCACGGAACGGCGCTCATTCTGTGCAGACAGATATAAAAGAAGAATCCTTACGGATTCCTCTGAAAGAAAATAAAGAAGCTCCTTCGTCGCTAAGTGTTTTTCTAGGGAATCAAAATCCATCTGTGAAGGTCTGATGAATCCATGAATGACTCATACACCAATCCAACACCATCCCACGCCATCGGGAGCATTCAGGGACAGCCCGAGGGGGCCGCGATGGATGCCAGCGTGAAGGCATGGACCGGAGCGCCGCCGCTGCCCTACAGGGATGACAGGCTGCCGCCGCCGTACTGGTGGGCACGCGATTATTACAGGCGCAAGCGCCGCCGTCCGCGATGCGGCGAGATCGGGGGGACCGATGGCCGATGAACCCATGCCATTGAATGAAGGTCCACAACTCCGCGAACTCTTGCGCCGGATTCGAGATGAGCGCGTTCTGGTTTACTCGGAAGGGCCGGACCATCTCTCCATGCAGAATTGCAAGATTCCATTCGATCCGATTCGGGAAGGGCTTCGCCGTCATAAAGAACTTTTCGTGGCGCTGGCAACTCCTGATGAATCACTGACTGAAGCTGACAAGCGCGTGATTCTGGATTCAGACATTCGCGTCGGCTTCCAACCGCCCGGCGACTGGGCAGGGGCGCGGCGGGAATTGTGCGAACGGGCAGGAATGTTCAATGGATGATGAAAGCGAACCAACCCCAAACCAAACAGGAGACAAGACCATGAGCCGAAAACAGACAACCGAACCCACCGCCGCCGAATCCGTCGATTCGATCCGTGCGGAACTCGAAACGGCAGAGGGCAGACTTGCGGCGATTGATCCTCACAAGGGGAGCGTCGATCACGTTCTTGAATTGCGCCGCCCGCTTCAAGAGCGCATCGCGATCCTGCGCGAACGTCTCCAACTGGCAGAGCAACGCCAAGCCGAAGCCGAGTATGCCCAGATCGAAAACGAGATTGCCGAACTCATGGAGGATTCCGCCCAGATCGAAAGCGAGCTTGCCGCCGCCCGCGAACAGGCCGAACGCGATTTGCGCCAGCATCTAAACGGCGATTGGCTTTCGGGAACTGGCCGCTTTGCTTCCGAGCGTCCGGCGCTGGGCGGATTGCTGGGATTCTGCACCAGCGTCAACGAAATCGAGCAACGGCGCGATTCGATACAAGGCGCGATTCGATCACTTGAACGGCGGATTGGAGACAGGCGGCAGGAACTTGCCCGCCAAGCCGCCGCCGCACGAACCGATGCCCGCCGAAAACTCATAGGGGGGGAGGTTGTCGAAGTCCCGTTGACCCCGTGGAAGATCATACCTTCCCCCGGATTCACTTCCGACATCATGGACAACCTTGAACTCCGGGCAATCCCTTCCGCGTTGCCGGACCCGCGACAGCCGGAAATCCATGCGCTACTTCCGCCAGATTCTAAACCGCATAACTGGTCCGATGGATTCCAGATTGAAAGCGCCGAACCGATGCCCCCCGCCGCATTGTGCCCGGCGATGGCCGATGCGTGGAAAAGATCACGGGGGGGAGCCAAGGCCGCCCGGTAGAGCTTCCGGGGGCGGTCCTGCTGGTGTCCGGGCGTCTCCTGTCCGGCGGGCACGGCGGGACTGCCCCCCCCCTCTTTTGATGAGCCATGAGTGACAACGCCAAAATCCCCTTGCAGGTCGTGGTGGACAGCCGCGAACAATGCCCTTTCCGTTTCGAGGGCTTCAATGCCGTGGTGGAGGTTGCCGGGCTGGAAGCGGGCGACTATAGCTTGCAGGGATTCGAGCGCCGGGTTGCGATTGAAAGAAAATCCCTTCCCGATTTGGTTGCGTGTTTGGGCGTAGAGCGCGAACGATTCGCCCGCGAACTCTCCCGGTTGCGCGGATACGATTGCGCCGCCGTTGTAGTGGAAGCAAGCGCCGATGACCTGCGAGCCGGACACTTCCGCGCAAAGTTGAACCCGGAAGCCGCTTGGCAAAGTGTATTGGCTTTCGCGCAACGCTATCGAATCCCGTTCTTTTGGTCAGATAGTCGAGCCGATGCAGAGGAAACAACATTCCATCTCTTGCGACATTATCAGCATGACCGGATGCGGGAGTTGCAGGCACTACGCATTCCCGCCAGAATCGCGCCAGCCGCGACGGAGCGCCGGGGGCCGGGTGTCGGCATGGACGGAAAGCCAAACCCGCCAGAGAGCCGCCAGAGGGCCGCGAACGGTCCCCCATCCAGAGCGCAAGCCGGAACCGGAGCCGGGACATGACCCGACAGGCAAGAGCATGGGTCCTTTTTGGCCGATGCAGGGGGGTCGTTCCGTCGCGCAGTGCGGTCCTTCATCGCGTGATGGTTTGGAAAAAAGATTGAGAGTTTGAGCCGGTAAAAATCCACACGTTAGGAGCACACCATGAACAACGAAAATATCCTATCAATGTCCGCGTTCCGCCAGAAAACCGGGGCGAGTGAAGCGACCGTTTGCCGATGGCTGAAAAAGGGTTTGCCGTGTCTGCGAATCCCCCGCGCTGGTGGGGGCCGGGCGCAAGTTTTCTTCGATCCTTCCGATGCGCTTTCATGGGTTGCGGCGAACGGGAACCGGACCGCCCGACACAAGGCGATTGCCCTTGCCAACACGACGCCGGAAGCCGCCCCGAACGGTTCACCGGGAACCGCCGCCGCTTCCAAACCGTCAACAGATTATGCGCCGGATGATGAAGGTTTGTTGCCCGCGTTGGATCGGTTGCGGAAACAGGAGATTGAAAGTCACCGCCTATTGATCCGGTTGAAGCGCAAAGGCGACTTGAACGCGGTTCTTGCCGTGAGTGAGCGCCACCTTGCCGAAACAAAGGCCCTTGCCGTTTTGGAAAATGCGGCGGTTCAATATGAAACCCGGCTTGGCGAGCTTGCCCCCCGAGCGGAGATGATAAGCGCCTATGAACGGATTATGGTTTCCGTCAAGAATGCCGTTCTTGGCATACCGTCAAGCGTCATGCCGTTGATCGTTCCGCACCTGCGGGACCCACAATCGGCGCATGAAATATCCCGCTTGCTGGATGCCCGATGCCGCGATGCCCTGCGGAGCGCCGCCGAACGTGGGCGGGCCGATGCCGCCGCTAGAGCGGCAGGGGAGCCGGTAGGGACGGCGACACCCCCGGCGACGGGCAAGCGCAAGTCGAGGGCGACGGCGACAGGCTGACGGGCCGCACCACTGGCGACTGTCAACACGCCGGGCGCTGGGCTGGGGCGCTCATGTTTCCAATTCGGCGCGGGGACCTTTCCAAGCGTGGGCGCTGGATTGCGATTGCGCCCAACGTGCCGGGACCGGGGGCCGGGGCCGGGGTAGATCGTGGCCGGGATCGGCGCTGAAATTGACAATGGAGGGGCGCGATTTGTCAAAACGACGCTTTACGGCAGGCTTGCAGTCGGGGGATGCGTTGACAATTTTTGACAAATTGGGCGCTTAACTACGCCATTATGCGCCATTATCGAGGGTATGGGGAAAAATGGGCGCGATGCCGAAAACATCGAAAAACAAGGCAAAAACCCCAATAAAAGCGCAAAAAAAGAGTGGAGCGGGAGACGGGGGTCGAACCCGCGACGTTCAGCTTGGGAAGCTGACATTCTACCGCTGAATTACTCCCGCAGCCAGAATTGACTCCGTTTCTACCCCAGCCGCGCCGGTCTTGTCGATAGCGATTTGCATGGGGGCGCATCTGCGATTGGGTGTATTATTGGCGTCATCGGGATGTAAAGGGTTGTCTTCGTGGCACGCGGCTCCTGCCGCGTGCGGCTGGAAGAATCCGCGCGGGGCGGGAGCCCCACGCTACGAGGGCTCATGCGGACAACACCCAATCGCAGATGCGCCCTTTGCACGGACCTCAATTCCCCCCCGGCTTGCCGATGGAAATGAGTTTCAGGCCGTTGGTGACGACGGGGGTCAGAAGAACGGTGCTGTTGGAGGGCACGAGTTCGTATTCGCCCGCGGCCAGCTTGGCCCAGTTCCAGCCGCCGTTGGTCAGGACGTCGGCGCCCCAGACGTTGTCGGCGAGTCCGTCGAGGCTGGAGACGGCGGCGGCGAGTCCGCCGCCGGAAACGAGCGTCAGGCCCAGGACTTGGCAAGTTTGGCTGGTGGACGCCGCGCGGGTGACGGCGGTTTCGGCGGAGTAGGCGAAAACCGGCAGAGGGTCACCGGCGACCGCCAGGCTGCCGACGTAGACTTTGCGCTCGTTGCCGCCTCCGGCATTCCAGTTCCAGAAGCGGACGTAGACGGGCTCATATGCGGAGGCGTCGGCAAACGCGCCTTCAAACGCCTGTCCGTTGACAGTCAGCCGGTAGGTGAAACTGGTCAGAATTTCCAGCGTGTTGGTTTGGGGCGTGTTGCTCCACGGCAAGCCGGTATCGCGCAGTTCGCCGTCGTAGATCACAAAGCTGTTGGATCCGCCGTCGAAGCGGAATTCGGTCAGGCGCTGGTCGAATCGGTTGTGGAATGCGACGCCGATGGACGAGGCGCCGGCGCCGCCATCCACGCCGCCGTTTTCGAAGACAAATGAAACGACGTCGCCGGGCTGCAGCCCGGCGGCAAACGGGCGGATTGCTTCGACCAAGAGGCCGCCGTCCGCTTGGAGCGCCCAGGCGCGCGGGCCGAGGGAGAGGGTGCCGCCTTCCGTGGCGGCATCCGCCATGCTGGCGCCGGCGCCGGTGATTTGCCAAGGAGCAAACTGCTGGCCGCCGTTTGATCCTCCGACCCATCCTGACGCATAGGCGGCGTGGGCGGGCGAATCCCATGCGCCGTCGTTTGGATTGACGGCGGAATTGGTGCCGGAGACGCGGATGACGTTGACGCCTTCGGCCAACGGCACGGCGGCAATGCTCCAGTTCGTGGCGTAGGCGATGGCGCCGGAAGCGCCGTTGAGCCGGTTGGTCCAGCGCAAATGGCCGGTCAGCAGGTCGGCGGCCCCGTGCAGCGCGATGGTTGCGATTTCGGCGGCGACGTTGGTGGCCGGCGGCGGCTGGGACAGGACGACGTAGGGCTGGTCGACGGCCAAGCATCCCTGCACCCGGACGTGCCAATCGGCGCGATCGTTGTTGTCCCAGACGACGTTGCTGCCGATGAGGCCGTTGAAAACGAAATCCGCCTGCCAGGTGTCGTCGGGAATGGAATACGTGGCGGTCCATTCGTTCTCGCTCTGCTCGGTCATCGGCAGGGTTTGGGCCTCCGTGGTCCAGTCGTTGCGCCCGATGAAGACGGCGACGTTGCTGGCGCCCATGAGCGGGCCGCCGTTGGGGTGGTAGTTGATTTGCAGGGGAATGCATCCCTGCGGAAGGCCCGGTTCCCAGGATGCTTCGGAAGGAAGATCGCCGCAGTTGGACACCGGCACGCTCCAGTTCAGGCCGTCGTTGTTGTCCCACGTCTCGGTGCCGTCGGTGAAGGAGAGATTCAGTTCATAGGTGAGGCTCGGGATCGTGTACGCCAGCACCCAGACGTCGCCAGATGGTGCCATGGGGATATGGGTTGGATTCTGCCAGTCGTTGCGGCCGACGTAGGCGGAGATCGCGGTGGCCTCGGCGAGCGGACCGTCGCCGGGGGCATAGGTGATCGCGACGACGGTGTCGCAGCCGTCCGGATTCGGCGGATCGAACGTGGCGGCGGAATCCTGGGGAATGGGCGATTTGGCGTAGATCTGCAGCGAATAGGCACCGAGGTCGAGGCTGGCCGCGGCGCCGGCGACGACGGTGCCGCCGACGGCCGGGCCGATGCCGCCGAACGAGGCGTCGTAGGCGGTCGCGTCGGAATTGTAGAGGCAGTACCAGGTGCCGGCGGAGGGGAACGACACGTAATAATTCGTGCGGGCGGTGGCGGTGCAGTTGAGGACCAGCACGACGTCGTCGGTCTGGCCGCCGGCGTCCCAGCGCACCATCCCGACGACCTTGGCGGCGTTGTCGACGTGGTGGACGTCGATATGGTCGGCGTTCTTGAGCCCGGCGGTGTTGCCGTAGGCGTTTCGGCGCAGGTGGATCAGGTCGGAGTAGGCGCGCACGATGCCGGCGTTCTGGTTGGTCAGGGACCAGCGCAGGGCTTCGTTGTTGGAGAAGGTGTACCACTCGTGCATTTCGGATCCGGCGAAGATCATGGGGATGCCGGGGGAGACGAGCGCGATGGCGTTGCCGAGCAGCGCGCGTTTTTTGGCCCAGTAGCTGTTGGCGTCGCCGGAATCGATGTCGTAGGGCAGGCGATGCTTGTTGTTCAGGTCGCCGCAGGTGTCGTGGCTCTCGACGTAGACGACGCGGTCGAGGCCGGTGTCGCGGAGCTGCCCCGCCAGGACGTTCATATCGCGGTCGGCATCGCTGCCGGCGGCGACGAGCCAGCGGACTTCGCTTTGGAAGCCGTGGTCCCATTCGGCTTCGAAATTGACGGGGCTGTCAAAGGCGTGGTCTTCGGCGATGCGGAAGACGTCGGGGTGGTGGACGGCGAGCCAGTCGTTGACCTGCGCAAGCATGGCACTGCCGTCGGGATTCCAGACGGTGTTGCTGGAGACGAAATGCCGGATGTTGTAGACGGAATCCCAGCGGAAGCCGTCCACGTGGTAGTCCTCGACGAACATCCGGATTTGGCCGTGGATATAGTCCTTCACTTCCTGCTGGCCGAAGTCGGGCCGCGTGTCGCCCCACATCGTGGAGGCCTTCCAGCCTTCGTTGTAGAAAAAGATGCCGCCAAGACCGTTTTGCGACCAGCCGTCGTATTGCCACATTTCGAG
>RZYG01000313.1 GCA_009930415.1 Spartobacteria bacterium | reverse complement strand
TCGTCCACGTAGGCCGACTCGTGCTTGAAATACTCGCCCATGGGAGTCCTTTCGTCAGAACGACAGCATTTCCATCAACCGAATCCCCGACAGGACGTCTTCCTTGGAGGGGAACATGTCCCACTTCTCCTCGAGCAGATAGCGATAGAGCGCGTTGTGTCCCTGGCCGTACTGGTGGTCCAGCGCGAAGTCCAGGTCCGGTTTTTCCACCCCCTGCACGTTCCAGAAATCGATCTGGTTGAGGTTGGTGCCCGACAGGCGGAGGGTGCCCTTTTCGGCGACCAGCGTGAATTCCGTCGCGAAGTTCTTTTCGTAGACGTCCACGGTGGCGTTGATGGTGCCCACGACGCCCGACTTGAACCGGAGGACGGCGGACACGCTGTCGTAGACCTCGAAGCCGCGCAGCGCCCCGCCCTCGCCCTTGTGCGAGGCGACCTCGCCGAAAAAGTAATGGACCATATCGACGTAATGGCTGGCCTGGGTGTAGAGCACGCCGCCGTCGAATTCCGAGGTGCCGTGCCAATCGATCTTGAAATAATCGTCGTTGCGGTTCCACAGCACGTTGCAGATGAACTGGTGGATCCGTCCCAGGCGGCCGCCGTCGATCAGCCTCTTCACGGCGGCAACCAGCGGGTTGTAGCGGTTCTGGTAGACCGGCAGGAGCACCTTGCCGGCTTTCTCCACGCGCCGGTAGACTTCGTGGGCTTCGCGCAAAGTCAGCGACAGCGGCTTTTCACAAACGACGTAGCGGGCATCGGTAAGTTCCGCCACGTTCGACACGTGGCGGGGATGCAGCCCCGAGGGCGTCAGCACGCTGACGACGTCCGCGCCGCGGATCGAACGGTAGTCCGTCGTGTACGGCACGTCCAGCCGCTCGGCGGCGGCCCTGGCCTTCGCCTCGTTCTTGTCGCAGACCTGGACGACCGCAAGTCTCGGATTGGCGGCGATGGCTTCGAGGTGGCGCGCCAGAATGCGCCCGCATCCGACCAAGGCGATTTTTTTCATCGGTGCCTGCCTTTCCTTCCCGGCTCGGCTAGAGACGTCCGTCCACCCGATCGCGACCGAGGCAGGCCTTGATGTCGAAGGTCACGGCCGCTTCCTTCCGGAGCCGCGCCAGATCCAGATCCTGGAACTTATCGTGGGCCACCGCCAGAACGACGGCGTCGTAGGTCCGGGCGAGCGCCGCGGAATCCAGTTCCAATCCGTATTCGCGCCGCACTTCGTCCGGATCGGCCCAGGGATCGAAGACCGCCACTTGGCAGCCGAATTCCGCCAACTCGCGGATCACGTCGACGACGTGGGAATTGCGGATGTCGGGACAGTTTTCCTTGAACGTGATGCCCAGCACGAGGACTTGGGCGCCCTGGACGCGATGGCCCTTGCGGATCAGCAGCTTGACGACGCGGTTGGCCACGTAGGCCCCCATGTTGTCGTTCAGCCGCCGGCCCGCCAGGATGATTTCCGGGTGGTAGCCCAGCGACTCGGCCTTGTGCGTCAGATAATAGGGATCGACGCCGATGCAGTGTCCCCCCACCAGCCCCGGCCGGAACGGCAGGAAGTTCCATTTGGTTCCCGCCGCTTCCAGCACGTCCTGCGTGTCGATGCCCATGCGCTCGAAGATCAGCGCCAGTTCGTTGACGAACGCGATGTTGATGTCGCGCTGGGAATTTTCGATGACCTTGGCGGCCTCGGCCACTTTGATGCTCGGCGCCAGATGGGTGCCGGCCACGATGATCGCGCGATAGAGCGCATCCACGGCCCGGCCGATTTCCGGCGTGGACCCGGACGTGACTTTCTTGATTTTCGTCACGGTATGGACCTTGTCGCCGGGATTGATGCGTTCCGGGCTGTAGCCGCAGAAAAAATCCACGTTGAATTTCAGTCCGCTGAATTTTTCCAGGATGGGCACGCAGTCCTCTTCGGTGCACCCGGGATAGACCGTGCTTTCGTAGACCACCACGGCCCCGGGTTTGAGCGCTTTGCCGACGGTCTCGCTGGCCTTGACCAGCGGCGTCAGGTCGGGACGGCGGTGGCGATCGATGGGCGTCGGCACCGTCACGATGAAGACGTCCGTCTCTTTCAAGTCGTCGACGCGGTCGCTGTAGGTCAGCTGGGTGGCCAAGCGCAATTCCGCGGTCGTGGTTTCCAGCGTGCGGTCGTGGCCGGCGCGCAGTTCGTCGAGGCGGCGCGCATTCACGTCGAAGCCTACGACGGGATAGTGCTTGCCGAACTCCACGGCCAACGGCAGGCCGACGTAGCCGAGGCCGATGACGGCCAGCCGGGCCTCGCCGGATTCGATGCGCGCGATCCGTTCGGAAAGAGTCGGGTTCATGCCTTTTCGCTCCGGGGTGCGGCGTCGTTCGCGGCGGCCGAGGCCGCATCCGCATAGGCGCCATAGTGTTTTCGATAATGGTA
>RZYG01000312.1 GCA_009930415.1 Spartobacteria bacterium | reverse complement strand
TGCGTCATTCCAATAAAGCGTTGAACCGCCATTAGTGCTTTCTGTAACACGAACTCCTGCGACCTGATTGTTCTCGAAACCGAAATTGAACACGAAACCGCCCTTAACACCAAAACTTGCCACGGGTGTCATAATACCGTAATTGTATGTGCCATCATTCGGGTAGATGTCCAAAAAGCCGTCCGTCCGAACGTATGCAAGTGTAACCTTTGTCTTACCGCTTGTTGAACCCCAATCGTTCATCAACGTGCCAAACATAAGCGTTAGTGCTTTTGTGTAAAGTTTGGTCGTGTCAGGTGTGATTGTCGTGCTGGGATCACTGATAACAATGTAGTCGGTGTAACTCTCAATGCACTCATACACTTGATTGCTTGTCGGTATCTCTGCCCATCTGTATGCTTGATCAAGTCCGATAAACTGTGAAAGTCGGTTGTGGTCTTTGGTTGCATTGTATGTCGCATAGGCGTAATTGTTTTGCCATTCGACCTTTCGTTGAACCACGACGTAACCATCATCATTTTTATATCCCACGTCCAAAATGTCAGCAATATTTTCATGATGACGTGAGAACGTGATGTTTGGAACGCCACTGCGTTGTAACTCACCATAGGACTTGCGTGTCGCATTGACCACGTTAAGCAACTTGGAACTTTGATTGATACGTGCTTCGGTGTAATAACCTGAATAACTAATGTCTTCACGTTCGACTTGTGCGTTCAAGTTTTCAAGCGTGATGTATTCCACGTTAAAACGTAAATCCTTAAAGTCAGGAATTGTAAATGTCAAAGTGTTCAATTCCGCCATTTGGTCGGTTGCGTTAAACTCTGGCGATGGTGGAAAACGCATAAAATGCTCATACAATGCTTCTTCAATGACGTTATATACAAGGTTTTCCTGAACGACATCACCGTATGGGTCTGCCAACTTGATAGATGTATCGCCTTGACGCCAATAAAGATTGCTAATCTTATTGCTTCGTAAACCAATGTCAGTGTCCCAAAATACTTGTGTATCAACGGTTGGAAAATTAACTGTCGTAAGTTTCAAGTCCCATTCTTCTTTGTTGACTAAACGTGATGTCAAGTCTAACTCAAAGTCGTCATAATCAAGGTCGATTGTCTCAATGATGTCTCCAAAGGTGTATGTAACCGTTCCAAGGCTTGTCGTAAACCGTTTCAACTGATAAATAGGCCTTTCAAGTTTTAACTCGAATTGGTCTTCCTTGATTTGAATGTTAGTAGAACGAACCGTCTTGAAATTATCTTCGGACGGTGTTTTAAGTGTCGGCTCTTCAAGGTTGTTTGGCAAGACCTGTTCAAGCCAATTTATGCCTTTGTTAGCAAGATTTTGTGCGTCTTGACGTGATGAATAATGGCTTAAATCTTCAAGTGTAAACTCACCGCTTGTTTCATTGAAACGGTCAATTGTTAGCAAGTCATTGTCGTCTTCTTGATAGCGTAGTCGTGAGATAGCGTTAATATACTGAAAAATACCGTTAAGGACTTGCCTTGCGGTTGCTTTTTGAATAAACGTTTGTGGTGCTTCAATCGCTTTTAACTCGTCCACGATTGTTGGGTCAATGTCGAATATGCGTGTGTCGGCATAATTCAACTTGCTCTCAATACCGCCAAACTTGCTAATGACATCACGCACAAGATTGACAAGTGCATATACGCTATTGTCTTCTCTCTCAAACACATTGAAATAATACTTGTATATACCTGTATAACCGCTTGACGTGCCACCGCCTATTGCCGTTGCGTTGAAACCATACTCAATGTAATAAGAACCTGCGTCTAACTGAAATGTCTTTGAACTTGCACTTATCTCATGTTGTGCAACGATCACGGCATCATCTAAATCCTTGACGGTAATATATGCTTCGCTTTCAATCGTATCACTCCACTCAACCAAAGAAGATACTTGATAGACTTCTCTGACTAATGGTATGACAATGTCGGTGTCCGTTAGATACGCTTCATTGATGTATAACGGTTCAAAGTTAGCACGAACGTATGCCGATTCATCTGTTAGTGCCGAATTGTTAAATCCGTTTCCTGCGATTATTTCAATCGGTGCTGGAACGTCATTTAGGATTGACTTTGTCTTAACAAGTGAGTGTATCAAATACATATCAAGTTTATGGGTGTATTCCATGACCGACAAGTCGTGCTTCCACTCGCCATATTTCGACCCCGGTGTCACTTCATCTGATAGTATCAAGTAGTCAAATTGCAAGTCGTCCGTGCCATCATCAACGTAAATTGATAGCAAACCACGCATTTCATACTCATAATCACGTGCGGTAAATGGTAAATGAAGCCCCGCTTCGTCCAAAGGCTCTTCAAACTTGTCGATGGTCGTGACGCCGATAGCAACGTCCGTCAACTCCACGCCATTCAATTCTATCTTGTATCTGAACGCC
>RZYG01000311.1 GCA_009930415.1 Spartobacteria bacterium | reverse complement strand
GTCCCGGCGGAATCCAGACGTTCGTCGCCGTGAACCATTCGTCGTTCTTTTCGTTGAAGCCGGATTCCGCCCAGGAATAGAACGTGGCCGGCGACCCGTTGCCCGAGCCGTCGCCGGGCAGGCTGTTGGACACGGTGAGGAAGTAGGTCGCGAGCTGCCCCTCGCGGAACGCGTTGGTGCTGGCCAGCGTCTTGGTCAGCGACAGCGCGGGCGCGAAGCCGAAATCGGCGGTCCAATCCACGACGGGGTTGACGTTGGTCCGGGCCGGGTCGAGCGGGATGGAATACAGGGTCGGCGTGGTCGGCGTGTAGCCAAAGGGCACGTCGGTGTCGAAGATGTCCACTTCCGCGAGGAAATATCCGTCGGGCAGGTTGGTGAAGGTGTAATAGCCGGCGGTCCCGCTGTTGGTGACGGCGAACAGGGTGTCGCCCATGTCGATCGCGCCGTTGGCGTTGGCGTCGTAGTAGAGCCGCACGGTCACGCCGGTGCGGCCGGGTTCGGCGCCATCCCGCAACTGGTTGCCCAGCATGCCGCCGCCCGTGCCGTCGTCGAGCCAGACCGTATCGCCCAGCGCGTTGTTGCCCAGCAGGAACGTTTCCGCATCCGCCCACAGGAACGGCGTCGTGTTGCCGAAGCTCAGTCCCGCGGTGTTGGGCACGAGCGGACTCGGATATGGCCAGGGATTCTTGACCGTGACGGAAAACTTCACGGTGCCGGTTCCGCCGGGCGGCAGCGGATCGCTCAGCCACCACTGCACGTCGGTCACGTTCGTGGCGACGGCCGGCTCCGTCAGGGACCAGGTCAGTCCGCGGTTGGTCGAGTAGTAGACCGTGTAGCTGCCCACGCCGGACGGCAGGACGTTGGCGGCCGTCGCGCTGCCCGCCACGTAGACCGTGCCCGTGGGAATGGAGTCCTGGATCACCACCGGCAGGCCGATATCCGGCCGTCCGGACGGATCCGGGCCCGAATTCGTGTAGGTCACCGTGTAGGCGATGTTGCTCCCCGGCCGCGTCACGATCGGGTTGGCCGATTTCGCGATGGCCAGCAGCGACGTGCCGCCGGTCAGGGTCTGGCCCGGCGCGCCGTAGTCGCCGTTGAATTTCTCGTTGTCGAAGCCCGAGGCCACTTCCTGGTACGGCGTCAGGGTGCTGACGCAGCCCGACCCGATGGCCATGAATTCGTACATGACGTAGCCTACCGCCCCGCGGTTGTTGGCCGGGATCTGGGTGAAGTAGAGCTGGTCTTCGGTGACGATCACCTGTTCGGTGCCGTCGTTGAGCTTCACGATCACCATCACGTAGGTGCGGACCAGGCGGAAGCAGGACGGATCGAAGAGGTCCGGATCGCCGACGGGCTGGAGCCACGCGTTGCGGTCCGGCACCAGGTCGCCGTCGTTGTCGAATCCGTCGCCGACGTTGCCCAGGTCGTACCAGATGCCTTCCGTGCGCAGGATCGCGCCGGGTTCGGCGACGGCCGAGGTGTTCGTCCACAGCGGCGCGTACTGGTTCAGCAAGTCCTTGTATTCCTGCGGCACCTTGTTGGCGCCGTTGGGCCAGATCTTGTTGGCCATGGCGGAAATTTCGTTGCGGCAGGTCAGGGTGCGCGAATCGTCGGCCTGCAGATAGGCGCCGCCGTCCCGCGCCGTGGCCCAGACGTCGTATTCCAGCCACAAATCGTCCTCGGGCTTGACGCTGGGGCCCCAGACCGCGTCGCCGTTGGCGTCGAGCTGCGGATAGCTGACCAGCCAGTATACGGTGATGCATTCGCCCGGCTGGATCGTCCCGATGTACCGGGTGGCGTCGCGCGCCCCCATCGTGCCGCCCTCGTGGGTCAGCGCGAATTCCCCGCCCGGCAGCGGCCCGACCAGCGGGGCATGCGTCCGGCTCGGATAGGTCCCCGGCGTCCCGGCGTCCAGATCGCCGACGTAGGCCCAGACGTTCGTCAGCGGTTCGGTGCCGTCGTTGCAGAATTTCGCCCCGATATAGGCCGATTTCGGCGCATAGGTGGACGGCGATTCCGCGTTGGAATCCACCACCAGGTTGTAGACCGTGACGATTTCGACCCGCAGATCGCCGTCGGGATTGCCGCCCCACGCTTGCGCCGCAAACGTCAGCGTCGTGCAGGCGACAAACCACGCGTGTCGCCTAAACCGATTCATGGACCATTCCTTCATTGCGTCCGCACGATCCGATTTTAGGACGGCGCACCCCTCTCAATTGATAGAAACAGTGTAATCTGAACCCATATTGTGCGCAAAACATGTACGAATAAAATCGAGTTAAAAAAATGTTATGGTTTTATTACGATTCCAATGTTGCCCAATCCTCTGGATCGAGTTCGGCAAGGCAACTATCCGGGGAGCCGCAGTGGCCTCCATTGGAGGCATCTGGCGGCAAAAAAGGCTCGCCACCGCGCCGGACGTTTGCGCAT
>RZYG01000075.1 GCA_009930415.1 Spartobacteria bacterium | reverse complement strand
ATGGTCCTCGAACAGCATCTGGCGGCGCAGCGGGGGCGCGTCCGCCAGCAGCTCCTGGAACGGCAGCGCGGCGCGGGCGGCGGCCTGCACGCGGCGGCGGACCTCGGCCCGGACCTCCGGCGGCGCGCGATCGGGAAACGGCAGGCCGCGCAAATTGCGCGCCAGGCGCACCCGGCTGCTCAACACGATGCCGTAGGCCTCCCGGCAGGCGGCGTCTTCGTCCGGCGCGCGCGGGCTCACGGCGACCCGCCTTCCCCCGGCAAGGCCTTGATCTGGTCGCGCAGTTTCGCCGCCTGCTCGTAGTTTTCGGCCGCGACGGCCTGGTCGAGCTCCCGGCGCAGGCGCGCCTGCTCCACCGACGTCCGCAGGCGAACCGACGCCCGCCGCGGCACCTTGCCCAGATGCTGGTCGGCGTGCTGCAGCGACACCACCACCGGCAGCATTTCCGCCGCGAACGCCTCGTAGCAGCGGTCGCAGCCCAGCCGGCCCTTCTTGAGGATTTCCGTCCGCGTCATCCCGCAGGCCGGGCACGCGGCCGGCCCGGCCGGCGGACGTTCGACGACCAAATCCTCTTTCAGGTGCTCGAGCTGGTCTTTCAGCTTCTCCATCATGCCGCTGAGGTCCATCGGATCGGCATGGACGTCGATCCCCTTCTGCGCGGCACAAGTCTCGCAGAGGTGGTACTTTTCGGCTTTTCCGTCCACGATCTGCGTCAAATGGACGGTGGCCTCGTTCTGATGGCAGTTCTGGCACAACATCGGTCCGCACCCTACCACCCCCCGCCCCCCCTTTTCCAGTCTCAAACGTACAGGTTATTGGACATTGATGATTGAATATTGAATATTGCGATTCCCGGTCCTCTCTCCGACCTTTGACCACCGCTCTCCGCCCTTTCGTCTGTTCTTTTTTGTCGCCTCTCCCGGCTTCCCCCCCTACACTTTGCGCCATGAAGTGGAAGGAGACCATCTCCGCGCTGGCCGATCCCCTGTGGGCTTGTTTCGACCTGACCCTCCGGGAACGCCGCTTTTTGCTGGGGATGCTCCTGCTTTTCTGCCTTGGCATCGGCGGCCGCTGGTACCACCAGCGCCAGAGCCGGCCCGGTCCCTACGTCCCGCCCCAGGAGCACCCCGCACCATGAACGATCCCGACTGCATCTTCTGCAAAATCGTCGCCGGCCAGATTCCCTCCATCAAGCTCTACGAAGACGCCGACGTCCTCGCCTTCATGGACATCGGCCCCATCGTGAAGGGCCACGCCCTCGTCATCCCCAAGGCGCACTACAACCCGCTCGCCGCCACGCCCGACGACGTGCTGGCCAAGGTGATCGCCGTCGTGCGCCGCATCGCCCAGGCGCAACAGGAAGGCCTCGGCGCGGACGGCGTCAACGTGCACCAGGCCAACGGCGCCGCCGCCGGCCAGGTCGTGCCGCACCTGCATTTCCACGTCGTCCCGCGTTTCAAGCACGACGGCCACCACTGGAACTGGACGCCCCATTCCTACGCGGACCTGTCCGAAGCCGCGGCCCTCGCCGACCGCATCCAAGCCGCCTTGAACCCCTGACGCGATGGAAATCCCGCCCTTTCCCGAAGCCGTCGCCCGCATCTGCACCCGCGATGGCCGCTATGCGCCCGAGGCGTTCTTGTTCCTGAACGACGGCCTGCTGAAAACCCTCAAGCAGGTGCAGGAAAAAGAAAAGAAGCCCCGCCAGATCTCCGGCGCCGAGCTGGCCGCCGGCCTGCGCGCCCACGCCCTCGCCCAGTACGGCCCGCTCGCCCTGACCGTCCTGAACCGCTGGGGCCTGCGCACCACGCGCGACTTCGGCGAAATCGTCTTCCTCCTCCTCGAAGCCGGACTCCTCGGCAAGACCGAGGAAGACAAGATCGAAGACTTCGACGATCTCTACGACTTCGACGACGCCTTCCGCGCCCCCTTCCGCCCCCAGCCCCGCCGCCGCGCCGCCCCAAAACCCTCCGCGGCGAAGTCCTAACCCCGCGGCACTTCCGCCCCGCCGGCGAGCATGCCGCACGCCGCATGGATGTCCTGCCCGCCGCTGTAGCGCCGCGCCACGGGCATCTTCAGATGCTTCCGCAGCGCGTCGCGGAACGCCGCCAGCTCCTCCGGCCCCGGCGGCCGGAACCGCCCCGTCGCGTCGTTCACGTCGATCAAGTCCAACGTGAGCGGCAGGCCCCGCACCCATTCCGCCAACTGCACGGCATCCGTTTCCCCCACGTTGACGCCTGAAATCATCGTCCAGGCCAGCGTGACGCGCCGCCCCGTGGCGGCGCGGTATTCGCGCAGCGCGTCCAGCAGCTCCGGCAGCGGCGCCGCCGCCGGCATCCACTCGCGCCGCCGCGCCGGATCGGCGCTCGTCAGCGACACGATCAACCGGTACGGCAGGCGTTCCGCCGCAAACCGCCGAATGCCGGCCGCCACGCCCGCCGTGGAAAAACTGATGGCCTTGGCGGCGATCGCCGGTCCGCACGGCTCGCTCAGGATCCGCGCCGCGCGCAGCGCCGCGTCGAGGTTCAGCAACGGCTCGCCCATCCCCATGAACACCGCGCCCCGCACCGGATGTCGCGCCACCGCCGCCACCTGCACCACCTGGTCCACCATCTCCCAGGGCTCCAGGTTGCGAACGAACCCCAGCCGGCCCGTCGCGCAGAACGCGCACCCCATCGCGCAGCCCACTTGCGAGCTGAGGCAGACGATCGTTTTCTCCTGCCCCGGCCGATGCGCCAACGGGATTTCCACCGCTTCGAACGGCTCCGGCCCGGCCCCGCGGAACAGAACTTTCGCGAAGCCGTCCTGCGGCGACACCCGCCGGTCCAGGACTTCCAGCCGCGGCAGTTCCACCGCCGCGCGGATTTGCTTGAGCAACTGGCCGGACACTTCGGGCAGTTCGGCGGGAAATTCGTCGCGCCGCAGCACCGCCGCCTGCAGCCGCCGGGCCAGCCGCAGCGAAACGCCCCGCGACGCCAGCGCGGCGTGGAGTTCGCCGGAAGTCAGGTTTTTCAGCAAAATCGGCATGAACCGCCGGAATGGAGCGGGCAACGGGAATCGAACCCGTATGGCCAGCTTGGAAGGCTGGAGCTCTACCATTGAGCTATGCCCGCGGAGGGAATCTCAGGGGCGCATTGTGCGCAAGACGCGGAACCGGGTCAAGCCCCGCGTTGCTCCCCCGATGTTTGCGCACCCCGTATTCTAGTATTTTTTGGGGGCCGGCCTCCGGTTGCCGGGCAACCAGCACGTGGGTTCGATTCCCGCCGCCCCTTCCGCATGTATTTTTAATCAAATCCGCCTTGCTTGCCTTTTCCTCGCGGGAACATTCTTTCCATGGGACGGAAAGGCGTTCCCGACAACGGACGCCCGGCCGGCCGCACACAAAGGAGACGATCCATGAAACCTCGGATGACCAAACATTCCCTGCGGATCTTCCTCGCCGCGCTGCTGGGGCTGGTGCTGGCCGGCCTCTGGCTGACGGCCTGTACCGGAACCGAAGGCAGCTGCACCGCGAACTGCCCGCAATGCGAAGGCGATTGCGAAAAAGCCAGCGGGCACTCGGGCCGACACGAGTGCGAGTTCTGCGGCTGGACTTGGTAATAGAGGATTTCCGTTGGGGCCGCAGCGGCGAAAGCGGACCGGCCGGGCCGGCGCCGCACGGCCCCGCCCGTCTGCGCCGATCTAGAACGCCACCAGCAGCCCCGCGCCGCCGTAGACGCCGTCCGCCAGCGGCGTGCCGGGGAAGAAGCCGGCGGACTTGCCGCCCACTTTGGCGGATAGCCCGACGGTTTGGCCGAACATGAACGACAGCTCGCCGCTCGCGTTCCAGCCGGTGCCGTCGTACAGGTCTTCTTCGGATTCCGGCTCTTCCCAGAAATCGGCCTGCAGCGACAGCGCGGCGCGCGGCCCCAGCGGAATCCGGTGCAGCCCGCCGCCCGCGCCGTAGGTGCGGTCGAGCGAGCTGTCCAGGTCGCGCACGTAGACGTTCACCAGCGGCCCCGGCGTGACGAGATAGAGATCGAGGAAGCGCGTGACCTCGGCGAGCCCCATGAACGCGCGGGTGCCGACGGTCAGACCGAACTCGCCGCCGAGGGGCACGACGGGCGGACGCACTTGGGTGCGGCCGCGGACGACGTGGTCGACGACGTAGCCGTACATCGCGGCCAGCGCCGCCGGATCCACCAGGTTCCAGATCGCCGCCGCCCGCACGTCGTCGTAGTTGTCCTGCAGCAACGGGTCGCTGAAATCGACCACATAGTCGTTGTCCCACACCGCCGCCGGATCGCCGCCGCGGCGCTGGGCCTGGCGCGAAATCAGCCAATAGGCGACGTCGTTGCCGTTGGTGTAGGCCTCCACGAAATCGGCGGGCGAATCGCCGGGATCCTCGGTGATCAGGCAGTACAGGCTGAAATCGATCTTCGCGATGGCCATCAGCGGAATCTTGGAGGCGTCGGTGTCGTCGCCGGCATAGAGATCCTTCAGGATGCGGTGGGCCAGGATCGTGTCCGACTCGGTTCCGGCGGCGGCGATCGCCAGCAGCTGCTCCATGGTTTCGGGATCCTTGTTCAGGCCCGTGCCGCCCGAGAAATCGAGGCCGAAGGCGTATTCGGGGTGGAGCCGGAATTCCCGCCCGCGCGAGCCGTGGCCGAACACCTCGTGCTGGAAGGTGGAGAGGCCCGCCGCGAAGAAGAATTCGTAGGCCGGGGCCGCATAGGAAACGGGCAGAAACCGGCTGATGCCCCGGCAAACGAGGCTGTGGACGCTGACGACGGACGCCCCGCCGTAGTCCATGGCCGGATCGGTCTCGAAACCGACGAAATAGGGATCGAACGTCCGGTTGGTCAGGGACCCCGCCGCAGCCGCCGTTGCCACCAGCCATCCCCATCCAATCCCGAGCAGCAGGTTCTTCATGCCGGACCTATTCTTTGAGCGTGAGGACGACGAGTCCGTCTTCGATCCGCAGACTCTCGATGCCGTCCGCGAAGGCTTTCCAGAACCCTTCGTCGCCGCCGAACTCCTGGACGAAATCGACGTTTTTCAGGCCGCCGAGCCAGGCGTTCGGCAACGGCACGCCCATGACCATCACGCCCCGCAGCGTCACGGAAGGCCGGCCGTCGGCGTAGCGGAAGGCCACGCCGGTTTTCACGCGCAGGGTCTTGCCGCCGAAGACCGGCAGATCTTCGTCCAGCGGCAGCCGCAGCTTGGCGCTGACGAGATCGGGTGCCAGATCGAACGCGAGTTTGTCGGCGAGATCGGTGTTCTTGGCCAAGAGGGCATTGAGTTCGCGCTCGGTGAAGCGGACCGTCCGATCGGCGCCGGCTTCCGAGTAAGCCTCGGGCCGCAGATTCCCGGCGGCATCCGTTTCCGGTTCGGGTGCCGGCGGCGCGGCCTCGAAATCGATCCGGTCCAGCTTCTCCTGCAACGTGCGTTCTTCCCGGACGCTCAACTGGACCGGCTTGAACGGGCGCGGATGGAACAGGACGCGATAGACGAAGAAGCTCGCGCCGGCCGTCAGCAGCACGGCGATCGCCACGGCCAGCAATAGATGGAAACAACCGAACCGGCGCCGGGGCTTCGGCGACGGCGGATTCGGGCTGGACGATTCGTTGGCCATGGCGGGCTCCTTTCGCGGCGCGCGGACGCGGCGCTTCTTTCCGGAACCGATGATGCGCCCATCGCCGGCGGAATTCAAGCGATTGGCCCGGTCCCAGACCCCGAAAAGCCTGTAACCGCCGGCGCCGGGGCGGCGACTGGGATGGGTGACCGCAGGAAGCCCCCCCCAAAAAAAAGGAGAGCCGAACATGAAAACGAACGCGCTGAAGAAAATCCTGGTTTTGGCGGCGGTGACGGCCCTCGCCGCGCCGCTGGCGGCCCCGGCCGGACCGCCCCCGCAACGACGGGCGCCGCAGGTCCGTCCCGCCCAAGTGAACAATCGATCCCGCCCGGCTCCGCGCCCGCCGCGCCATCCGCACCGGCCGCACGGCCATCGTCCGCACGGCTACGCGACTTGGCATTGGGCGCCGCCGCCCCCGCCGCCGTGCTGGGCCTACTATCCGCCGCCGCCCCCGCCGCCGCCGGCCTACTATTATTACCGCCCCGGCTGGAGCGTCTCCTTCTCGTTCTAGGCGCAACCGAGCCTTGAACCGCAATCGGTTCTGTGACAACGTAGCCGCCGGACGCCGGGACTTCCTCCCGGTTCCGGCAACGAAACCAGGATGAGCGCAATCGACAGACCCGGCGACGACGAAGGATTCGTCCGCGAATCCATCCGGCGGGTGCTGGACGGCGACGTCGAGGCTTTCGCGGGCGTCGTGAACGCGCACCGCGGCCTCATTGCCGCCGACCTCGCCCGCCGCCTGCCCGCGCAGGACGTGCCGGAAGTGGCGCAGGACGTCTTCCTGCGGGCGTTCCGGTCCCTGCCGAACTACCGCGGCGAAGCGCCGTTCCGGATCTGGATGCTGCGCATCGCCCGGCACGCCGCGCTGGATTTCTGGCGGAAGAAGTACCGCCGCCGGGATCTCCTGCACGCCGATCTCGACGAGGCGGGCCTGCGGAGCGTCGAAGCCGTCCAGCAGGAACGCTTGGCGGAACAGGCGACGGACCGCGACGTCCGCGAGGCCGCCCGGGAATGGCTCGAAGCCGCCCTCGTGCGGCTCTCCCCGGACGACCGGGCGGTCATTGCGCTCGTCGAACTCGAAGAGCGCTCCATGGAAGACGCCGCCCGCCGGCTGGGCTGCGGTCTCTCCGCCGTCAAGGTGCGCGCGTTCCGCGCGCGGCGGCGGCTGAAAAAAGCGTTGGAAGACGTGCGGCCGGGAAAGGATGCGAAACGATGAAAACGAACGACCCCCGACTGTGGGACCAGCTCCGGACGGCCTACCGCCCGGAGACGCCCGAGCTCGACGTGGCGGCCATCATGGACGCCGTCCGGGCCGAAGCCGCCGCGCACCCCTTGCGCCGCGCCAAGCCGAGCCTGGCCGGCCCCATCCCGGCCTGGGCCTGCACCGCCGCGGCCCTGCTGGCCGTGTTCGCGACCGGCGTCGTCGTGGGCCGGTCGGTGACGATCGCCGACCAGCACATCCGCGCCGCCTGGACCCAAACCGTTCCGCCCGAAGAATTCGTCCACAGCTTCCTGACCTACGAAGAAGCCGACGACGCCGACCCCAGCCTCTGATTCCGGAGACCCGCCATGAGAAAAACCAAACTGACCCTGTTGCTGCTGGCCGCCATGCTGATCGGCGTGTGCCTCGGCTTTTTCGGCAACGACGCCGTCATCCGCGCCCGCATCCGGCATTATTCCCAGATTCCGGGCAACATGCCCGAGCATATCGCGCAGAAGCTGACCGTGCGCCTGGAGCTGGACGCCGCCCAGCAGGAAGCCGTCCGCGCCGTCTTGCAGTCCTACGACGCGCGCCTCCAGGAAGCCCGCGCGCAAAACCGCGCGGCCCTCGACGCCCTGTTCACCGCCATGCGCGGCGAAATCGCCGTGCATCTGACGCCCGCGCAGAAGGCCGAGCACGACCAGCTGCTCGCCGAGCTCGAAAAGCGCCGGCATGAAAACCGCGCCTTGCGGCGGGCCCTGGAGATGCCGCCGTCCGGCGCCAGCAATCCGCCGGCCAAGTAGCGCTGGATTTCCCGTCCCGTTCCGCCTATTCTCGCGGCATGACTACCCTCCTCCGCAGCTTGTGGGCGGCGCTGTGTTTGGCCGCCCTGCCCGTCTTCGCCGCACCCGCGCCGCCGCCGGTCGCCCCCGTTTTGCCGACCGAATTCCTCGGCTGGACCAACGCCTACCGCATCCGGAACGACCGCGCCGAAGCCGTCTTCGTTCCCGCCGTCGGCCGCCTCGTCCATTTCGCGCGCCTGGACGGTGCCAGCCCGTTGCGGCTCGAACCCGCCCTGGCCGGCAAAACGCCCGCCGCCGGCGAGACCTTCTTCAACCTCGGCGGCGACTGGTTCTGGCCCGTCGCCCAGGCGCGCTGGCCCGCCTTGGCCGCGGACGGCCAGGACTGGCCGCCC
Organism: Spartobacteria bacterium; assembly: GCA_009930415.1. GTDB lineage: Bacteria > Verrucomicrobiota > Kiritimatiellia > CAIQIC01 > Lenti-01 > Lenti-01. Next base: position 3,652 of record RZYG01000075.1, on the reverse strand, counting down.
CCCGCCGCGCTCGGCGACGAAACGCCCTGGACCGGCTCCGCCTGGACCGACGCCGACGGCGCTCCCTGCGTCCAGCTCGTCCGCCATTACGGCGCGCCGCTCCACGTCGAAGCCACCCGCCTGTTCCGCCTCGAACCCACCTCCGCCGTCCTCGTCGTCCGCCAGCGCCTCGAACGCACCGAGCCGTCCGACGTCCCCGTCGTCCTGTGGAACGTCAGCCAGATCGCGCGGGCCGAGCAGATCGTCCTGCCGGCCGACCAAGATTCCAAGTTCCGCGGCGGCCTCAAAGCCCTGATGGGCCGCAAGCCCTCGCGCAAGCAGCTCGTCCGCTGCGGCGACGCCGCGGTCTACCGCGTCGCCCCCGGCGCCGAAACCAAGCTCGGCTCCGACTCCCCGCGCGGCTGGATCGCCGCCGCCCGCGGCGCGGAAGTCCTCTTCGAAGCCGTCGCCAATTCCGCGACCGGAGATTATCCCGACGGCGGCTGCGTCGTCGAAGTCTACTCCAACGAAGGCCTCGGCTATTCCGAGATCGAAACCCTCAGCCCCGAGCTCGCCCTCGAACCCGGCACCGTCCTCGAAAACGTCCTGCGCATCCAGTTGGCCACCACCGACGCCCCCCTCGCCGCCTGCCCCCTCGCCGACGCCGTCCGCGCCCTCGCCCTTGAGCATTGACGATTGGATATTGGACATTGGTTATTGGATATTGAGCCCCCCCAGCCCCCCACGGGCTTGCCCCGTGGGTGAATCAGGTCCGTCCGCCCATCCAGCCCACAAGACCGCCGAAAAAGAAGGAAAACAGGAAACATACAGGAAAACAGGATGAAGGCCGTTTCCCTTCCTGTTTTCGTGCCCGATTTGAACATTTTGGCCCCAGAAGCCATTTTTCCTTCCTGTTTTCCTGATCATTTCCTGTTTTCCTGCTGAAATTCCCGTCTGTGACCGTTTTCAGGCCCTATTTTTGTCCATTTGCGTCCATTTGCGGTAGATAATCGGATTTTTCGGCCCTCCGGATCCCTCCGATCGCCCAAAATAGACCGCAAATGAACGCAAATTCACGCAAATGGGCCTGCCGGAGCCTTTCGTGGCCTATTTTTCGTGCATTTCGTGGTCATGCTCCCGTTTTCGGCCCTCCTCGGACCTCCGACCTCGGACTTCAGACCTCGGACCCAAATGTGCCGACCTCGCGCGCGTTTTCGGCCTGTCCGCCCACTCCGCATGCCTCGAACGAGCGCATCTGCGATTCGGTGCATTCTTGGCGTCATCGGGATGTAAAGGCTTTCCTTTGTGGCACGCGGCTGGATCGCGCGGCGACTTGGGCCAAGCCGCCCTACCCCGTGCGGATTTACGGTAGGCGCGTTGGCCCAACGCGCCGCGAATGCAGCCCCAGCATACCGGCGACGTGGGCCAAGTCGCCCTACCTTTGCAGCGCAAGGCCATGGGGCCCGCCCGAACCCTCCGGCTCAGAACGTCGTCCAGGCGGCGGCCTTGCGGGCGCGGGCGCCGCGGAGGCCGATGGTTTCGAGGCTGCTGACGCGACCGCCCTGCTTGCGGGCGGCCAGGATGCGCTTGACGGTCACGGGGCCCAGGCCCGGCACGCGCAGCAGCTCGGCTTTGTCGGCGCGGTTCACGTCCACCGGGAAGCGCTCGGGATGCCGCCGGGCCCAGAATTCCTTGGGATCGACGTCCAGCGGCAGGTTGCCGGCGCCGTCGAAGCCGATTTCGTCGGCGCCGAAGCCGTATTTGCGCAGGAGGTAGTCGGTCTGGTAGAGGCGGTGCTCGCGCGCGAGCAGCTCGGCGTTGGTGGCGGGGCTGTTTTCGCCAGGCAGCGAGGAATCCCCCAGCCCGCGCTGGTAGGCGCTGAAATAGATGCCGCGCAGGCCGAGGCGGCCGTAGAGCCCGCCCATGTAGCGCACGATTTCCCGGTCCGTCTCGTCGGCCGCGCCGACGACGAACTGGGTGCTGGTTTTGACGCGCTCGTAGGGCGCGCCTTTGGCGGTGAGGGCGGCGATGCGCTTGAGGGGGGCGATGACGGACTGCAGATAGTCCTTGCGCGTCGTCAGCTTGGCGAAGTGCTCTTCGCCGGCGGTTTCGATGTTGAGGGAGACGCCCGAGGCCAGCGCGAGGGCGCGTTCGATGGCGGCATCCGATGCGCCGGGGATGATCTTGAGGTGCAGGATGCCGCGGAAGCGCTCGCGCCGGCGCAGGATTTCGGCGGCGGCGAGCATCCGCTCCATGGCGGCATCGGGCGCGCCGGCCACGCCGCTGGTCAGAAAAAGCCCCACCACCTGCCCGGAGCGCCAATACGGCAGGAAAGCGCGCACGATTTCCTCGGGCGCGAGCGAGCAGCGCGGCGTGGCGTCGTGGCCCGCGCGCAAGGGGCAATATTTGCAGTCGTTGGCGCAGGCATTGGAGACCAGCGTCTTGAACATCAGGCTGCGGCCGCCGTTCTGGAGCGTGACGGGATAAAGCCAGCGGTTGTCCAGCCCCCGGCGGCGCGGATCGCCCGTGGCGCAGGAACAGGCGCACGACAAATCGTACTGGGCGTCGGCCGAGAGGATTCCCAGCTTCGCTTGCAGATCGGGCGCGGCGCGGACGGTGACCATGTCTGGAAGCCTATATGAACCAGCGTTCCGTTTCAAGCGCGCGGAGGGGAATGAACGTGGCTACGCTCCCCCACGGCCTTGTGCCGTGGGCCTGCCCTCCATAGCCTTGGCGAAGGAGGGAGGCCAAGTTGGCTCCCCCATGGCGCAAGGCCATGGGGCCCGCAACCCGTCATGGCCATCGTATCCGCTGACACCGGCCGGAAATCATCGCCTTCCCATTTTTGCCGCCGGATTGACGTTCGCGGACATGGGGGCTACATTCTTCCCGTAGTTCTTTCCGGAAAGGATCCTGACCATGCAAATGACGGTGAAAGACGCGGCGCAAGCCCTGAACGTGGCGGAAAAGACGGTCTATCGCTGGATCCAAACCGGCGGCTTGCCGGCGTACCGGGTGGCCGGCCAATACCGCATCAACCGGGCGATGCTGTTCGAGTGGGCGACGTCCAAGCGGATCAATTTTTCGGCGGCAGATTTGGCCAAGGACCCGGAGAATGCGCCCCTGCCCGATTTGGCCACCGCCCTGCAGGACGGCGGCATCCATTACCGCGTGAGCGGCGCCACCAAGCCGGACGTGCTGAAGTCGCTGGTCGGCCTGCTCAAGCTGCCCGATTCCGTCACGCGCGACTTCATGCTCCAGGCCTTGATCGCCCGCGAGCAGTTGCAATCGACGGGCGTGGGCGACGGCGTGGCGCTGCCGCACGTGCGCAATCCGGCCGTGCTGGAAATCGCGACGCCGTCGATCTGCCTGTGCTTCCTCGAAGCCCCGGTGCCGTTCGACGCGCTGGACGGCAAACCGGTGAAGGTGCTCTTTGCCCCGCTCTCCCCGAACATCCGCGTCCACCTGCACCTGCTGTCGCGCATTTCCTTTGCGTTGCGCAATCCGGCCTTCAAGGGCCTGCTGGCCAACGAAGGCCGCCGCGACGAGATCCTCGACGCCGCGCGAGCGCTGGAATCGGACGGCGCCGCGAGCTGACGGGCGGACGGCTTTCGCGTCCGAACCCGAATCCCGGCGACTTGGGCCAAGTCGCCCTACCTTCGCGGATTTCCGG
>RZYG01000310.1 GCA_009930415.1 Spartobacteria bacterium | reverse complement strand
GATCCGCTCCGCGCCCGGCAGGTTCGAGCAGAGGAACTTGACCGGATCGCCGTGCTTCATGCGCAGCTCGATCCCCCAGTCGCTCCGGCTGGAGAGGAGCAGCGCGTGCCCCAGCATGCGCCAGCTTCCCAGGGATGCGATGAAGAGCGTCGTCCGCAGCCACTTGGGAGGGCGGTAGTCGGCGATACCGGCGGATTCGATGGCGATGTACGGAATCCGCTGTTCCTTGCCGAGCGTCCGGAGCATCATGGCGCCGGGAAGCAGTTCGAGCGAGAACGAGGCGTACTTCGCCGACCAGTAGAGTATGGAGGCGAAAATCGCCGCCATCAGCCAGAAGACGAGCGTGAGGATGATCCCGCCGTCGGCGATGTTCAGCACGTTGCCGCTGCCGAAGATCGCCGGCGCCAGGAAGAACGGAAACGCGAAGAAGATGCAGGAGAAGAGCAATCCCATCAGGTCGGGGAGGATCCAGGACGACCACTTCGGGTACACCAGCGCGCCCGCGGGCGCCTTCTTTCGCGGCGGGAAGAGGAGGTAGACGAAGAGCGCGAGGAGCAGGGGCACGGCGGCAAAGCGCCGGAAAGGGTACAGAATCCACGACGGCGCGCCCGCGCTCATCGCGTCCTCGGGCCCCTGGACGGTCATTCCGATGAAGCGCGGACCCGACGGTGCGGAGAGCTTCAGGAAACGGAAGGCTTGATCCGCGCTCTTCATCTCCCGGAACACGTCCGGGAAGGGGTCCTCCTTCGGGAGGAAGTAGTAGGAGGCCCGCCAGGTGTCGCTCGCCCTCCTGTCCGGCAGGGGCGACGTCTCGGGAGGCGCGAGGACGCCCGCGAAGATCTCCTCCCAGCTCTTTCCTTCGACGACCTCAAGCCGCCCCTCAGTATGCGCGTCGATGAACGCGGCGACGGAGGAAATCCGCTTCGACGAACGGACGACGCCCCGCATCGCGGTGGACGCCCCCCACCCCTCCACGGGAAGATACGCGGAGCGGTACTCCTCGGCCATGTCGACGGCGTAGAGACGGATCACGTCGTCGCGGACGGCGAGGAAGAACGTCACGGCCAAAAAAAGCAGCAGAAGCGCGCCGAATCTGCGGTACAGCTCTCTCATACCAGTCGCCTCCTCTTCAAAGAGTCCGGGCCGCTCATGGAAGCCCGATCTCCTTCCACGTGCTTCCGCCGTCGTCCGAGCGATAGAATGCCTTCGACGTCCCCATCAGAATGCCTCCGTCCGCAAGGGGAAGCATGGCGAGCACCTTGACGTTCGAGAGAGACGCTCTCTCCATGACGTACCCGCCGTCCTTCGGAAGCAGCCGGTGCAGCAAGTCGTCCTTTACCCCGAACACCGCGTAGCCGCTTCCGCGGAAGAGGTCGGTGAAATAGCTGAACGGCGACCACTCGAATCCCTCTATCTCCAACTCCTCGACGTTCATATCCTCCGGTGCGCAGCGCCAGACGCCGTTTCGGGACACTCCCCAGAGCGTCCCTTCCCGGTCGAAGAGGACGGAGAAGAGCCCGGAGTTCACGTAGGAGTTCTTCCAGGTCTCCCCGCCGTCGACGGAGGCGGAGAACCCCCGGTCGGTGGCGATGGCGACGCGGCCGCCGTCCGAACTCAGCGCGTAGACGTACCTGTACTCCGCCGTGACGGAGTGCGAAGGAGTGATTTCATAGACGCCGTCGTTCCCCTCGGTATGCTCCCAGCTCCGTCCGCCGTCGCGCGAGCGGAGAAGGCCGTTCCGCCACGTCGCCGCGAACACGTTGCCTCCGCTCTCGGCCATTGCAATCACCGGATCGAGCTCCGGCGCGCCGTGCTGAGGTGAGATGACGCTCGGGTCGGTCGCCTTTGCGGGGAAGCCGTAGCTCGTCCACGTCCTCCCATCGGAACGGTACACGCCGCCCGCGCCCCCGGCGAGCAGCACGCCGTCGGATGTCCGCAGCAGGACCGCGCAGCCCCCTTCGCTGACGGGGATCTCACCGTCGTTTCTCCACGTGCGTCCTCCGTCGGAGGAGCGGAACAGCCTTCCCGAGCGCGCGACCGCGAGGACGTGCCCCTTGTCGAGTTCCACGAGCCCCGTGACCGGCTCGAACGGGAGGAGCGGGCTCCACGAAGAGAGCGCCGCTTCCGCGTAGAAAAGCCCTCCGGATGCGGTTCCGATCACCACGCCCTCCTTGAAAGGCTCGATCGCCGTCACGGAAACGCCGTTGCCGCCGCCCTCGGGAAAGGACTCCCAGCCTCGCCCCCCGTACCGCGAGACGAAGCAGCCGTCACGGTGGGTCCCCGCCCACACCGACCCGTCCTTCGCCACCGCGAGCGCCTGGACGATCGAGCCCGGAGGCAGCCCCTCCGAGGCGCTCCGCCACGCTTCCTCTCCCTGGCGCGCAAAGACGCCGCCTTCATAGGTTCCGGCGAAGAGCGTCCCGGTCGAGCCGTTCCACGCCAGCGAGAGGACCGAGCGGTTCTCCGGT
>RZYG01000309.1 GCA_009930415.1 Spartobacteria bacterium | reverse complement strand
ATTATAATACATGCAAGGGTGCGATGCGGCTCCGGGGGCCGGATGCAGCACTGCGACGGCTGGCATCGCCGCCCGTGCGCGACGAGGCATTTTTCTCCATTCCGGGCTTGATTCCGTCCGGAAAAACCCTATAAATGGCCGGCCTTATGAAAAAGTCCTACAGCATCGGTTTGATTCCCGGCGACGGGACCGGCCCCGAAGTCACCCGCGAGGCCGTCAAGGTCCTCGACGCCGCCGCGGCGAAATTCGGCTTTTCCCTGAACTACACGCCCTACGATTTCGGCGGCGACCGCTACCTGAAGACCGGCGAAACGCTGCCGGATTCCGCCCTCGAGGAATTCCGCAAGCACCAGGCGCTCTATCTCGGCGCCATCGGCCATCCCGAGGTCAAGCCGGGCATCCTCGAGTGCGGCATCCTCCTCAAGACCCGCTTCGCGCTGGACCAGTACATCAACCTGCGCCCGGTCAAGCTCTACCGCAAGGAAGACTGCCCGCTGAAGGACAAGGAGCCCAAGGACGTCGATTTCGTCGTCATCCGCGAAAACACCGGCGGCATCTACACCGGCGTGGGCGGCGCCGTCCAGAAGGGCACGGATCTCGAAGTCGCCACGCAGCTCATGGTCTACAGCCGGCCGGTCGTGGACCGCTGCCTGAAGTACGCCTACGAGTACACCCGCCGGCGCAACCGCAAGAAAATGCTCACCCTCGTCCACAAGTGCAACGTCCTCACCCACTGCGGCGACCTCTGGGTCCGCGCGCACAAGGAAATGGGCGACCGCGACTATCCGGACGTGAAACAGGACTACAACCACGTGGACGCCTGCACGATGTGGTTCGTGAAGCAACCCGAGTGGTACGACGTCGTCGTGACCGAAAACCTCTTCGGCGACATCATCACCGACCTGGCCGCCATCGTCCAGGGCGGCCTCGGCGTCGCCGCCGGCGGCAACATCAATCCCGACGGCGTCTCGATGTTCGAGTGCATGGGCGGCAGCGCCCCGAAATACACCGGCAAGAACGTCATCAACCCCATCGCGGCCATCGCCGCAGGCGGCATGATGCTCGACACCCTCGGGGAAACCGAAGCGGCCGCCGCGGTCGATCGGGCCGTCACGGGCGCGCTCAACGGCGGGAAGATCCAGTCCCTCGCCGCCGGGCGCATGGGCCTCGGCACGTCCGAAGTCGGCGATCTCGTCGCCGCGTCGCTCTAGCCCCCTTCCAGTTGACAAATCCCCCCGGCGGGGTACCGTAAGGCCCCCGTTTCACAGGAGAATCCAATGAAAAAATACAACGTGTGCATGGTCGGCATCGGCGCGGTCGGGACGGAAATCGTCCGCCTCCTCCGCAAGCGCAATTTCCCGCTGGCCCAGTTGACGGCGTTCGCCACCCGCGAGCGCACCGAGATGATCGACGACCTGCCGGTCGACGTGAAGGTCGCCACCGGACCCGAGTCGTTCAAAGGCTACGATTTCGCGTTCTTCGCCGGCACCGAAGGCGCCAAGGGGGCTTCCAAGACCCTGGGCTGGGGCGCGGCCGAAGTCGGTTGCTGCGTCGTGGACAACGGCGACGACTTCCGCATGGATCCGAAGGTGCCGCTCTGCATTCCGGAAATCAACCCGGACGCGCTCAAAAACCACCAAAACTTCATCGCCAACCCGAACTGCTCGACCGCCATCGCGCTGATGCCGCTCTACGCGCTGCACCGCGAGGCCAAGATCAAGCGGATCGTGTGCTGCACCTACCAGGCCGTCTCCGGCTCCGGCGGCGCCGCCATCCGGGAACTGGAAAACCAGGTCCGCGCCTGGGCCGCCGGCCAGCCCATCGTCCACGAGGTCTATCCCGCGCAGATCGCGTTCAACGTCATCGCGCAGATCGGCTCCGAAGCCAAGGACCTGCCCGGCTACACGAGCGAAGAAGCCAAGCTCGGCCGCGAAACCCGCAAGATCCTCGGCGACGACTCCATCCGCGTCGCGTCCACCTGCGTGCGCGTGCCCGTCGTCAACGGCCACAGCATGGCGCTGCACGTCGAGTTCCACCACCCGCTCTCCCCTGAGCGCGCCCGCGAAATCCTCTCCACGACCGCCGGCGTGCAGGTCGTCGACGACTTGTCCAAGTCGGTGTTCCCAACCCCGCTCGACGCCTCGGGCAAGTACGATGCCCTCGTCGGCCGCATCCGCCCGGACACCTCGGTCGAGAACGGCCTCTCGCTGTTCGTCTCCGGCGACAACATCTGGAAAGGCGCCGCCCAGAACGCCATCCAAATCGCCGAAAAAATGATCGAGCTGGGCCTCAAATAAGCGGCGGATCTTCCGCCCCTGCGCCCCCGGTCGGCCCCGCCGCCCGGGGGTTTTTCATGCCCGTATCCTTCCGGCCCCAGGCCAGACGTAAGCGTGTGGCGGGGGACCTCCTTACTTGATTGATCAGGGCGGGGCATAGTCGTGGTCCAACAGAAAGGACCCGACGATGTTTCACGTGAATC
>RZYG01000308.1 GCA_009930415.1 Spartobacteria bacterium | reverse complement strand
GACGGTGGGGGATTTCGTATGGCGCGATTTGGACGGCGACGGCGTGCAGGACGCGGGCGAGCCCGGCGTCCCCAACGTGGCCGTCTCCATCACGCCGCCGGCCGGCATCGATTTGGGCCGCGGCGCGGGGTTGGCCATCACCAACTGGACGGACGAGACCGGCAAGTATCTATTCGAGTCCATCCCGGCCACCGGCGTCTACACGGTGCGCGTGGTGACGGCGACCCTGCCGGGCGGCACCGGCGTCAATACCTACGACGAGCGCGGCGCGTACGACAGCACGGCGGCCATCTACCTGAACGTCTACACCAACGGCACGAACAACCTGCACCTCACCACCGACTTCGGCTACACGCTGGCCAGCACGATCGAAGGCACCATCTGGCACGACTACGATCGCGGCCGGGAAACCTACCGCGAAGCCGGCGAGGACTGGATGACCAACGTGACGGTCTATCTCTGCGCCAGCCCGTCGCCGTGCGGTCCGGGCGCGTCCATCGCCACCAACGTCACGACCACCAACGGCTATTTCCGCTTCACCGGCAACTTCAACGGCACCTACACCGTCTACGTCGCGACGAATACCGGCATGCTCGGCAACGGCAACTGGACGCCGTCGTGGGACACCGACGGGACCAACACGACGAATTATTCCTCCGTGACGGTTCCGTTGGGCGGGGTGGGGCGGGCGGATTTCAGCTATTTCCGCACTGGGCCCTACCGGATCGGCGACACGCTGTTCTACGACTGGGACGGCGACGGCGCCCAGCAGCCGGCCTCCGAAGAGGGCATTCCCGACGTCACCGTCTGGCTCTACGAGGACGCAAACGGCGATGGCGTCGTGGACGCGGCCACCGATGCGCTCGTCGCGACGACGGCCACCACGACGAACGGCTACTACGTCTTCACGAACCTGTTCGCGACGAACGTCTATCTGGTGCTGGTGGACCGCGCCGATCCGGACCTGCCGGCCGGCTATCGCGTCACCGCGGATCCGTGGGGCGCGCTGGATGCCCGCAGCGTCGTGACGATCGTCAACGCCGACAACTTCGACCAGGACTTCGGCTTCCAGCCCGTCGGCAGCGGCGCGATCGGCGACACGGTGTGGTACGACCGCGACGCGAACGGCGTCCAGCTCGGCACCCAGGAGCCCGGCCTGCCCGACGTCGCGGTCCGTCTCTACGCCGACTTCGACGGCAACGGAACCTACGTGCTCCTGCAGACCATGAACACCGACGCCAACGGGAAGTATCTGTTCGACCAGTTGCCCGACGGCGCCTACCGCGTCGAGGTGGACGACGCGGACGCCGATCTGCCGGTCGACGCCTACGGCCACGTCTACTATCCGAGCACGGCCGTTTCGCACGACGTCGCGATCAGCGGCGGCAACGTGGTTCTGGATGCGGACTTCGGGTTCGCGCCCTACGGCGCGATCGGCGACACGGTCTTCTGGGATATCGGCCGCAACGGCGACCAGGACTTCAACGACCCCGGCGTGCCGGGCGTGGAAGTCCGCCTCTATGCCGACGCCAACGGCAACGGCTTGTACGACGGAGGCGAGTCGCTCGTGGCCACCGAAACCACCGACGCGACTGGGTTCTACGTCTTTTCCGGCCTGCTGCCGGGACCCTACGTCGTCGTGGTCGAGACAGCCAGCGGGCCGCTGGCGGGCACGGACCAGACCGCCGATCCGCAGTCGGACGGCCTGGCCTGCGACGATCCGCTCAACGTGGTGCCCTGCGACGACCAGTGCGGCTGGGGGCTCGCGCCCGCGCAGATCTTCATGGGCGCGGACTTCGGCTATGCCCCGCGCGGCGTCATCGGCGACACCTTGTGGGTCGATGCGAACGACAACGGCGTGCGCGACGACGGCGAACTCGGCATTCCGTACGTGTCGGTGATCCTGTACTCCAATGGCGTGGCCATCGCCACCAACGAGACCGATGCGGACGGCTATTACGGCTTCAGCGGGCTGGTGGACTTCGCCAACTACGGGGTGGGGGTGGATACGGGCGATGCGGACTTCCCGGCCGGCCTGGTCAATACCTGGACGGCGGATGGCACGTTCGACGACTACGCGACCAACATCGTGATGTCCGGCGGCGCCGTGACGTCCATCGGCGGCTATCCCTGCACGGGCTGCGATCTGAACGTCGATTTCGGCTACCGCTACGCCGGCAGCAACAGCCTGAGCGGTACCATCGGCCTCGACGCGACGCCCTACGACGGCCTGATGAACGGCCTGAATCCGTCCGGCCCCGGCGCGGGCGAATCGCCCTATGCCGGCGTGCCCGTCACGCTGTACCTCTGGAACGACGACGGCGACGGCGTCATCGAGGCCGGCGAGACCACGCAGATCGGCACGGAGACCACCGACGTCAACGGCGACTATGCCTTTACCGGGCTGCCGAACGGCGACGGCAACGACCGGTACGTCGTCGCCAGTCCCGCGCCGGAAAGTTCCCTGACCCTCACGACCACCAACGGCTCCATTGCC
>RZYG01000307.1 GCA_009930415.1 Spartobacteria bacterium | reverse complement strand
ATGGGCGGCATCGGCATCTGGAACCTCACGCAAGGCACGGGCAAAACGGAACTGTGGAGCCTCATCGACGATAGCTTCGGCACGAACGCGGTGCCGCCGCCCGATCCCGATCCCGGCGACACGGGGGGCACGTCGGCGACGTCGCCGTGGGTGGCGCGGACTTCGGCGCACGCGGGGAATTTATACGGGGTGGCCAGCCGCGGCGGCCTGCACGTGGCCAGCGGCGCCGGCGGCGCGCTCTACACCTCGACCAACGGCATCGACTGGACCGCCCGCAGCAGCGGCAAGAGCGGCCTCTTGATGAACGTCAACGGCGACGGCCCGCTGTGGGTCGTTGTCGGCGAAAGCGGCGCCATCGTGACCTCGCCCGACGGCACCAACTGGACGGCGCGGACGTCGCCGACGAACGTGCTGTTCCGCGGCGTGGCCTATGGCAACGGCGTCTACGTGGCCTGCGGAAGCAATTCCATCGTGCGATCGACGAATGGAACCACATGGTCCTTGGTGGCCGTCACCAACATCTCTCTGCAAGGCGTTGGCTACGGCATGGATTTTGTAAACATGGGAGACACCAACGGCGTGCCTGCGGAGTATCCCCTGTTTGTAGTTGTCGGAGAAGGGGGCACGATTTTGACTTCGAGCGACGGCGTGAGTTGGACGCCGCGCTTTTCGGGCATTACCCAGTACTTGTCCGACGTAATTTACGGCAACGGCTACTACGTGGCGGTGGGCAACCAGCGCATCCTGCGGTCTTCGGACGGCCTGGCCTGGAGCTTCGCCACCAACAACGTCTATTTCTACCGCGCGGCGTACTGCTCGGGCGTTTTCAAGGCGGCCGGCGCCAACGGCTCGATCTGGACGTCCGGGGACGGCTTGAACTGGGAGGCGGAAACGTCCGGCACGACCAACACCATGCGCGGCATCAGCTATGCCGACGACCAGTTCGTCGCGGTGGGCTTCAACGGCACGATCCTGACCAAGGGGACCATGGCCGGAACCGCGGAAGACGAGGGCGGCGAAGAAGGCGACGATACCGGCGAGACGGGCGGCGGCGACGAGCCGCTGCCCACGCCGGACGAGACCGGCCTGCCGCAGGTCGCCGCGGCCCAGCCAAAAGGCCCGCTTTCCGACGTGGTGGTGTACACCAGCGCGGGCCATGGGTTCGGCGCGAACGAAGCGTTGACCGCGTGGATTCCGGAGCGTCCGCTGCTGCATGCGGTGAACGAGGACATGGGCAACGTCGACCAGATGAACCGGTTCGCGGAGGCCGCGTGGAAGGCCGGCGCCACGGTCGTCCCGTTCCGCCCCGTGGGCTACCAGACGAACGAAGTGGTGCTCGACAACATGGACACCAACGCCACCGCGCGCGGCCGGGTCACCTTCGGCGGCACTTGGTACAACTCGTCGCAGACGATTTTCTACGGCAACGCGGGCGACGCGGTGCCGTACCGCTACGCCGCGGTCAGCACCAACGGCTCGACGTCGTGGGCGTCGTATCGGCCCACCCTGCCGGCCGCAGGCCAGTATCCGGTCTATACCTGGGTCCGCCACGGCTCCGACCGCGCCAACCAGCTCTATCGCGTGTACCATTCCGGCGGCGTGACGGACGTGCGCGTGAACCACCGCGACGTCGGCTGCGGCTGGGTCTGGCTGGGCAACTACCACTTCGAGGCCGGCACGAACGGCTACGTCAATATCGGCAACCACGTGCTGGCCGGCGACACGGGGACCTATATTTTCGCCGACGCCATTCGCTTCGGCAACGGGCGCGGCAACGTGTCGCGCGGCACGGCCGGCATCTCCGGCTTCGAGCAGGAACTGGAATCGGCCCGCTTCTGGACCATCAAGTCGCTGGGGCAGGGGATGGCCAGCACCCTCTACGACCTGGCCGGCTACGACGATCGCAGCGACAACATCGGCCAGCCCGCGCGCATGGCGGCCTACATGTGCCGCTCGAACGACGCCCCGCGCTGGCGCCGGGTCTACGTGGGCTTCCACTCCAACGCGGGCACCGGCGACGGCCGCGGCGCGATCGGCCTCTACGACACGCGCATCCAGTCGGGCTATCCAACGCTTTACAAAGCCCAGACCAACCTGGCCGCCGCGCTGGCCCGCCAGTGCAACGTGGATCTGCGCGCCGGCACGAACAGCGTGATTCCCAGCTGGAGCACGCGCACCTCGTACCTCTACGGCAGCACCTACGGCGAAATCTACAACTCCAGCGTGTTCCTCAAGATGGACACCACCATCAACGAGGTGGCCTTCCACGACAACGAACTGGATTGCGCGGTGCTGAAACTGCCCGCCGGCCGCGAATGGCTGGCGCGCGCGACCACGCGCGGCCTGATCAAGCATCTGGCCGGCTACTACGCCAGCGGCATCGTCAACACCAACGCGCCGGACCGTCCGGTAAATCTCAAGGCCGTCAACTCCGGCAACGGCCAGGTCACGGTGTCGTGGGCGATGCCCACGCGCGACGCCGCCAGCGGCGGCCTGCCGACGGGGTTCATCCTT
>RZYG01000306.1 GCA_009930415.1 Spartobacteria bacterium | reverse complement strand
TTTCGAGGATCTGCTTGTCGTACGTCCGCCGGATCAGGTCCACGGGCGCCTTGCCCGGGCGAAAGCCCTTCACCTTGCCGTGCTGGGCATAGACCGCCAGCGACTCGTCGTATTCCTTCTGGATTTCCTCGGCGGTGAATTCCACTTTGATCTGTTTCCGGCACGGACCGGCATTCTCAACGGCAACTTTCATGGGGGACGGTTCCTTTCAAATAAAGGGGTATCAAATAGCGCGCCACCATACGCCCCCGCCCTTTTCCCGTCAAGCCGAGCCCTGCGGCCGGCCGTGCGAGAAGACCCCCACGGGCTTGCTTGCCGAACGACTTGTCCGCCGAAGCTTCATGCGTAGGCGGAAGCCTTGGCGTAGTCTGGCCCCGTGGGTGAATCAGTTCCGCTACCAGCGGGAACTCAATATCCAATGTCCAACAAGGAATATCCAATATCCAACGAGAAGACCCCCACGGGCTTGTCCCGTGGGTGAATCAGGTCCGCGATCTGGGCGGGCGGGGCCGGGAACTCGCATTGCACCGGATCGCAGATGCGCCCGCCGGGCGCCCGCCTCAGGCCCGCCGGCGGGGCTTCCGGACGGGTTTGGCCCCGGCGGCGGCCGGGGGGCGCGCCGTCGCGGCCCGCAGCCAGCGCGCGTATTCCGCCGCGCCGATCGCGCCGGCCGCCAGCGCCAGCGTGCGCACGACCACGTCTTCCTCGGCGGCCTCGATCTCGTGCCCGTTCGCGCCGAGAAACACGTAGGCCGCCATGAAACCCGCCCGCTTGTTCCCATCCAGAAACGGATGGTTGCGAACGATTCCGTCGGCCACGGCCGCGGCCAAAGCAAATCCGTCGGGCTCGCCATAGGCGAAAAGTTGCCGGGGCCGGTTCACGGCCGAATCCAGCAACGCCGCGTCGCGCACGCCCGGCAGCCCGCCGAAGCGCCCCAGCAGCTCTTCCTGGATCGCGAGCACGACCTCGCGCGTCAGCCAGACCGGCTCTTTCATTTCGCCAGTTCGCGCAAGGCGTTCCGATATTTCCGCATGCCGCCGCGGGCAATCGCCATCATGTCCTCGAACCCCGGCCGCCCGGGCGTGATCCGCACCGAGGCTTCCGCCGCGTCGGTCAGATAGAGCACGTCGCCCTCCTTGACCTGAAGCACGTGCAGCGCCTCCTTGGGCAGGATGATCCCGTACGAATTGCCGATCTTGCGCAGTTTGGTCTTCATGGTGTTATTACGATAGTTATAACGCCCGCCCACGTCAACCCCCGCCGCGGATTTTCAGGTAGGGCGGGTTGGCCTGCCCACCGAAGCCTTGGCGTAGGCGGGCCCAACCCGCCGCTTGTTTTCCTGTAGCTGGCCTCGTTGAGGCCGGCTGGACGAAAAACAGCCCCGGCCCCACCGGGGCCGGCCACAAAGAAACCAAGAACGTCCGAACCGTCCGGATTCCCAGGTAGGGCGGGTTGGCCCAACCCGCCGCCCTCCACCGATCGCAAATGCCCCCCGAAAATTCCCCAAATAACCCTTGCATTCCCCGGGGGGCTTCCGTAGATTCCGCCGCGAGTTTTGCGTGTGCAAAACCGGAAGCGAAGTTCGTCGGCGGTCCTCCGCCGGCGGCAAAAGCGGATTTTCCGGCCGAAGAAAAAGAAGGCCGGAACAAGCCCCAAGAGAGGAAAACCATCATGGTCACCATGACGACCCCCAACGTCCGCCAGGACGTCAGCATCCAGGACCTGCTCGAAGCCGGCCTGCATTTCGGCCACCGGACCAAGCGCTGGAACCCCAAGATGCGCAAGTATCTGTTCGGCCAGAAGAACGGCATCTACATCATCGACCTCGAGCAGACCCTCGACGGCCTCCAGAAGGCCCGCCAGTTCATCTACGACACCGTCGCCCGCGGCCGCCAGATCCTCTTCGTCGGCACCAAGAAGCAGGCGCAGGAATCCCTCAAGGCCGTCGCGACCCAGACCCAGCAGCCCTTCGTGGTCAACCGCTGGCTCGGCGGCACGCTGACCAACATCGAGACCCTCCGCAAATCCATCGCCCGCATGCGCGAGATCGAGCAGATGGAAAAGGACGGCTCCATCAACGCCCTGCCGAAGAAGGAAATCGCCAAGGTCCGCCACGAGCTCGAGAAGCTCCAGTACAACCTCAGCGGCATCGCCGACATGCAGGGCAACCCCGGCGCGCTGTTCGTCGTGGACGTCAACTGCGAAGCCATCGCCGTGGCCGAGGCCAACCGCCTCAACATCCCGGTCATCGCCCTCGTGGACGCCAACGTCAACCCCGACCCGATCGACTACCCGATCCCGGCCAACGACGACGCCATCCGCGGCATCAAGCTGATCGCCGATCTCGTCGGCATCACCATCCAGCAGGCCCTTTCCGAGTATTCCAAGGTCGCCGCCGAAGAAGCCCGCAAGCGCGCCGCCGAAGAAGCCGCCGCCGCCGCCCGCGCCAAGGTCGAAGCCGAGGAACGCAAGGCCCGCGCCGCCGAACTCGCCAAGGCCAAGGCCGAAGCCCGCGAA
>RZYG01000305.1 GCA_009930415.1 Spartobacteria bacterium | reverse complement strand
CTCGACCGCCTCTATGCCGAGTCGCGCGTCTTCTGCCTGATGAGCCGTTGCGAGTCGTTCGGCATCCCCGCCATCGAGGCCCAACTGTTTGGCACGCCGGTCGTGAGTTCGGCGGTCTGCGCCATTCCCGAAATCTGCGGCGCGGGCGGCTGCTACCGCGATCCCGACGACGTCTCCGGCGTCGCCGCCGCGCTGCGGACGCTGCTGGCGGACGGGTCGGAGTGGCGGCGGCTTTCGGCCGCGGCGCGGGCGAACGCCGCGCGGTTTTCCTGGACCGAATGTTCGCGACCTCTGGTGGAACTGGTAGCGGAACTGGCCGATGCGCGCTAGGCCGAAAAATGGCTGGGGCTGGGCCTGGGGGCTGGTGACGCTGGCGGGGATTGCGCCGTTTGCGGCAAACATGCTGCGCAATTTCCAGCTCTTCGCGCCGGCGCAGCTGGCGTGGTCGTTTGCGGCGGTGCTGGCGGCAACGAGCGGCGTCTTCGCGCTGGCGGCCGGGGCGTTGCGGGTGGCTGGAATCGGCGAGCGCCGGGCCCGGCTGGCGTTCACCGGCGCGGCGGCGCTGGTGTTGTCCGTTTTCCTGTTCGACGCGAACATGACGGAGCTGCGGCTGGATTTCGGTCTGCCGCGGTGGGGGGCGGTCGCCGCCGTGGCGGCGCTGTTCCTGGCGTATTGGGCCGTGGCGGCGCGATTGGGCGCCAAACGGACCTGTCTGCTGCTGCTGCTCCTGCTGGCCTTCCGCGCCGGCCAGGCGGCCGTCGCCGTGAGGGCCACGTCGGCGCGCGGCGACGATTTGGTTTCGGCGGAAGACGTCGCCGTCTACGAGCAGGTGGAACTGGCCCGCACGCCGAACGTCTATTTGATCTGCCTGGAGTCCTACCACGGCTTCGGCGCGATGCGGGAGCTGTACGGGTTCGACAACGCGGAGTTCCGGGAGTTTCTCGGCGCGAACGGGTTTGTCGTCGCGGAAGACGTGCTGGCGAACTATTCGTTCACCATGACCAGCCTCCAATCGTTCTTTCAGATGGGGCACCACTATGCGGCGGGCGCGTTCGGCAACCACGATTCCCTCTACGCCCGCGGTTTCCTCTCGGGCAGCGGCACCTACTACAATCCCGTTCTGCGCATCCTGAAGCGGAACGGCTACGACGTCGTCTATCTGCTGCCGACGGATTACTACTATCGGCCCGGCGCGGGCCTGGTGGACTACTCCTTGCTGGACCGGTCGTGGCCTTTCGCGCCGCTCAAGGCCAGCTTGCCGCGCTTCATCGGGCGCGAGCCGGAAACCGTGGTGCCGGACTACCCGCGCCAGATTGCCGAAACCCTCGCGCGCTGGCCGTTGGAGCGCCCGACGTTCTTTTTCGCCAAACTGGGGGCGGAACACTCGGCGGACGGCTACGATTACCGAACCGACCGGGCCGCGTTCGTGGCGCGCTACGTCGAGACCGTCGCGCGGGAAAACGCCGCGATCGAGGCGCTCTGCCGCCAGATCGCCGCGCGCGATCCGCAGGGCATCGTCGTGTTGGCCGGCGACCACGGGGCTCAAAGCTACCGAACTTCCCGGCGCGGATTCGCGGCGACGAAGCGCGAAGACGGCATCCCGGCCGAGCGGCTTGTGAAGGATTGCCACGACGCGCTGCTGGCCATTCGCTGGGGAACCGATCCGGCGCCGCCGGCGTATCCCCATCGGAGCATGGCCAACGTCATGCGGTTCGTCTTCCTGCAGCTGGGCGGGGGCGAGGCTTTGCGGCAAACCACCGCGCGCGATTCCGCCTATCTGTTGGACGACGCCGGTTTGTTGCACGTGGCCGAAGACGGGCAAGCGCTGGAGGATTGGTCTGCGGTGGCCCGCAAGGGCTGGCGCTAAACCGTCCTCAGGAGGCGAACCGCACGCCGCGCGCCGGACGGAACAGCCAGTACAGCCCGCGGAGCGCGGGAGGCAGGGAGAGCCGCTGGAAATCGCCGTCGCCGGGAGTGAGGGTGCGGCGCAAGCGGTAGGCGAGGATTTCGCCGCGCGTCATGAATCGTTCGTGGAATTTCCGCAGTTCGCCGGCGTTCATGCCTCGGGTCTGGCCGCCGAGCCGCGCGGCGGCGTGGGCGACGACGTCGGGGAACATCCGACCGACAGGACCGAGGCCGGGCCCGAAGAGCGCATCGGCGACGGCGCAGCCGACGGTCAACGCCCGTTCGGCGAAGGGACACCCCCGCGCCAGCGCCATCGCCTGGGGAAAGACGTCCGGATGCCGCGCCAGCAGGCCGGCGATGTCCGCGATCCATGCCAGCCGGGCCCAGCCGTGCCAGATGGCGTGTTCGCAGCTCAGTAGGAGGTGCAAGGCGGGCGTGGGCGCGCGCACGGCGGCCGCGTCGAGAGACTGGAACGCAAAGCCGTTCGCTCCCGCCATGCGAAGTCGGCGCGGCCAAGGATAGTGCGGGGGAAAGAAGCGGTGGTTGGCTTCGACCAGAAAACCCTCGGGATGCCGGAAGGCGACGCCCCAGCCGTAATGCCAGAGGTGCTCCATTCGCCGCGGAT
>RZYG01000074.1 GCA_009930415.1 Spartobacteria bacterium | reverse complement strand
CTCAGCTCCCCCACGGCCTGTGAGCGCGTCGAATGGCGGAGAGAGAGGGATTCGAACCCCCGTCCCGCTTGCGCGGGATCCGGTTTTCAAGACCGGCGCGATAGGCCACTCCGCCATCTCTCCACGGGCATCGCGAAAGACATTAGCGCGTTTGCGCCCGGAATGCCAAGTCGGCAAAGCGGGCCGCCCCCCCTTGGCGGTTGCGATTTCCCCCTTTCCAGGTCCCGCGCGGCGCGCTAGACTGCTTTTCCGCCATGAAACGCAACGCCCAGCTCGTTTGCCAGCACCTCGAAAACATCTCCCGCGCGGCCCTCGAGGAATACCAGAACATCATCCGCCAATTCGTGCGCGGCCGGCATGGGATTTATGCGCTGTATCGGCGCGACCGGCTTTATTACGTGGGCCTTGCGACCGACTTGCGCATCCGTTTGAAGCAACACCTGCGCGACCGCCACGCCGACTCCTGGGACAGTTTTTCGGTCTATCTGACCATCGGCGACCAGCACCTGCGCGAATTGGAAGCGCTGATTCTGCGCACCGTGATGCCGGAGGGGAACAAACAGAAGGGCAAGTTCGCCAAGTCCGAGGACATTTTGAGCCGCTTTTTGTGTTGCTGCAACGAAGAGATCAAAGGCCTCGTCGGCGCGCGCAAAACCTCCCGCCGCAAGGCCGCCCCCAAGAAAACGGACGGCCGCACCCCGCCCCTCGCCAAATTCGTTACCAAGGCATTCCCCATCCGCGCCCCTTTCAAGGGCAAGATGATCAAGGCCACCGTCCGGCGCGACGGCACCATCCGCTTCGCCGGCAAGCTCTACAACTCCCCTTCCCTCGCCGCCGCCGCCGCCTGCAAGCGCCCTACCTGCAACGGCTGGTCCTTCTGGACCTTCGAACGCGCCCCCGGCGACTGGGTCCCCCTCGACGCGCTGAGAAGCTAGCTTGAATGTCGAAGAACAGGTTGTGCGCGCTTTGGCCCTGAAGGTGTCGACCGCCATTGCCCGAAAAACCGCTCGCGCGCTTCGGAAAATGACCAATTCTCTCGCGCTCGGCGAACGACACGGGCCTCAAAAACACGTGGGAAGAGGTTTGCGTCCAAATCCAATATGAGCAATCCGTCTTGTGGGACTCCTATGAGGATACGATTGATGCCATCATTCTTGCCCACGTCGAAAAGCTGGAACAATACGAGATGATCGCCATATGGCTCCAAACAACCGAAGGCATCAACTGGCAAGTCGATTGCGAAGATCAGGAAACCCCACCATTCTCAACCGGCGAAATCGTTGAATACGTGCGCAGCATGCATCTGTTCGAGCTGGCCGGCAAATATACCAATCGGAGAATCCTCGATTATCTAGACAACGCTACCAGCAGGGATTGATCCCCCCCTTGCCGCGCGCTTGATGCACCTTAAACGGCCGGCGGGCCGTGCTGGATGCGGCGGATGACCGCCGCCGCCAGGTCCCGCAGGAAATCCTTGTCCTTGCTCAATTCGGCATAGAACCGTTCCCGCGCGCCCTCTGACGACAGCATGCCGTTCACGCAAATGTCGTTCAGGCGGTCCATCGTCTCGGCCTCGTAGGCATTCGGCGCGCTATGGCGCACGTTCATGACCAGCCGGTCGTCGCCGGCCAATTCCGCCACGATGGATTCAACCGCGTCCCGGGCCCCCTCGTAACCGTACTTGGCGTTGATCCGCTGGATGATCTCGTCCAGGCCGGACACCGCCGGTTCGGCGACCGTCACCGCGGTGGGCACGGCGGGCAGCTCTTGCTCGACCACCATCGGCAGCAGGTTCATTTCGTGCTTCACCTTCTTGGTGGTGAACTTGACCAGTTCCGCCAATTCTTCCGGCCGGATCGGCTCCGCGGAGCGTTCCGTCGCCAGCACGTTCCGCAAGGCGTCCAGAAATGCCGCCAGGCGCTTCATCTCCTCGTTCCAACGCTCGTAGACCGTCGAAACGTAGTAGAACAGCGACACGAAGCTGCCCGCCTCCGCGAGAAACTGCGCTTGGCGGTCGTCTTTCGGCGTCGCGGGCAACCGGAAATAGCGCGCCCGCATTTCGGCGAAAGCCGCGCTCAGATCCGCCGCATGCTTTTCCTTCGCGGCGATGAATCCAAAGGCCCGCTCCGCCTCCGCCTGCGTGAACACGCCGAATTCCAGCAACTGGTCGCGCTTCTGGAATAAAACGTTCGGATCGGTCTCGTTTTCAGCCGGCAGCCAGAGCTTGCCGCCGTAGTAGAACTCGAAGGCCTTGCGGATGTCCTGCGCCTCGTTCACGAAATCCATGACGAAGGTCCGCTTGCCCGCGCGCGGGCGGTTCAGGCGCGAAATCGTCTGCACGGCCTTCACCTTGCCGGTCAGCTTCTTGTCCACGTACATCACGCACAGGCGGTCTTCGTCGAAGCCCGTTTGCAGCTTGTCGGCCACGACGAGAATCCGCGCGCGCGGATCCTTCTGGATGATCTGCCGCAGATCCTTCCCCTCCAGGCCGGCATTCATGTTTTCCTCGGTGTAGGTCGCCCCCTCCAGCTCGATGCTGCCCGTGAAACCCACCACAGCCTTGAAATCGCACCCGTGCGCTTCCAGATAGCGGTCCACGGCCAGCTTGTAGGACACCGCATGCTTGCGCGACGCCGTCAGGATCATCGCCTTTGCCTCGCCGCCCAGCCAGCTTTTCCGCCGCGCCAGGAAATCGCCCAGCATGATGGCCGTTTTGGTCTCGACCACCTCTTTCGTGCCGGTCAAGTGGCGCAGGATGGCCGCCGCCGTCCGGGCGCTGTCGTACTCCCCCTCCGCCCCGTCTTTCTTCCGCGCCTTGAGCTTGTCGGAATAGACCGTGTAGCAGGCGATCGGATTCAGCACGAATTCCTCTTCGATGGCCTGCCGCATCGTGTATTTGTGGAAGCTGTCCTTCCCCTTTTCGTTCCGCGAGCCGAACAGCTCCATCGTCTGCGTCTGCGGCGTCGCCGTGAACGCGACGTAGCTCGCGTTCTTCGCCGCCACGATGCGCCCTTCCAGTTCCAGCAGGGCGCGCTGGCCGTCTTCCTTCTCCTCGTAGGCCTCGTCCAATTCCGCCGCCTCGACCAGGCTCTTTCCCGACAGGGTCTCCGACAGCTTCGACATCGTCTTGCCCGCCATCGACGAATGCGCCTCGTCGATCAGGATCGCGCATTTCTCCGCCGGACGCTCCTTCAGCCGCTGGAGGATCCGGGGAAACTTCTGCAAGGTCGTCACCACGACATGCCCGCCCTCGGCCAGCAACGCGTCCAGTTCCGCGCCGTCGTCCGCCCACCGCACCACGCCCGTCTTGCCGTCCATCGTCAGCGCCTGGCCGGCCAGTTGCGAATCGATCACCTTGCGGTCGCTGA
Organism: Spartobacteria bacterium; assembly: GCA_009930415.1. Classification (GTDB taxonomy): domain Bacteria; phylum Verrucomicrobiota; class Kiritimatiellia; order CAIQIC01; family Lenti-01; genus Lenti-01. The sequence continues at coordinate 8,619 of RZYG01000074.1, read as the reverse complement.
TCACGACCACCGACCGGATGCCCGGCACGTTCTTCAGGCGGAACGCCAGCCATCCGATGGTCTTCGTCTTGCCGCTGCCCGCGCCGTGCCACACCAGATAGCGCCCGCCCACCCCGCGCGCCCGCACGTCCCGTTCCAGCTTGAGCACCGCGTCCAACTGGTGGTAGCGCGGAAAAATCATCTTTCCTTCTTCGTCGATGAACAGGTAGTCGCGGATGATCCGCAGCAGCATGCCCCGCTCCAGGATCTCGTCCCAGACGTAGTGCGACGGATGCTTGCCCTTTTCAACGGGATTGCCCGCCCGGCCGTCGTCCGTGCCCCGGTTGAACGGCAGAAACTTCGTGTTCGCCCCGTCCAGCCGCGTCGTCGCGAACGCCTCGAACTCGTCCAGCACCAGATAGACCAGCGTCCGCCGGTCGAAGCCGAACACCTTTTCCCGCGGATCGCGCGTGCAGCGGTATTGCCGCATGCCCTCCACCCCCGCGCTCTGCCCCGCCGTGCGCTTCTTCAGCTCGATCATCGCCACGGGGATTCCGTTGAGGAAAATCGCCAGATCCACCCGGTGCGGCTCCGCCTTCCGCTCGTATACGAATTCCCGCCGGACGGAAAACACGTTGCCCTCCAGCGCCCCCGCGCCGAAGTCTTCGATGCCCGAGGGAAACAGCGCCGCGCGGAACTTCGCCCCGCTTTGGTAATCCTCCACCCACCCCTTCAGCGTCTTGAGCAACCCGTTGTTCTCGACGTGGTTGTCCCACGTCTTCAACAAGCGTTCCCGCCACTTCGCCCCGTAGGCCCCCCGGAACTTCTCCAGCTCCGCCGCCTGCGTCTTCTCCAGGAACTCCACCAGCCGCGCCCCGTCCAGCGCATGCTCGCAATCGTAATCCTCTTTCCGGCCCTCCGCGTAGCCCCCCGCCACCAGCGCGGCGCAGATCTCGTCCCGAAACGGATTTTCTCTCAGATCGTCTTGCGACATCGCCTGGCCCGCATTCCTTCCCGTTGTCCGCGTCCTGTTTCGGTCCGAATCCTATCAGCCCTCCCCCCGCGCCCGCAAGCTCCGCCTACACCGCCACCTTCCCCGTCACCGCCTCCCAAATCAGGCTGCTTCGGTACGCCTTCAACTTCGCCACCATCCCCTCGTTCGCCGCCATTACCCGGTCGATCTCGCCGCAGCGGGCGTCCAGATAGGCGGCGATTTGCTTCTGCTCAGGCAGTGACGGACACGGCATATACACATTTTTTAACACATCTGAATATATAACCTCAATGGTTGTAGCATTGCTAAAGTATGAAAATTGCTCGGCAAGAATCGTAGTACCATTAAAGAGATAAGCTATGAATCTGGAATCAACTTCCTCCTCATTAATTCTGAAGCGTATTAAGCATGGGTGGATGATCCCCTCATCAGCGTCTTTCGGCACAATTGCTACCCGGCCTATTGTGCCACGGGTAGTGAGCAATATGTCTCCAGCCGCAATAGTGAATGCACTTAAGTCGTTGTATTTGTCTTCCAGAACATACTTATCCCCATTTTTAAAGTCGTTGTCTAAAACGGCCCGTTGATCATAAACCCTGAATCCAGTTGTGGAGAAATCAGCTCCCTGCAATTGGCTCCCAAAGGGGCCGACCCGTAGTGCACCTTTTTCATTTTTCAAAACATGTTTTAGTCGTTTAACCCACCATGTCGACGGGATCTTTCCAATCCACTCGATGCCGCTGTCCTTGAATTTCACCTTGGGATTGAGCCCCTTCGTCACGGTTTCGCTGATGAGTGCCGCGCGCTGGGCCTGCAGCAGTTCGTTCTGCCGCTCCTTCGCCGCGATCACCCGGTCGATCTCCCCGCATTTTCCGTCCAGATAAGTAGCGATCCGTTCCTGCTCTTCTATATTAGGGTGCAGAATCCTTGTTGCGGCCAACTCTGATGGTGAAATGGCGGGATAGCTCACCCCGACAGAGCGGCTGACGATGCTTTGAATGATGCTTTCGCTTTGCATCTGGTAGAATGCAAAACGAGAATCCACATCAGCATGGGGCCTCAAAACGGCAAAACCGGTGGAACACACATAACGATTATTCTCGTCGATCTGGGCTATAGCGCGAAGGTATGTGCGTACCGTCGAAATGATGACGTCGCCCTTGCGAACGACCATTCTGGCCCTGGATGGTGCCTCCTGAAATTCCATTTTGGGCGGAGAAATGATCTTGCCAAGGTCATTGACGCTGGAAATGTCGATATATTTGAATTCAAAATCATCGGCCGTGTTTTCAGCCAATTTTTCGGCATTCACTTGAAAGTCATACTTGATTTTGGTCGGGTTCCACCCCTCCGGGATCTGCCCGATCCAAGGAATGCCGCTGTCCTTCATTTTGCGCGGCTTCACGGCGTGCCGTTCCTTCCGAGGAGGCTCGCGAGGGTGTCGCGGATGCCCTCTTCGATGCCGACGACCTCTTTCAGGATGTCGCGGGACGGTTGGGGCGGCATGTAGCGGTAAAAATAGCGGGTGAAGGGAATTTCATAGCCGATTTTGGTCTTGGCATCGTCCACCCAGGCGTCCGGAGCGTACGGCAGCACCTCGCGGGCGATATATTCGGCGACGTTTTCCTTCAACGGCACGTTTTCCGTGTCGCGCAGGGCCGGATCGGCCTGTTTTTTGCCTTTTTTGAGGACAATTTGGCCTTTTTCGTCCCGCAAAGGCCGTTCGACGGTCACTTTTCGATATCCAAAGTCCTCCGGAGCGAGAATTTTGACTGTTTCACCCTCTTTGAAGGCCCGATGGAGCTTCACGATCTCGCTCCGGTGTTCCGGGGTGATTTCCTTGCGCTTGTTGCCGAGCGATTTCGGCTTTTGTTCCTCCCACATGCCGGTGGCATCGATGAGCTGGACCTTTTTCCGCCGCTTCTTCGCCTTGTTCTTCGAGAGGATCCAGACGTAGGTGAAAATGCCGGTGTTGTAGAACATCTGGTCCGGCAGGGCCACGATGGCCTCCAGCAGGTCGTTTTCCAGCACGTAGCGGCGCACTTCGCTCTCGCCGCTGCCGGCATCGCCCGAGAACAGCGGCGAGCCGTTCAGGATGATGGCAATCCGCCCGTCCGGGTCCGTCTTGGCGATCAGGTTCTGCAAAAACAGCAACTGGCCGTCGCTGATGCGCGGCAGGCCGGCCATGAAGCGCGAGCCGTACTTGGCGTTGAATTCGGTTTCCACCAGGGCCTTTTCCGTCTTCCATTCCACCCCGAACGGAGGATTGGTCAGCGTCAAATCGAACTTCTCGCCCTTGAGCTTGTCCTCGGTGAGCGTGTTGCCTTCGTGGACGTTGCGGGGATCGTCGCCCAGCATCAGCATTTCCGCGCGGCAGATGGCGTAGGACTCCGGATTGCTGTCCTGCCCGAACAGGCGGACGTTCTCGTCCGTGCCCAGCTTCTCTTTCAGTTTCCGCTTGGCCACGGTCAGCATGCCGCCGGTGCCGCAGCAGCCGTCGTACACGCGGATGAGCTTGCCGGGCTTGTTTTTGAACTCCTCGACCTTGTCGGCCATCATCAAATCCACGCACAGCTCGATCACTTCGCGCGGGGTGTAGTGGTCGCCCGCCTCGGCGTTCGCCTTGTAGGTGCGGATGATTTCCTCGAAGACGTAGCCCATCGAAAACTCGTCGGTCGTCGCCGGGTGGAAATCCACCGTCGAGAACGCCTTCACCACCTCGAAGAGCAGCCCCTTCTTGATCATGAACTCCACTTCGTCGCGAAATTTCAGGCCCTTGACGATTTCCGCGATGCTTTTGGAGTACGCGCCGATGAATTCCAGGAAGTTGGCGCCCAGGTTGTCGCTGTCGCCCACCAGATCCTCGAAGGTCACGCATTTGGCGTTGTAGAACGGCACGCCGCAGGCGTTCAGCACGGCTTTCTCCTTGCCCTCGTCGTCCGTCTTCAACCGCTCCATCTTCGCGAGGACCGGCTTGATCTTGGCGTTCTTGTCGGCCAGCACGCAGTCGAACCGCCGCAGGAGCGCCATCGGAATGATCACGCTGCCGTATTTTTCCGGCGTGTACGGCCCGCGCAGCTTGTTCGCGATGTCCGTGACCAATTTGACCTTCGCCTGGATGTCCGCGTGATTCATTGTCCGTTCTCCTTGTCGTCCGCCTGGAATATGCCCAGCAAAACCTCGTTCAAGAACACTTTGTCGCGCCCGCTCTTTTCCTCGCGCAGCACGCCTTTGTCCACCAACTGCTTCAAATGCCGCGACGCCGTCTCGCGGTGCAGTTCCGTCAAATCCGCGATGCGCACATAGGGCTTGCTAAAAACGGCTTCCATCACCTTCCGTAGCTCGTTCCGGTTCCCTTTCAGCTGATCCAGGAACGTGTCGCCGACATAATAAGCCGTCAGCTCGTCGATCCGGTTCACGATCTCCAGCGTCCGCCGCGCGGTGTCCCGGAAAATCTCCAGCATGAACTCGGCGAACCGCTCCGCGCCGTGTTCTTCCTCGGGCACGGCCAAGGCGGCGTAATACTCCGCCCGCCGCCGCAGGATTTCCCCGCTGGCGTAGAGCACCGGCTGGGCCAGGTACTTTTTCTGGCACAAAAACAGGATGTTCAGGATGCGCCCCGTGCGCCCGTTGCCGTCCAGGAACGGGTGGATGCGCTCGAACTGGCGATGCGCCAGCGCGATCTTGATCAGCGGATGGGCCGGATACATCTCGTCGTCGTAGACGTATTCCAGCAGATCCAGCAGCAGCCGCTGCAACAGCGGTTTGCTGTGCGGAGGCGTGTAGATGACTTCGCGGGCGCCGTTCTTCACCCGCACCAGCCGCGTCAGGCTGTTTTCGAATTCCGGCAGGTTGGAGCGCAGTCCGGGCGCGTTGGCGCCGAGCGTCCCGTGGATCGCCTCGATGTCCCCCACCGACAGCACCCCGCGGTCGCGCAGGATGTCCAGCCCCGCAAACAACGCTTTCTTGTAGTTCACGACTTCCTTGGCGGATTCCGAGTCTTCCCCGAACGCCAGCGCCCGATACAGCGCGTCGTTGGTCGTGACGATGTTTTCGATCCGGCTGCTGCCCCGCGCCTCCTGGTACGGCAGCAGATCCAGCAACAGGTTCGGCGACGGCAGCCTTCCCACCTGGTAGTTCAGCAGCTCGATCGCCACCCGCGTCTCTTCCGCCAGCCGGCGCAGTCCCGCCGTCTCCCCCGCCGCCGCCGTCGTCAGCATCGGCAGCTCGTTGTTGGGCACCATCGGATTCATCGCTTCCTCCTTGAGATTTTAGGCCCCGGCGGAGCGGATCGCTCCGCCGGGGGTTGTATCAGCGGTTATCCGCCGTACGATTTGGTCTTTTTGTGACAGGGAATGCACAGGATCTTGCAGTTGGACAACCCATCGCTGCCGCCGCGCTCAACGGCGGTTATGTGATGAGCTTCCCAAGCGCCAATGCGCCCGTCTTTGCCCCGGTTGCTTCCGACCAGCGGTTTACCGCAAGTTTCGCACTTGCCTTTGGCGCGCTTGAATGCAGCCGTCACGGTTTCTTGTGTAAAAGCCATAGACTTTACCTTTCCTTTCCCCGACGGCGATTGACAACCAGCCGCTGCTCGCCTATCCTTGGCGTGTCATCGTTGACAGGGATGAGAGCCATCGGTTTCTCATCTCGGGCGGAGTCGGTTCCAGCCGGCTCCGCCCTTATTGTCGAGCAACAGTTAACCACACTTCCGCCAAAATTGCAAATCATATTTTGATGTTTTGTTGTCATCGCGTCGTAATATATAGATATATACGACATTTTGCAAAATTATATTTCCGCGCAATCTTGGCCGCGTGCGATTGTATCTTTAACCTGATAAGATAGTTACGACAACAACATCGGCGCTATTGGCCGTCACTTCTGGCATATTTGTGGATTTTGGTGTCGAGCAAGAGGGTCTCGCCGGTGGCGATGAACAGGAACACCTAGATTTCCAAGCCGCCTTCCAGTTGCGCGGGTTACCAGATGGAGTCGCGTTTTTGAAGGCTATGACAAAGCCGCCTCGCGCGGCATCTGGTCCCAGATGCGTTTTTCGAGCAGGCGGCCGGCCTTTTTCTTTTGGACGCCGCCCCACTGCTTGAAGAAAAAGGCCACGCCGGCATGGAGGCACTGGTCGCGCAAGTCGATCGCCCACGCGGGATCCATGGGCCGGGCGCCCGGTCCGGATTCGCCGCCCACGATGACCCAATCGATGCGGGTCAAATCCAGTTCGGGCAGCGGTCCCAGCAGCGGCTCCAACGAGAGGAACCGCACGGCCGCCGGGACTTCGCGCAGCCGATCGATCCGGTCCACGTGCTTGTCGTTCTCGACGGTGACGCCCATCCAGACGTTCGGCGTCCATTTCAGGCGGGGGGCCAGTTGGCGCAGCCGGTCCGCGCGTTTGGTCAGAATCTGGAACGTGTGCCACCGGGCCTGGTTCATGGTGAAGAATATTTCTTCGATGAACGCCGCGGGCACTGCCTTGTGGAACAGGTCGCTCATGGAGTTCACGAAAATCATCTGCGATTTCTTCCACTTCAGCGGCAATTCGAGCGCGTCGGGGTGGCAGGTCACGTCGAATCCGTTGCGGTAGTTCGGCTGGCCCATGGCGTGCAGGCGCTTCGCCATGCGCTCGGCATAGCAGTGCGCGCACCCCGCGCTGATCTTCGTGCAGCCCGTCACCGGGTTCCACGTCGATTCCGTCCATTCGATGGCTGAATTGATGGCCATGGCTAAGGCGTTTTTCTCAGAATTTTTTGCACGGCAGTCTGCCCAAGCCCAATTTTCACCTACGCGCGGATAATGAACGGCGGTTCAGTATTGCGCAAGAGAAAATTACCGCGATTTTTGGCCCTTTTTGGCGGTTTTGAGGTCTCAAAGGCCTCCCAAACCGCGAAAATCATCGTTTTGGGCCCCGAAATCGCGAAAAATGACGTTTCGAGGCCGTTTTTTTCAGTTTTGGGCCGGTTTTTTGCGATTTTCGGTGTCGAAAAGTCTCGAGCCGCGATTTGCCGCATCTGGAAGCAGCCGCGGCCTCGGCGAGGTCGGCTACAACGACGCGCGGCGGGTTGGGCCAACCCTCCCTACCCTGAACGGCAGGACGCAATCAGACGAGCAGCTGGCGGTTAGGCCAGCGAAGAAAGCCTCGGCATGGGCGGTTTATTTGCCGTAGTTCGCCGGAGTTTCCGCCACGCCGATCTTCGCCGGGATCGCAGCTTCGACAGGGGCGCCCATCGCCGGCCGATCCAGCGCCGGCATCTGCCGCTTGGAACGGAGATAGCCGACGTCGATTTTACCCTCGTGGAGGGCGCACAGGAGAAGATTCATGGATCGGGACGGCCGCTCCGCACCGGTTTCCCAGCGGGTCCAGGTCTTTTCTCCCAACTGGAGCAATTCGGCCATCTTCTTTTGGGTCATCCCGATGGAATTCCGCAAATCCCGCAATTGCTCCGGCAGCAGAATTCCGAGGTGCCGCGCTTTGACCGCGTCCAGAATCTCATGGGCCGTTCCATCCAGATAGATTTGGCCCGTCTTGGGATCCTTCCAGGCGGGAACCTCCTGCATGACGGTTTCGGCAACGCCGTCGCCGGTGGCATTGGGTATGAACACCGGCTGCTTCGTGGTGATGGCCATCCAACCCGGGACAGGCGGGGTTTTCCGTTTCTTCATAATTTCTTCCCTTTTCGCGGAACGTGGCTCGAAAAGATGATGACTATGGCGCCATTGGGCAAGAGCCCGATTTTTCCGTACATCTGTCGGTTGTCGTAGTGGAACCAAAACGCATAGGCGTCGCAGGGCGGATCCATGTCCGTGACGTGTTTTCCGAGAATGCCGTCGACATCCAAAGCCCGGGCCATGGCTTCAGGGCGGTCATGCCACCAGCTTTCCGGAAACGTGCTTTCCCAATCATTTCTCGACTCTACCGTGCTGAGAATTCGAGTCTTGTCGCCGCTTCGAAGCACCTTGACGACGGCTTTTCGCCATGCGGCCGGAATCGGTTGCTCGGTAATTCTGCTCATGAAAGTATCAATTGATACCGCTTTTGCAAGCAAATAGTTTCATTTCTTTATTGCAGAGCATGTTGTTGCAGATCAAACGACCAAATTCATTGCTCCCGGGATGTTGGGGCGTCCTTTCAAACAAAACTGAATTTAGCAGGAATTGGGCGGGAACGCCAGCCATTCTCCGTTCCCCATTAAATACCCCGCTTCCCGGCTTTGTCTTCATGGGACACACATTTCGATGCCATCGACCCTTCCCGACCATATGTCGCCATTCCGGGTATATTCCGACATGTTTTAGCCACACGTCGAAATCATCGACACGTTATTTGGACAGGAGTTCATCGAGCTTCACGTTAAGGAATAGGTTCTCCTTATGGCGCAACGGGCCGAGCGGGCAGGAAAACGGGGTCGGCGAAGCGGGGCGCTATTCGGCGGCGGGTTCGGCGGGGGTGTCTTCGAAGACGGCGGGGACGGCATCGTCGCGGGCGTCGGCGGCAGTTGTTTCCATTTTGGAAATAGTTGCCGCCGGCGTCAGTTCCCTGTAAGCGTCCGAAGAGCTACCGCACTGTTGCAGTGCGGGCGGTCAACCATTCGGCGGGGGTGTAGAGCGAGGCGGTCTGGTTGGTCATGGTGGGCAGG
>RZYG01000304.1 GCA_009930415.1 Spartobacteria bacterium | reverse complement strand
TGTTCCAGCCGCCGCCGCACCATCCGGGCGGGACGGATGCCGTCGAGCTGACCTCGCGCTATCCGCCCGACCCGCAGCACGTCCATCATTTCGCGATGCTGCGGTTCTGGCTGCATCGCTCCAGCCGCCTGGGATTGCCGATGGTCTTCATGTGCCACCAGCACATGCGTCAGTGGGAAGGCCCGGCCTGCGGGCGCTTCACGGAGCACCTGCTGCGAAGCGTCCTGGCGGATTGCCGCGGCGAATTTGCCATCGACACGCTGTTCGGGGTCGGCAAGTATTGGCGCGAGGTGTTGAGCCCGAAGACGCGCCGCGTGGCGGTCGCGCTGGACGGCGCGCGGCTCCGGATCGAGAACCGCAGCGACGCGGATTTCGCGCGCGTGCCGGTGGATCTGGAGCTGGCGAACGGCGGCCGGACCACGGTGCTGGTTGCGGTGCGCGGCGGGCATACGGTCGATTTGGAATGGCAGGAGTAGGCGCATGCCGTTGGTTTGCACAGTGGACGTCGAGGATTGGGCGCAATCCACCCTCGATACGGAGATGCCGATTTCGGATCGCGCGGGCTCCAACATGGAGCGCGTGCTCGACGTGCTGGCGGAGGAAAAAGTCCAGGCGACCTGTTTCGTGCTGGGCAAGTTCGCGGAAAAATTTCCGGAGTGCGCGAAGCGGATCGCGGCGGAGGGCCACGAGGTGGCCTCGCACGGCTACGGGCACGTGGACGTGTTCCGGCTGACGCCGACGCAGTTCCGGGAGGACGTCCGTCGCTCCAAAGGGCAGTTGGAAAACCTGACGGGCGCGGCGGTGAAGGGCTACCGCGCGCCGGATTTCTCGATCGTCAAGGGGTCGCTGTGGGCATTCGACGTGCTGGCGGAGGAAGGGTTCGCCTACGACGCGAGCATCAATCCGGCGGTGCTGGCGCGGTTCGGCGTGCCTGATTTTCCGGCCCAGCCCGTGCGCCTGGCGCTGGCGGGCGGCTTGAGCCTGGTGGAATTGCCGGTGGCGACGCTGCCGGTGCTGGGACGGAAATACCCCGTGGCGGGCGGGGGCTATCACCGTTTGTTGCCGTTCCCGGCCATCCGCTGGGTGGTCGAGCGGGCGGTGTTGGCGGGCGAGGTCTTCATGGCCTACTGCCATCCGTACGAATTCGATCCGGACGAATTTGCCCATCTGGGCTATCCGTTGCCGCTGAAAACGCGCCTGCACCAAGGATTGGGGCGGCGGGGATTCGAGGGCAAATTCCGGCGGATGCTGCGGGAATTCGAAACCCAGTTGGCGATCCAGATCGCGGAGCGGCCGGACTGGCCGGCGCACGCGCTGCCGGGCTGAGCGGAACATGCGGAACAGCTGGGCCATTCCGAAACGCCTGTTCGATTTCGCCGCCGCGCTGGCGGGGCTGGTCGTGCTGTCGCCGCTGATGCTGGTCTTGGCGGTTCTGGTGCGGGCGACGTCGCCCGGGCCGGCGCTGTTCATCCAGGAGCGGGTGGGGCGGCAGGGCCGGATTTTCCGCTGCGCGAAGTTCCGGACCATGGGCGCGGGCGCGCAGGCGCAGGGCACCGTGACGACGGCGGCGGACGCGCGGGTGACGCCGCTGGGGCGCTGGCTGCGCCGGTGGAAGCTGGACGAGCTGCCGCAACTGTGGAACGTGCTGGCGGGCCGGATGTCGTTCGTGGGACCGCGGCCCGACGTGCCGGGCTACGCGGATCGGCTGCAAGGCGACGACCGCCGGATCCTCGAGCTGCGTCCCGGCATCACCGGACCGGCCACGCTGCTGTTCCGCGACGAAGAGCACCTGCTGGCCTTGGCGAAAAACCCGCAGGCCTTCAACGACGCGGTGGTCTATCCCGAAAAAGTGCGCCTCAACCGCGAGTATCTGGAGGCCGGGAATTTCTGGCGCGATCTGGGCTACGTCTTCGCGACGGTCTGGCCCGGATTGACGCGGCGGCTGGGGTGGGATTTGCGTTTGGGGCTGCGCTACGGCGAATTTTCCGCTCGCTTGGAACGGGAAGCCGTGCGGTACTAGCGTCGGAAAAGGATATCCCATGAGCCAGAACCCGAGATTGTTCCTGTCGCCGCCGCACATGGGCGGGCACGAGCCCGAATTCGTGCAGCAGGCCTTCGCGTCGAACTACATCGCGCCGCTGGGGCCGATGGTGGATGCGTTCGAGCGGGAATTCGCCGCCGTCGTTGGCCTGCCGCACTGCCTGGCGCTGGCCAGCGGCACGGCGGCGACGCATCTGGCGCTGCGGCATCTGGGCGTGCAGCCCGGCGACGAAATCCTGGCCTCCACGCTGACGTTCATCGGCAGCGTGACGCCCGCGACGTTCGAACGCGCGACGCTGGCGTTCGTCGACTGCGACGAAGCGACCTGGAACATGGATCCGACGTTGCTGGAGCAGGCGCTGGCCGAAGGTGCCAAGCGCGGCAAGCTGCCGAAAGCGGTGATCCCGACCGATCTCTACGGCCTGCCGTGCGATCTGCCGCGGATCCGGGCGATCTGCGACTGCCACGGCGTGCCGGTGATCTGCGATTCGGCGGAA
>RZYG01000303.1 GCA_009930415.1 Spartobacteria bacterium | reverse complement strand
TTCCGGACCTCCGACCTCGGATCTCGGACCTCGGATCTCGGATCTCGGATCTCTGACCTCGGCTCTCTGACTCCCCCCCCCTTCTCCTGGAAAAAAGTCGTGCCTCCCGCCCCGCTCTTTCGCTATGGTTGGCGGCCATGACCCCGGCGACCATTCGGGACCTGCTTGCGGCGCGGCGCCAGCCGACGCTCTCGCTGGAATTCTATCCGCCCAAGGACCCCCTCGGCTTCGGCATCCTCGGCGGCTCCGTCGAGCGCATGCGTCCCGTCCGGCCCGATTTCGTCACCTGCACCTACGGCGCCGGCGGCTCGTCGCGCGAATTCTCCTTCGCCGCCTGGGAACTGCTCGCGCGCATGGGCTTCACGCCCGTCGTCGCCCACCTGACCTGCGTCGGCGCCTCGCGCGCCGACCTCGTCGCGCAGATCGACCGCATCCACGCCTCCGGCATCCGCAACGTCATGGCCCTGCGCGGCGATCCGCCGCGCGGCGAAACCGAATTCACCCCCGCCCCCGACGGCCTCGCCCACGCGGCCGACCTCGTCGCGCTGATCAAGGCGCGCCATCCCGAAATCTGCTGCGGCGTCGCCGGCTATCCCGAAACCCATCCCGAAGCGCCCGACCTCGCCACCGACCTGCGCCACCTCAAGGCCAAGCTCGACGCCGGCGCGGACTACGTCAACACCCAGCTCTTCTTCGACAACGCCGCCTACTTCCGGTTCCTCGACGCCGCGCGCGCCGCCGGCATCCGGGCGCCCATTTTGCCCGGCCTCATGCCCGTCGCCTCGCCCGCGCAGCTCGACCGCGCGCTCGCCTTCAGCCGCGCCACCGCGCCCGCCGCGCTGCGCGCCGCGCTGGCCGCGCCCGACCCCGCCGCCGCCCGGTCCGCCGGCATCGCCTGGCTCGTCGAGCAAATCGACGGCCTGATCGCCCATGGCGCCCCCGGCATCCATTTGTACATCCTCAACCAGGCCAAAACCGTCTTGGACCCCCGCCTCACCGCCTGCCTCGCCCGCTGGCGAACCCCGCCCTCATGAACCTTCAACCTTCAACCTGCAACCTGTAACTTGCAACCCGCAACCCCAAAATTCCCATTTGAACGTTGGATATTGAAAATTGGATATTGAAAATTGATTTCCCCAATCTCCAGCCCCTGCCTTCTCCCCTCTGTCTCCTGTCTCCTGTCCCCTGACTTCTTATCTCTCGAACAGAAAGGCCTCCCATGAAAATCCTCGTCACCGGCGGACTGGGCCAGCTCGGCTGGGATTGCCGCGAAGTCTTCGCCCAGCACGAAGTCCTCGCCCTCGATCTGCCCAACCTCGACATCACCGACTCCGACAGCGTCGACGGCATCCTCAACCTGTGGAAGCCCGACGTCCTCGTCAACTGCGCCGCCTACACGGCCGTCGACCGCGCCGAGAGCGACGTCGCCAAGTCCTGGCACGTCAACCGCGACGGCCCGGCCCTGCTCGCCTCCCGCGCCAAGGCCCACGGCATCTTCCTCGTGCACGTCTCCACCGACTACGTCTTCGACGGCCTGCGGCCCGTGCCGCAGCCCTACGTCGAGACCGACGTCCCCAATCCCACCAGCGTCTACGGCAAGAGCAAGCTCGCCGGCGAACGCGAGATCCAGGAGCGCGATCCGCGCCACGCCATCCTGCGCACCGCCTGGCTCTACGGCGCCCACGGCTACAACTTCCTCAAGACCATCCTGCGCCGCGCCGTCAACGAACCCCGCAAAGGCCTGCGCGTCGTGTCCGACCAGTACGGCACGCCCACCTGGTCCCGCCGCCTCGCCCACCAGATCCTCGCCGTCGCCGAAGCCAACGCCGCCGGGCTCTTCCACGCCTCGGGCGAAGGCCACTGCTCGTGGTACGACTTCGCCAAGGAATTCATCTCCCAGATGAAACTCGACTGCGAAGTCCGCCCCTGCACCACCGCGGACTACCCCACCCCCACCGTCCGCCCCGCCAACTCCATCCTCGAAAACGCCAACCTCAAGAAGGCGCACCTCAACCAAATGAAAGACTGGCGCGAAGACCTCGCCGAGTACGTCCAACGCTACCGCGAAGCCCTCCTCGCCGAAGTCAGGAGCTGATCCCATGGCCCGCCAATTCGAAAATCTGATGGTCACCGGCGGCGCCGGTTTCATCGGCGTCAACTTCATCCGCTGGCTCTTCGCGCAGCCCGATTGCCCCGCCCGCATCGTCAACGTCGACAAGCTCACCTACGCCGGCAACCCCCTCTCCCTCCTCGACGTCGCCGAATCCGCCGGCGACCGCTACGTCTTCGTCAAGGCCGACGTCTGCGACGCCGCCCAGATGAAGGAAATCATCGAGACCTACGAGATCGACGCCATCGCGCATTTCGCCGCCGAAAGCCACGTCGACCGCTCCATCGTCCGCCCCGACGAATTCGTCCGCACCAACATCTTCGGCACCTATACCCTCCTGCAGGCCGCGCGCGAGCACGCTTCGCAAATCAAGGTCTTCCACCACGTCTCCACCGACGAAGTGTTCGGTTCCCTCGGCGACCAGGGTTTCTTCACCGA
>RZYG01000073.1 GCA_009930415.1 Spartobacteria bacterium | reverse complement strand
CGGCGTACCGGATCGAAAAAATCGTCTTCGAAAGCGTGCCGGACCTGTTCGTCACCGCCAATTTGTATTTGCCGCGCGGGCCGTCGGAGCCGGTTCCCTGCATCGTGTACCTCAACGGCCATTGGCCCACGCTGGACGGCGCCAAGACGGGTTATCAAGACCGCTATCTCTGGTATCCGGCCAACGGTTTCGCGCTGCTGGTGGTGGATCCGCTCGGCTATGGCGAGATTCCCGGGATCCACCCCGGTACGAACAAACTGAATCGCTGGGATTGGATCTCCATGGGCTACACGCCGGCCGGCGTGGAAGTCTGGAACGCCATGCGGGCGCTGGATTACCTCGAGACCCGGCCCGAAATCGATTCCGCCCGGGTCGGCGCGACCGGGATTTCGGGCGGCGGCGTGATGACCCAGTACTGGGCGGCCCTCGACGAACGCGTGGCCGCGGCGGCGCCATCGTGCTCGACGTTCACGATCGGCGACCAGGTCGCCGCGGACCGGGTGCTGCATCAATGCGACTGCACGTTCGTGCCCAACGTCCACCGCCTGGATTTCCCCGAAGTCCTCGCGCTCATCGCGCCGCGCCCGCTGCTGGTCATGGGGGGGCGAAAGGACATGTTGTTTCCGCCCGCGGGATTCCGCGCGGCCTTCCGGAAAGCGAAGCGGATCTACGGACTTTACGATCCAGTCCCGCCTGCGGATTCCCGCATCCGGCTGGTGGAATCCGGAGCCGGGCACACCGATCCTCCGCATTTCCTGGCCGAAACCCGGCAATGGATGTGCCGGTGGCTGCGGGGAGAAGACGACGCCCTCGCGGCGCGGACCGCCGCGAGTCCGCCGCCCGAAGCGCCGGAAACGCTGCGTTGCCTCGAATCTCCGCCCGCCTCGGCCCGGAACGGCCGCATCCACGACGAATGGTTTGCGCATCCGGCCGCGCCTGCGGCGGCGACCCTCGCCGCGGCCACACAACGCAAGGAAGAGCTCTTGGGCTTTTTGCGGACACAGGTGCTTTCCGCTCCGGTTCGGGAACCGATCCCGTTCCGAACCCGGCGGTTGGTTGCCGGCGGCGGCCGGGCCGGACAATTCGCGGCGTACGGAGAATATCAATTCGACGTGGAGCCGGCGGTGCCGGTGAAAATATCCTTGCTGCTGCCCGCCCGCGCCGCCAAGACGAATCCGCTGGTGGTCTGGGTGCGGAGTCCCGGCGAGCCCGTGCTGTTTCCGGACCTCGACGAGTTTTTCCCGCTCTTGCGCACCCATGCGCTGGCGATCCTGACTCCGCGGTTTTCGGAACGGCCCCTTTCCGGGCCGGAATACGCGCGCATCGAACGGACGGCGGTCCTGACGGGACGAAGTCTGGCCGCGCTGCGCATCTGGGACGTGCGGCGCGCGTTGGCTTGGGTCCTTCGGGATCGCGGCTTGGCACCAGCCGAGATCGCCACGTACGGCCGCGGCGAGGCCGGCTTGGCGGGGCTCTATGCCGCGTTGCTCGAATCGGGCGTCGGTCACGTGGTGATGCGCGAGCCGCCCGCTTCGCATCTGGAGGGCGCCGCCTTGCCGACCATTCTGCGCCAGGCCGACTTTGCGGAAATGGCCGGGTTGCTCGCTCCGCGCCGTCTGACGCTGCTGACGCGCCGCCCGGAGGCTTTTGCGCAAACGCGGGACCTCTATCGGCTGGCGTCCGCCGAATCGGCGTTCCGGTGCGTTGCCGACGTGGCCGCTGCCTTTGCCGAAGGGGCCGGGCCATGCTGACGGAAGCCCAATACGTCGAGCAACAGCGTTCGCTGGGGCGGCGCATCCACGAGCACGACGGCGCTTGGTGGGAAACCGTGTACCCCGGTTACTGCAAACCGGCTTTCATCTACAAGGTCTTGCCGCGCGGCGTTCGTCCTGCTTGGCGGCATCGTTGGTTCGGATATGGCCACCTGGTCGCCCAGCCGGAGCAGGGCAACCGAACGTTGCCGATGATGTCGCTGGACCGCGCGCGCCTGGAAGGCTTCGGCCTGCCGAAACTGCCCTCGAAAAAGCGCAACAACGTCCGGCGTGCCCTGGAAAAATGCGCGGTGGCGCCGTTGACCGACATCGAAAAACATCTGGAGCGCATCCGGCTGATCAACGTCTCCCAGGCCCTGCGGCACGAAGAGAACGTGGGCGCGCAGATTCCGGCCCGTCGTTACATGGAGGAAGCAGACAGCTGGCGCGCCCAGATCCGGTCGAGTTTCGCCTTGGCCGGCCGCGAATGGTGGGGGGCCTTCGTCGAGGGCGAACTGGCCGCCTATCTGCGGACCTACCAGGTCGACGGCGTCCGCGTCATCCAGCATGCCAAGGTGGATGCCGACTACTACAAGTTCTATCCGATGGACGCGCTGTACTTCACGGTTCTGGCGGCGGCCGCCGCCGATTCGGACTGCCGGCTCATCCTCAACGGACGGCCCATGCATCCCTCCCTGAACCATTTCAAGGAACAATTCCTGTTCGCGGCGGTCGCGTTTCCTTATTATTCCACCCACGCGGGACTGATGGAATTGGGCAAGCGCCTGCGCGCGCGTTGGCGCGGCGGGCAGACCGGCCACGGCGCCGGCCCGCGGAACGAGGAACCCCACAACGGATCCGGCGCATGAATCTAGCCGAATATCTCGAGCAGGAAGCGAGCCTCCGCCCGGCGGTGCATCGCCACGACGGCATCTGGTGGCGGAAAACGTCGCCCGGCGGCTGCCAGCCGCTCTACACCTTGCAGGAAATCCCGCCCGGCCGCGCCCGGCCGAGTCCCGGCCGGTCGTTCATCCGCTATTCCCACGTGGTGCCTGCCGCGGACGCCGCACAAGCCCGGCGGACGCGCCCGCGCCTGGTGATCCAGGACGACCAGCTGAGAAACTATACCTTGCAGGGAATCGCCGACCGGAAACGGCGCCAGGCCATCAACAAGGCCGTGCGCACCGGCATCCGGATCGACCTGATCCGCGATCTGGAAAAGCATCGCCGCGATCTGCTGGAGATCTACGTGTCCAACGCCGCTCGCAATCGCCATGGCTTGCCCGAGCAATGGTATTTCGACCACGAGGACGAGTGGTGGCGCAATCTGGCGCGGGAATTCGCGCTCGCGCACCGGGAATGGTTCGGGGCGTTCCTGGGCGACAAACTGGTGTCGTTCCTGTACGTCAGCCTCGTCGAGGACACCGCGATGATGCGGGTGGCCAAGGCCAACAAGGCCTTTCTCGTCTCGGATCCCAACGATCTGCTCTGGTTCGAGATGATCCAGTTCTACCAGAAGATTCCCGCCTGCCGCCGCATCGACGCCGGCTGGGCGATCCACGTGCCGCCGACCATCGACTGGCGCAAGCGCAGCATGGGATTCGAAGCGGTCGAGCTGCCGATCTACGACCGGACCAATCCCGTCGCCCTCGGCCTCGTCCGGGCGGGATTGGCCGTGGCCAAGCCGTTTCTGGGCGCCGACGATGCGAATCGGGGCTGGCGTTTCAAGGCCAAGGTGATCCAGAAGCGCTTGGACGATCTGTGCCGGGGGAACGATTGATGCGCGTCGCGTTCGTTGCCAGCAACTATCCCTCGGCCAGTCGGCCGGCCGTGGGCTCGTTCGTGCGCCAGTTCGTCTGGGCCATGGCCCGGCAGGGACACGAGTGCTCGGTGATCGCTCCGGTCAGCGTGTTCGAGCGGAAGCACGGGCCGTTGCCGCCGCGATTCGCGGTCGAAGACGCCGGCGCGGGTCCGGCCGTCCAAGTCCATCGGCTGCGGCACGTGTCCTTTTCCTCCCGGAAAGTGGGGGCGTTGCACACGGGCCGCTGGTCCAACGCCGCCTTCGCCGCTGCGGTTTTGCGGACGTTGAGCCGCTTGCCGCGCCGGCCCGACGTCGTTTACGGCCACTTCATGTATCCGGCTGGCCATGCGGCCATCCGGGCCGCCCGCCGGTCGGGCGCGCATTCCGTGGTCGGCGTGGGCGAGGGGGAATTCTGGACCCTCAAGCCGGTTGGAGACGTTCGCGCCCGCCGCGAGATGGGGGCTGCGTCCGCCGTGCTCGCCGTCTCGACGGACATCCGCAACGAACTGGTCGGCCGGCTGGAAATTCCCGCAGAGAAAATCCGGGTGTTCCCGAACGGCGTGGACCTGCGCGCATTTCGCCCGACCGCAGACCGGGCCGCCCGGTGCCGGGAATTGGGTTTTCCCGAGAACGATTTCCTGGTGGGCTACGTCGGGCCGTTCGTCGCGCAAAAGGGGTACCCGCAATTGCGCGCGGTCGTGGAAGATCTCGCCGGCGTCCGGCTCGTTTTGCTGGGGCGGGGACCGCTGCCGCCGGAAGATTCCCGGATCGCGTTCCGCGGTTCCGTTCCCCACGGGGACGTGCCGCGCTTCCTCGGCGCCTGCCACGCGTTCGTGCTGCCCACCCGGATCGAAGGTTCCTGCAATTCGGTGATCGAGGCCATGGCCTGCGGCCTGCCCCTCGTGACCAGCCGCGGCTCGTTCATGGACGACGTCGTGGACGCCGACGTGGCCTTGCGCGTGGATCCGGACGACGTCGCCGCCATCCGCGCCGCGATCGTGGCGCTCCGCGACGACCCGGAGTTGCGCGCGCGGATGTCCGCGGCCTGCCTGCGCAAGGCCCGGCAATTCGACGTCGATGAACGCGCGCGGCGCATCGGCGCCTGGTTCGAATCCCTCGGCGAGGCCCGCCCATGAAAATCGTTGTCCTGACCACGGCCCATCGGCCGAACGACGATCGCATCTACTACAAGGAGATCCTCGGCCTGCGGACGCGGTATCCCGAGATCCTCGTCGTCGCGCCCGTCCGCCCGGGCGAAACTTTCGATCTGGGACCGGGCGTCGTGCTGCACCCCGTCGCGCGCCGCCGGGGTCTGGCGGGGCGGTTGTGGACGGTGCTGGCCGCCGCCGCGAATGTCGTCCGCCTCAAGCCCGACGTCTGCCATTTCCACGACTTGGAATTCGTCTTGGCGGTACCCTGGCTGCGGTTGCTCAGCCGGACCCGGTTCGTGTACGACGTCCACGAGGTGTATCCGGAAAGCATGCTGATTTCACCCCGGTTGCCCGCCGCGCTGCGCCCGGCGGTGGCCCGCGCGGTCGCTCTCGCGGAAAAATTCTGTGCGCGGTTCTGCGCCTACGTCGTGACCGCGGACGAGCCCAATTCCGCCAGTTTCATCCGGACCGGCGTGCCGACGGCGACGGTTTTCAACTATCCGCGCTTGGCGCTTTTCCAGGTGGCGCCCGAACGGGTGGCGGAATTGCGGCGCGCCTATCCCGGCCGTCGGATTCTGGTCTACCAAGGCACCATGGCGCGGAACCGCGGGCTGTTCCACATGCTCGCCGGCATGCGGTTGCTGAAGGACGCCGTGCCGGAAGCGCTGCTGTTGCTGGTGGGGTTGAAAGCCGGCGAGTTGCGGACGGAGGCCGAGGAGCAGATCCGCCGCGACGGCCTCGGCGGCCACGTCGCGATTCTGCCGTGGGTGCCCCACGAAGACGTGCCCGCCTACGTCGCCTTGGCCGACGTCGGCCTGGCGCCCCTGCAGCCCAATCCCAAATTCAACAAGAACATTCCGCTCAAGGTGTTCGAGTACATGGCCTGCGGCGTGCCCGTGCTGGCCGCCGATCTGCCGGCCATCGCGCACTTCATCGCCGATTCCGGGGCGGGCGTGCTGTACGATTCCACGGATGCGGCGGCTTTCGCGCGCGAAGCGCAGCGGCTCCTGCGGGATTCCGCCGGCCGGGAGGCGATGGCCCGGGCGGGCCGCGCGGCGGTCGAAACGCGCTGGAACTGGAACGAAATGGAAAAGCGGCTGCTGCAGGTCTATGCGGAACTGGAAGCGGCCGCCGGTCCGCGATGAGGAACCCCGCATGAGCAAACGAGATTTCAGCGCGCGCCCGTTGGCACCGCAGGAGCGGGCGGCTTGGGACGCGTTGGCGCAAGCGCACGGCTGCGTCTTCGACACGTCGCGGTGGACGGAGATCTTCGGCCCGGCGCTGCGGCGCATCGGCATCTACGACGCGGGCGACCGCTTGCGCGGCGGGTTCTGCTTCTACGAACAGCGGAAACTCGGACTGCGCATCCTGCGCAATCCGCCTTATACGCCCCAGATCGGACCGTTCTTCGAACCGCAGGCCAATTCGCCCTCGACGCGCACCGACGAGCGGCGGGCAGTCGCGGAAGCCATGGCGGAGTATTTGGCGGGGGCGGGCGCGGCGCTGGTTTCCCTGGGCCTGTCGGTGGGGTGGACGGACTGCCTGCCGTTCTTCTGGCGCGGCTGGAAAGTCGTGCCGCACTATACCTACCGCATGCCGCTGGCCGGGACCGAGGACGATCTGGCCCAGCGGCCCTCCAAGCAGCTGCGCAAGCATCTGCGCAGCTTGGCCGTGCCGGAAGTGGCCGTCGCGCCCTTGGCGGATGCCGCGGACATGGTCGCGCTGGTGCAGGAAACTTTCGCGCGGCAAGGCATGGATTTGCCCCCGTACACGCGGGAAATCCTGGCCGCGTTTCCGGTGGCCGATGACGCCTACGGGTGCGAAATCCGGGTGGCCGGCCGGGTGCTGGCCGCCCGCTACGTCATCCACGATGGCGCGACCGCCTTCGCGATCATGGGCGGCCATCGCCGCGACGAGCGCTACAACGATGCCGGCGCCTTGGCCTCGTGGCAAACCGTTTTGGAGGCCCGGCGGCGCGGCCTGGCCACGTTCGATTTCGAAGGCTCGGTGATCCCGCCCATCGAGCGCTTCTACCGCGGCTTCGGCGGCGAACTGACGCCCCGGTTCACCGTCCACAAGGCCTGGTTGCCGATCGAACTGGGACTTCATCTGCATCCCCGGTTCCGGAGCCGGTTCTGAAACGATCTTGGCGATGTTTTCCATGAATCCGATGCCGGGAAAAAACGTTCTGCCCTTGTCGTCCCGCGAATGGCTGGACGCCAACGCCTTGACCCGCGGGTTGGCGATCTGGACCGTCGTGGCCTGCCACGTGCCTTTCGCGCACGCCTACTGGCGGCCGCTGGCGGCTTTCGCCAGCGCCGGCAAACTGGCGGTGTCCGTTTTCCTGTTCTTGTCTGGCCTGATGCTGCAAGTGCAGGTGAACCGCGCCGGCGGAATTCTGCCGCTCGCGCCGTGGGCGAAAAAACGGTTTTTGCGGATCTATCCGGTCTATTGGGCGGGATTGGCCTTCACCTTGTTCTGCGCCTGGTTTTTCCGCGGCAAGATCTTCGACGGCGGGACACTCGCGGCCAATTTCCTGGGCATTCCCGTCTGGATGGGGCGGAACATCGTTTCCTGCGGCTATGCCAAGCCCTTTTGGTTCATCTCGCTGCTGCTGCTGTGCTACGTGCTGTTTCCGCCCCTGTGCCGCGTCCGGCGCAAATCCCGGTTGGTGCTCGTCGCGCTGGCGCTTTCCGGGCTGGCGTTTTGGCGGGGCAACGTCATGGGCGCGGCGGCCTATGCGTTTCCGGCTTTCTTCATGGGCATGGCCGCCGCCGACGTCTTGCAGCGGAAAGGGGAGGTCGTGCCGGCCGCACGGCTGCAGACGGCGTTGTTTCCCTTGCTGCTGGCGTTGCTGGCGCTCGTTTTCAAAGGGCTGCGCTTTTTCCAGTTGGATGCCCGGTTTGCCGTTTGGATCGATTTGCTTGGCTGCGCGGGCCTGACCCTTGCACCCTGGCCCGCGCTGTGCGCGGTGGCCTTTCTCCAGCGCGCCCTGGCGCGGCGGGCGCCGGCGCTGTTGCGCGGCGCGCTTTGGATTTCGGGTCTGTCTTTCGCGGTCTATTGCGTGCACGAACCGCTGCTGCGGATCGTGGAACGAAGTTCCGCGGCCGGACGTCCGTGGTTCGGCTTGTTGGGCTACGTCCTGGCCACGCTGGGCGCGGGTTGGCTGCTGGACGTCTTGGATCGGAGCATCCGAGGCAAATAGATGAAGCGCGTGATCCATCTGTTGAGCCGGGCCGTCTATGAAAAGCGGCGCTATCTGTTCTACGGCTACCAACCGGCGCAGGGCGCCGGCCGGGTCGATCCCGATATCCGGGTCTATTCGGAATGGAACGCCGTGCCGCCGCGCTTCCGCCAGATCGCCGCCGCCGCGCCATGGCGGAACGCGATGTATTACCGCATGAAGCGCGGCCAGGCGCGATTGCTGTGCTGTTCCGCGGATGGCGAGCGGCTCGACGCCTTCGGCTGGGTCCAGGACTGGGCGCCTTTTCGCCGCCGGTTCGGCGCCGTGGCGCAGGACGGCGCCATGCTGGGTTTCTATTGGACCGATCCCGCGCGGCGCGGTCGCGGGCTCTACGGGCGCCTGTTGGCCCATAGTTTGGCCATTTGCGCGAAGGATCGCCCCGTCGTGATTTGCGTTTCGCCGGACAATCCCGCCTCCCGCCGCGGGATCGAAAAGGCCGGTTTCGCGCCGCTGGGCGAGTGGGAGGGCACCGTCTGGCTCCGTTGGTTTTCCCGGATGAGGAGAATTTCCGATGGGCTACGTTGACCGCTTCGCGGACATGCTGCGCGCCAAGAACCAGCGATTCGAAATCGTGGCCGGCCAATTGTTCGTCCGCAAGGCGCGCTGGATCTCGCCGTTGGGGCCGGTGGGGCAGACCTTCGCCTTGGACCGCGACCAATG
This sequence comes from Spartobacteria bacterium, assembly GCA_009930415.1. Classification (GTDB taxonomy): domain Bacteria; phylum Verrucomicrobiota; class Kiritimatiellia; order CAIQIC01; family Lenti-01; genus Lenti-01. The sequence continues at coordinate 3,559 of RZYG01000073.1, read as the reverse complement.
TCGCGGTCTGCTCCGGAAGTTGGGGGGCGGCTGGGTGCAGTGGACGGACGGATTCGGCGGTCCGGCGGAGACGAACGACTGGTATGCCCTGGTCTGCCGGAAATTCGTGCCCGTGGACGAAGTGGTTTCCGCCAATGCCCGCAAGAACATCCGCCGGGGACTGCGGCGCTGCGAAGTGCGCCAGGTCGAAGCGCGGGAAATCGCTCAGAACGGCTATGAAACCTACTGCGCCGCCGTGCGCGCCTACGGCGATCGAACGCCGTTGCCGACGCCGGATGAATTCGCCCAGCGCGTGCTGTCCGACGAACCGTTCGGCGACGTCCGCCACCGCTGGGCGGCCTATCGCGAAGGCAAGTTGATCGGATTCAACCAGAATCTGGTCTACGACGACGTCGAAGTCGACTATACGATGGGAAAATACCATCCGGATTATCTGGAATTCTATCCCGCCTATGCGCTGTTCCAGACCATGAACGAGTACTATCTGGTGCAGCGGAAGATGCAGTACGTCAACGCCGGTTTCCGGTCCATTTCCCACGATACGGAAATCCAGGACTTCCTGGTTCGCTTGTTCCATTTCGAGAAGATCCGCGTGGGGTTGCACGTGCATTTCCGGCGGCCGCTCCGTGGCCTGTTGGGCCTGCTCCGGCCGTTCCGGCCACTGCTTCAGGCCGCATGGCCCCCATCGAAAGCCCTGTTCGAGCTGGATCGGCTCCGCGACAAATGACGTCATGAACGTTTTGCCGACAACTTGGCCGGAAGGACGCCCGTTCGCATTGTTCCTGTCGCACGACGTGGACCAGATCCACGACCGCGAGCTGTTCCGGGTGCTGGGCGATCTGAACCACGTCCGCCGCGTTTGGACACAAGGGGAGCGGGGAAGCGCGGCGCTGGCCTTGCGGCGCGTGGCGCGGGCGCTGGTCGCGCCCAAGCCGGCGGAAAAAGACTTTGCGAAGATCTTGGAGATCGAGGCCCGATACGGTTTCCGCTCCACCTTTTTCGTCCTGCATGATCCGTATTGGAGCCGGCACGGGCCCCGGTATCGGCTGACCTGTCCGGAAATCCGGCGCATCGCGGATCTCGTCCGCGGCGCCGGGTGCGAGATCGGCCTGCATGGCGGGGTGTTGCGCCTCGACCGGGCGGACGGCTATCGGGAGAGCCGCGAAGCCCTGCGCGCCGCGCTGGGCGTGGAACCCGTCGGCATCCGGAACCATTTGCTGCGTTTTTCGGGCGCGGACACCTGGGCGGCGCAGGAAGCCGCCGGATTCCGCTACGACGCCACGTTCGGTTATGCCGATCGCCTCGGACCGCGCGAGGGCCGCATCGCGCCGTTCGTGCCGGAAGGGCGGACGATCCTCGAACTGCCCCTGACCGTCATGGACGTGACTTTGTTCCGGAATCTCGGGTTGGCGGGCGAGGCGGCGCTCGCGGCCGCCTGGCAGGCCATTGAACCGGTGGCGCAAGCGGGCGGCCTGGTGACGCTGCTTTGGCACAACAACTACTTCAACGAGCCTGAGTACCGCGACTGGCAGTGGGTCTACGAGCAGTTGCTGGAGCGTTTGGCGGCGCTGAAACCCTGGTGCGCCACCGGCGCGGAAATCGATCGCCATTGGCGCGCAGCCTCGGATAATAGCGCTTTAGCTGGGGTGGGAACGCCGGTATGATGTCCCTCATGGGTAATGCGATCATGGCCATCTTGCTGGGCGGCGGCGCGGCCGTTTTCCTGCTATCCAAGAGCCTGTTCCTGGCTCCGTGCCGGATCGGTTTTCTGCTGGTGTTGGCCAATCTCGTCTATGAAGTGGCCGAGCGGAAGGTGAAGCTCGAACGCACGGCGCTGGACGCGGCGCTTTGGGTCGCGCTGGTCGCCGGCTTCGGCCTGTGGGGCGGGGGCTGGGCCGCAACGGCGGCCGCCGTGCTGCTGGGACTGGCTTGGATCGGCTATCTGCAGACGGACGCGGAATGGAAAGCCGGCCGTCTGGCCCGGCAAAGCTCGGAAACGGCCGGGCGCGTGCCGTTGCCCATTCCGCGCCTGATCGTCTGTCTCCGCGGTCCCGTGCTGGAACGCGGGCACAGGGAAGACGATCTCGGCGACTGGCCGGAGCGCTGGGAGGACCGGTTTGAAATCGTCGTCTTGAATCCCAGTCCGGTGCCGGCCCAGTTGCCGGTGGAAATCCACGTCGTTTCTTCCTCGGTGCAGCTCGAAGTGTCGGGCACGGTGGGGGGCGAGTTGCCGCCGCCGGCTTCCGGCGAAGTCGTGGCCATGAAGTTCGGCCTGCGCGCCGCCGGCAGCGGGCCGGGGGGCGAAGTCCGCGTGCACGTGCAGCACGGCGACTTCCACTACCGCCGGATTTTGCGCGTGCGCTCGATCGTACCGCGCAGCCAGATCGCCGTTCGCAAGGCGAAGATCCGCCGCTGGAAGGGCGGCGCGCGGGGAGCGTTCGTCTGGCGCGGCGACCAGGATCTCTACGATCCGGCCACGTTCCAGTCGGCGGAGGGGTTGCGCTACGTGCTGGGCTTGGCCCGGCGTTTCCGCATGCCGAACAGCCTGATGCTGTCGGCGCGCCTGAGCCTGGTGCCGGAAGAGCACGAGGCCTTTTGCAAGCGATTCGGCTGGGATCGCAAAACGGGCGATATTCCGGCTTTCATCCGGTTCCTGCGCGAGGAAGTGGATAAAACATTGGAACAGGAGTGGCCGGTCGCGACAGCCAAACCGTACGCCGCGGAAATCGGCAACCACTTCTATCTGCACTACGGCACGCATGCCGCGGCCGCCGAGGGCAACGGTTGGAAGAGCCATGCCGGCATCGGGGCGGGGCATCATTCCTGGTTCAGCCGCAATCCGATGGATTCCTTCCTCGAACAGCGGGACAACGCCGTAAAAGGCAGCCAAGTGCTGAAGGATGCGATCGGCGTCGTTCCGGCCAGCTTCACGATCCCGAGCGACGTGTTCGACGGCGACACCGCCCGGGCCATGGAAGCGGCCGGATTGGAGGTCGGTTCCGAAACCGACGTGCCCAAGTGGGAAAAACTGCTGCGCTTGGCTCCTCCGCATCATCCCGCCGGCTGCGAGCGGTTCGTGGAATTGCCGCGCATGCATCCGCGCGATCCCGAGAACGCCGGCCAGGTGGCGATGCTGAAGTACTGGGTCGGCGCCGCGCGCCGCACGGGGCGGGCGCTGGTCTTTTTGGCCCACCACCATTTGATGCGCTACCGGGGCAACGAAAGCGCGGCGCTGGTCGAGACGTTCCTGCACCACGTGCTGGCGGACCAGCAGGGCGATCTGCACGTCGGCACCCTGACGGCCGTGGGGCGCTACTGGCGCGACGTGCTCAGCCCGCGCACTCGCTGCGTGAAGGCGACGGCGGCGGGCAACCGCGTGACCGTCGCGAACGCCGGTCCGCGCGCGTTTGCGGCCCTGCCGCTGGAAATCGATCTCGGCGGCGGCAAACGCCACCTGCGGCTGGTGGACGCGCCGGCGAACGGAACGATTGATTTGGAGATTTAATGTCGAATGATGAATGTAGAATCGCGAATGTCGAAGGCGGGGAAAATGCGTCCA
>RZYG01000302.1 GCA_009930415.1 Spartobacteria bacterium | reverse complement strand
ATTTTTCAAAAAAAGACGACTGTTTCAGTCGAGATAAAACCTCCGAGTCGCAGGCCCTACAGGAACAATCCCACGGACTGCGACCGTTAGGGTGCATCTGGAAACGGGTGCGCCTCCCCTTTGGCAAGGAGGATTTCCAAAAACGGCATGCGCCGTCCTCTTTGCACGGAGGACGGCGTTTTTGTATTCTTGTTTCACGACTCATCGATGGAAGGGGGAGTGCCTGGGCAACGGTACTGCGTTCTCCTCTTCACTGAGGAAAACTGGCGGAAGAGTGTGGTTTGATACGGAGAAGGACGGCGGCTTCCGGACCGCGTTGCTTGCCGGCGCCCCGGTTCGCGGCGCCGCCGTCCCGACCCCTGCCGAGATTCGGAAGGAGCTGGAAACAGGATGATTCAAAAGGTCTTTTTTGTCAACGGCATTGAGCGGAACATCATCGTCGACGAGGAAACAACGCTCGCCGAAGTGCTCCGCGAGCAGCTCGGGCTCACGGGAACCAAGGTAGGATGCGGCCAGGGACACTGCGGGTCGTGCAACGTGCTGATGGACGGCAAGGTGACCCGCACGTGCGTTTACAAGATGTCCCGCCTCCCCGAGGGCACGAAGATCGTCACGATCGAGGGGATCGGCACGCCGGAGAAGCTCCACCCGCTCCAGAAGGCGTGGATAAAGCACGGCGCGGCCCAGTGCGGCTTCTGCACGCCGGGCTTCATCGTCTCCGCGAAAGGGCTGCTTGACACGAATCCGAACCCTACCCGCGAAGAGGTTCGCGACTGGTTCCAGCTCAACCGGAACGCATGCCGCTGCACCGGGTACATCCCCATCGTCGATGCCGTGATGGACGCCGCAAAGGTCCTCCGGGGCGAGATGAGCGAGAAGGAGCTCGAGTTCAAAATGCCTGCGGACGGACGGATCTGGGGGAGCAAGTACCCTCGCCCGACCGCCGTCGCGAAGGTGACCGGAACGCTCGACTACGGCGCGGATCTCATCCTCAAGATGCCCAAAAAGACGCTGCACGCGGCGCTGGTGCAGGCAACCGTCTCCCACGCGAACATCAAGGGAATCGACGCCTCGGAAGCCGAGAAGATGCCCGGAGTCTACAAGATCGTCACCCATAAGGACATCAAGGGAAAGAACCGCATTACCGGTCTGATCACCTTCCCGACGAACAAGGGAGACGGGTGGGACCGCCCGATCCTCTGCGACGAGAAGATCTTCCAGTACGGCGACGCCGTCGCCATCGTCTGCGCGGACAGCTACAAGAACGCCGTCGCGGCGGCCGAAAAGGTGAAGCTCGACCTCGAAGTCCTGCCGGCGTACATGAGCGCGCCCGAGGCGATGACCGACGACGCCATCGAGATCCACCCCGGAACGCCGAACGTCTACTTCACGCAGAAGATCAGGAAGGGCGAAGAGACTGCTCCCATCTTCTCACGCTCCGATGTGGTCACGGTCGAGGACGATTTCTACGTCGGCCGTCAGCCGCACATGCCCGTCGAGCCCGACGTCGGCTTCGCGTACACCGATCACGAGGGACGGCTTGTCATCCACTCCAAGTCCATCGGCGTCCACCTGCACCTCGCCATGATCGCCCCCGGACTCGGCGTCGAGCCCGAGAAGCTCGTTCTTGTGACAAACCCCGCCGGAGGCACCTTCGGCTACAAGTTCAGCCCGACCATGGAGGCGCTCGTCGGCGCCGCGGCCCTCGCCACGGGACACCCGGTCGCGCTGAAGTACACGTGGAAGCAGCAGCAGCAGTACACCGGCAAACGCTCCCCCTTCTTCGTCAACATGAAGTTCGCCGCCGACAAAGAGGGCAAACTGCTCGCCATGGAGACGGATTTCTCGGTCGATCACGGCCCCTACTCCGAGTTCGGCGACCTCCTCACGCTCCGCGGTATCCAGTTCATGGGCGCCGGGTACGACATCCCGAACATCCGGGGCGAGGGACGGACAGTCTGCACAAACCACGCGTGGGGCTCCGCCTTCCGCGCGTACGGATCGCCGCAGTCGCTCTTCTCCTCCGAGGTGCTGATGGACGAGCTGGCGGAGAAGCTGGGAATGGACCCGCTGGAGATCCGCTACAAGAACGCCTACCGCCCCGGAAGCACCAATCCGACCGGCCAGGCGCCCGAGTCCTACTCGCTGCCGAAGATGCTCGAAGCGCTCCGCCCGAAGTACGAACTGGCGAAGAAGCGCGCCGCGGAGGGCTCCACAACACGCTTCAAAAAGGGCGTCGGCCTTTCGGTCGGCGTCTACGGCTGCGGCCTCGACGGGCCTGACGGCTCCGAAGCGCGGCTCGATATGAACCCGGACGGGACGATCACGGTCTGCACCGCGTGGGAAGACCACGGACAGGGCGCCGACGCCGGCGCGATCGGCACGGCGCACGAGGCGCTGCGTCCCCTGGGAATCTCCCCCGACAAGCTGAAATTCACTTGGCCGAATACGGCGAAGTGCCCCAATTCCGGCCCCGCGGGCGGCTCCCGTTCCCAGGTCATGACGGGGAACGCCATTCGCGTCGCCTGCGAGACGCTGCTGCGGGAGACCGCGAAACCGAAGACAGGCTTCCTGAAACGGGACGGCGGC
>RZYG01000004.1 GCA_009930415.1 Spartobacteria bacterium | reverse complement strand
TTGCCGAACAGCTGCATCGGCCCGCCCGTGAACCGCAGCAGGAACTTCACCGTCAGCAGGTCGAGAATCACCCGAAACGTGCGCCCGATGCCGTACTTGGATTTGCCCGCCAGGCGCGGGTGGTGCGTCACGACCACTTCGGCGATGTCCCCGCCGACCCACGAGCACAGCGCCGGGATGAACCGGTGCATTTCGCCGTAGAGCCGCACGCCTTGCAGGACGTCGCGGCGGTAGGCCTTCAGCGTGCAGCCGTAGTCGTGCAGCTTCACGCCGGTGATGTTCGAGATCAGCCCGTTGGCGATCATCGAGGGCAGGCGGCGGTTGAGGAACGGATCCTTGCGGTCCTTGCGCCAGCCGGACACCACGGCGTAGTCGTTCTTTTCCATCTCCTCCAGCAGGCGGGGGATGTCGGCCGGATCGTTCTGCAGGTCGGCGTCCAGCGTCACGATCACGTCGTTCTGCGCGGCGTCGATGCCCGCGGACATCGCCGCGGTCTGGCCGAAGTTGCGGCGGAAGCGGATCAGCCGGAAATGCGGATAGGCCGCGCAGGCGGCCTTCAGGTGGTCCCAGGTGCCGTCGCGCGAGCCGTCGTCCACGAGGATGATTTCGTAGGCGCGGCCGATGCCCGAAATGGCCGCGTGGAGCTTCTGCGCCAGGGCGGCGACGTTCGGCTCTTCGTTGAAGACGGGAATGACGACCGAGAGGCTCGCGGGAGAAGAAGTTGTCATGCGCGCAGTATGGCGCAACCGCCCCGGCAATTCAAGCGGGGTTTCGAAGCCGAGCCCGCGAGGCTGAAGAAAGGAGAAACTACTTGAAATTGCTTGGCCCGAAGAGCTTCGCCAAGCGAGAAAATTGATCGACCGAATTGAATCCCAGGGCATTGCAGACCCAATGGAATTCCACTACGTCGAGCCGTCGTTCGCCCTTTTCAATGCGCCAAACGAAGGATTGTTCTCGCCTCAATTTCGCGGCAAGTCCGCGTTGAGTCAAGCCCGCCGCTTTTCGCATGGAAAGCAGCGTTTTCAGCACCTCGGCATATTCGGGCGAGTGCGTGGACTTCCTCATGCTCCCGATAGTGCCCTTTCATCCCGGCTGAACTCAAAATGCGGTCATTGTTCTTGGCCTCCGTTTCTGCCCTGGATAAGATTAGCCATAAGATTGATGCGACAATCGATATTATGGGTTGCGTATCGCGCTGAAAAGGAGTCGCATGGTGATGGCAATGAAGCGGGGCAGGCATGCGATAAGATGGATAGGCGTGGCAACGCTTCTTCTGACGTCTTGGTGCCGGGCAAGCTCCGATGATCGACCCTTCAATGCCAAGCCTGTTGCGGTTGATGCCGACCGGTACGCCGACTTCATGGCGCACGAAGCGCTGGACGTGCAGGATCTGGCGGAAGGCGCCGAACTCCAGCGCCGGGCGTTCAATCGCATGACGCCGCCGGGTGTTTCCTGGCTTCAACCGATGTTCCCGCCGGTGGTGCCGTTCGCCGCCGAAAACTTCGACGAAAAGTTCCTGGATGAGCTTTTGGGCGAGGACAAGAACAGCGTGGCGATCTATCCGCTTTCGTTGGCCTTGGACCCGAAGACGCGCGAAACGCTAGTTTACAATGCCGAAGGCAAGTTGATTGCGTCCATCCCTGCCGACAAGTCAATCCGCTACTGGCCCGAGGACGCCGACCCGGCCCGCGTGACCCTGCAACTGGACTTGCTGCCCGCCGAAGATGTCGAGCCGTACCTTTACACCGAAAGCCGCGTGGAGGAGTTCACGAAGGCTCTATCCGCCAAGTCGAATAAGTCCGGCGGGATGGTCTTGCGCAGCCTGGGCGCAAGCGAATTCGGCTTTGCGGACATGCGAAACCTGACCAATGGTAACATGCGGCTGACGGTGAGCAACGGGACAGATGCTGCCGAAATCTATTCCTACACCGTTTTGCACACATCGGCGACGGTGGTTGTCACCTATACCAACGAGCAATCCAACGTGGTGACGGACACCAATGCGGTTTGGTATCCGGTTTCGCCGCCATACAACGGGATCGAGAGCGCATGGGAAAGCCGGACGACTCACCTGACTTTGACCAACGGAGTGGGAACGTGGGAGGACGCGAATGTCGCCAGCAACGCCCGGGCGCGCTATTATGCAACGGCCAAACGAGCGGATGGCGACAGTGACGGGTTGACCGATGGCACGGAGATTTTCCTGTATCGTACCGATCCCGGCGTGGCCGATACGGACGGGGACGGGCACGCGGACGGCCGGGAAATCGCCATGGACACCGATCCGCTGGATGGCGGCGACTTTTTCGGTATCGTCATAAACGCGGCGTTGCCGATACACAATCTCCCGGCGAATCCCGGGGAATGGGTTGAGTTGTTCAATGCCGGGCCGAGCACAAAGTCGCTGGCCGGGTTTCGACTCCAAACGGCCAGGCCTGCGGGATGGACCAATGTTTTCACCTTCCCAGCCGGAGTCTCCCTGGCGTCGGGGGATTTTCTTGTCGTCGGGACCAATGGGGATTTTGAGGCGGCATTGTTGATGCCGGACAGTTATTACAATCCGCCGACCGTATTTGGCATCCGGCTGGTAGCGCCCGCTCCTTCCGCTTTCGTTGCGGATGCTCTGATGTATGGGTTTACGAATGAATTCGGATTCTCGCTGGACGGCTTCGGGGCGGAATTGCCCATCGTTCGCCCCAAGCTTACCAATGTGATCCGGCGGACATGGGTGGGATATGATTCGGACCATGCCGGCGATTGGAAGAACGTGCCGGTCGCATCGTGGCCACCCCATACGCAGGGCGATTATCTGGATCTGGACGGAGATGGTCTATCCAACGCCCAGGAGATTTCCGGGGGAATCTATCCCGAAAGTGGCGGCAGCCGCCTGGATGAACCGGACACCGACGGGGACGGCTTGGATGATGGCAGCGAGGCGATCCATGGGACGGACGCCAACAAAACGGATACGGATGGAGATGCATTCCCATGGGATGAGGATTTGCCGCCAAGAGGTAATGACGCCGATGAAATTAGCAATGGAAGCAATCCTCTCGATCATGACACGGACGACGACGGGATGCCGGACGGATGGGAGCTGGGAGGGGGCCTGAATCCATTATCGACCGACAGCGATGAAAATGCCATGCCCGACGGAAATGAAGACAGCGATGGCGATGGGATACCCAATGCCGATGAAGTGTGCAACCTGACGAATCCCTTTGATGCGGAGGACGTGGACCCGCGCCCCTACCTGTGGGCAGGGCAGGATCCGAACAGCGAAATCATTGAAGGGGACATCGGCTACGGGAGGACGCTGCCATACGGCGTCGTTACTCGGCCCGACAGCCAACCGATTATCGTACATATTATCGAGTATGGCTACATGGAAGAAGCTTTCGACGTGGATTGTACCGTGCCCTTTTTCCGGCTGAACCCGGATGGTCCCCCCACCAACCGCGTTTACTGCATCGTGCCGGGTGAAGAAACTAACTTTGTTTTCTATATCATTGACGGCAAAACAACCTGGCCAAATGAAACGGATCCGGAGTATGGGGCGGACATTCTGTTCAACCATTCTTCAACCGCAGTCGATCTCGATGCTAACGTGCCGGAAGAATCAGAGGAAAGCGTTGGCTTTATGCTGGCCGACAAGAGCGCCCACCCGAATGCGGAGAGGCGACAGATCCAAATCAAGGACATTTCAGGCGGAGAATACCTAACCAACGTCATCATAACCTATGACACGTCCCATCTGACGCTTTATGACGCAGCGAGCAGCGGCAACGTCGTTTCCGATGGCACGGTGTATCCGGCGGCGGAAGCTCCTCTGATTTTCTATGCGCAAGGAATTCTGCACAGCGGAATGCAGGCTGCTTCCGTTACCGTTATAGGGGAGAGAATTCCGGTGCACGACAGCGCCAATGCCACCGTGCTCAAGGCCGATGTCGGCGTGGATGCTCCGCTTGCAGATCGGGCGCTCCATCCAGAGGCCGCGCGGCAAGCCCTGCAATTGGAGCAAACCCAGCCGGGAGAATGGAATGGATTAATGCAGCTGTCGCTGTCCCGCGCAGTTGCATTTTGGTCGCCTACCGGCGGCGTGCCGATTGCCTTGGGTGAAACCGTGTTCACCAACTCCCAGCTTGCGAGAACCATCTATTTGGAGGGCGACGGCTGCGGGACCGGACAAGCATCGTTTTCCGTCGTTGGCCTGTCCGACTGCGTGACGAACGTTCCCCTCCACGTGTTCGGCGTGAATGCCTCCCTCAACGGCGTGGCCGAACTAGACGAAGTTTCTCCCGGTGGTTTCATCGCCGACATCTCCGCCCAAACCAATGCTTCCCGCACGGCATTGGCTCTGGAGGCCTTCGGGCCTTCTGGCTCGCCAGGCAATCTGGTTTTGTCATGGGATTCCTCGCTGGTTCGCATATTCCCGGAACCGGCCGGAGGAACAGCCCTGACGCAGTTCATCTGTCCGCTGAATGGATTCAGCGGCACGAATCTCTACTTGGAAGGCATCGCACCAGGCAACAACAACATCTCGTGGAGGTATTCTGAACAGTCCGATTGCGTGGATGTCATCCAAATATCCGTCATTAAGGTGGAGTTGGATGTTGAGAATACCTTGCTGACGTTGATGGAAACAAACACGTTGACGGCGGTAGTGACTCCATCAAATGGGATATCCGTTTCTGAATACACCTTCGAGATCAAAAGGGATGGTAGCCCGACTTGGTATCAGTTGTACCAAGGCCCGCAGCCGTCATTTGAGGCAGTAGCAAAAGTCGCAGGGCAATTTGATTTGCGTGTCAGTGCATCTATTGCCGGGGTGACATGTGTCTCCCAAGAAAAAGATGTTGAGGCACAGTTTCCAAGCGATTCAGACATTCTCGCAGGGCAAGGCGTTCATTCACGCATGGATCAGGCGTGGACAGATACAAAGAACGCGACAACGCCCACTTCAAGAAGGGAAGAGGGCTATTACATCACGCTCGACACATCATCAGGATCCTACGGCATTACGGCGCACACAGTTGGCGCTTTTGTTTCGAATGATGTCGGTGCCGTATGGGATACGGCGACCAATCCTAGACCACTAGACAGTATTGCTGATCCAACACCTCTTGATCAACCGACATATACTGTCGGTTGGTTTCATACGCATACGCCTACGACCTATAGGAGTCTCGGGCGTCCTGCGGGCCCTAGCGGAGGACCCGGACCGCCACCAACATTCGACTACAGTTGGAGCGCACGTCCAGATATATGCATTCCTGGTTATGCTTATGATTATACAGAATCCCCGGCGGGAAGTGGCTCAATCCCGGCGGCTCACCCGATCAATTCCGCTGCGCAAATATATACAATCACTCCACCCGTAAGGAGGCCTACGCCGTGAGGAATCTTTCCATATGTGTTGCATTGTTGATTTTGATTGTCGGCGCACTGCTGTTGATACGGCGGCCATCTAGCGATAACCGAGAACCGGAGCGGGAATATTCTCCCGTGTCTGAGATCACGACGAAGCAAATGGACCAAATCACAAACGAAAGAGAAAAAGTCACGCAGGTCGTTGAATTGTCATCATTCTTGGCGTCGGAGTTACGGCAAGAAGCAGTTGCCCAGATTAAGGAAAGTAGTCAAGCGGTCGCAAATTATCCCGATGCAACCAATGAGGTGTTGATGAACATGTCAGAACATAAAGAGACCATCCCCGTAGCTGACGGAGAGCGGCGCCGTTTTGTTGGCATTGCTTTTGATCGGGCTAAAGAAGGGATGAAGATCGCGGACACGAGCACCGCCCTAGTTGAGTACAAAGACAATATCGTTGTTGTCACATTTCCTTTCCCTTATCGGATGGTTGATGGGCGCCCCCCATATCCTGGTCCTGAGTATATCGCGCGCGTTAAAATTGATCGTAACACCGGCAATGTCCTGGAAATACTTGGCGCACCATGATGAGAATCCATCCCTGGAATCAGTCCCGTAATATAGAAATATTCCTGAGTATTCCCCGGTGTGGAAAACTTCTCGGAGCGGGAGCATCTTGTAAGTAGGTCTTACGGTCCGCTTACCCGCGTGGGTGGGTTCGCGGGAATGGGGCGCGCCCAGGAGCCGCGCCAGCGCGGACGCGCCGTCACGTCTCCTGCGGGGCTGCGGGCGCGCCATTGTACCCCGGGCTCCCGACCACACTCCCGACAGGTCGGGAGGTGTCGGGACGGCCCGTGGGTTTGATCTTGGCGCGGCGGGGAGGCGGGAGGCTGCGGTTCCCCCCGCCTTGGTTTTCCCCCTGGCGCCCCCCTTTCGGAGGCGCCCCTTTTCGAGTGCGGATCATCGGCCGGGGGAAAACCCATCCCCGTTCGGTCGCTTGCGCTCCCTCGCTGGGGGCAACCGCACGGCGGCCATTTTCGTTTTTTGTGCCGCCGCCCTTCGGGTCCCCCCGCCTGAAATCCCCCGCCGCTCGTTGAACGCGCCTCGGCCTCGGGAATCTCCTTGTGGTTGCGGGGCGCGCGGATTGGTCGGCAATTCAAGCGGGGTTTGTTTTGACAGGGCCTTTTGCGGGATGCTACAAGCGAAAGCCATGTGGGCGGCCTGTGCGCGCCCGCCGTGAGGAGTTTTCCATGGCCAAAGTCGTTCTCGAAAACGTGTTCAAGATCTATCCCGGCGACGTGACCGCCGTCCACGACGCCTGCCTGGAAATCCAGGACCAGGAATTCGTCGTGCTCGTCGGGCCCTCCGGCTGCGGGAAATCCACCACGCTGCGCATGGTCGCCGGCCTCGAGGACATCAGCCAGGGCTCCATCTACATCGACGGCAAGAAGGTCAACGACATCCCGCCCAAGGACCGCGACATCGCGATGGTCTTCCAGAACTACGCGCTCTATCCGCACATGAGCGTCTACAACAACATGGCCTTCGGCCTGAAGCTGCGCAAGTATCCCAAGGCCGAGATCCACAAGCGCGTGATGGAGGCCGCCGAAATCCTCGGCATCGCGGACTACCTCGAGCGCAAGCCCAAGGCCCTCTCCGGCGGGCAGCGTCAGCGCGTGGCCGTCGGCCGCGCCATCGTCCGCAAGCCCAAGGCATTCCTGTTCGACGAACCGCTGTCCAACCTCGACGCCAAGATGCGCGTGCAGATGCGCGCGGAAATCAGCAAGCTGCACGCCCGCCTCAAGAGCACGATGATCTACGTCACCCACGACCAGATCGAGGCCATGACGATGGGCGACCGCATCGTCGTCATGAAGGACGGCTGGATCCAGCAGGTGGACACGCCGCTGAACATCTACAACCGGCCCGCCAACCAGTTCGTCGCCGGCTTCATCGGCAGCCCGCCCATGAACTTCTTCAAGGGCCGGCTCGTGCGCGAAGGCAACGCCACGTTCTTCGACGAAGGCCAGTTCCGCCTCGCGGTGCCCGAGCCCGCCGCCGGCAAGCTGGCCGCCCACGCCGGCCAGGACGTCGCGCTGGGCATCCGCCCCGAGCACGTGCACGAACGCAGCGAGCGGCCCCAGGCCGATCCCGCCCGCGTGGTGCCCGCCACCGTCGAAGTCGTCGAAATGATGGGCTCCGAAGTCTATCTCTACGCCTCCACCGGCCGCTCCAGCTTCACTGCCCGCGTCCAGGCCGCCTGCCGCAAGCAGATCGGCGACGCCGTCGAAGTCGTGCTGGACATGGAACACGCCCATTTCTTCGGCGGCGCCGACGAAAAGGCCCTGCTGTAGGTTGGAGCGCGCCATGACCCTCGCCCTCAGCGAACTGATCCAGACCGCCGCTGTCATGGTGGCGGCCTACGTCGCGTTGACCCTCCTGGCGCTGTTCTTCAAGGCCGAAGCGGCCACGGCCCGGAAGCCCGCCGCCCCCGCGCCATGAAGCTGGGCGTCAACGTCGACCACGTCGCCACGCTGCGGCAGGCGCGCGGCACGACCTATCCCGCGCCGCTGGAAGCCGCCCGCCTCTGCGAGCGCGCCGGCGCCGACGGCATCACCATCCACCTGCGCGAAGACCGCCGCCACGTCCAGGACGCCGACGTCGTCGAATTCCGCCGCGCGCTGAAGATCCCGCTCAACCTCGAAATGGCCAACAGCCCCGAGATCGTGGCCATCGCGCTCGACGTCCGGCCCGCCGAAGTCTGCCTCGTGCCCGAACGCCGGCAGGAGCTGACCACCGAAGGCGGCCTCGACGCCGCCGGCCAGTTCGCGGCCCTGAAACCGACCGTCGCCCAGCTGAAAGCGGCGGGCATCGAAGTCAGCCTGTTCATCGAACCCGATCCTGCGCAGCTCGACGCGGCCGTGGCCCTCGGCGCGCCCGTCGTCGAACTGCACACCGGAAAATATTGCGACCTGTCCGGCCCCGCGCAGGCGACGGAGCTGCGGCGGCTGGCCGCCGCCGCCGAATACGGCCACGCCCGCGGCCTGCGCATCAACGCCGGCCACGGCCTCAACTACGGCAATCTGCCGGTCTTCCTCCGGACCGTGCCGCATCTGGAGGTCCTCAACATCGGCCACAGCATCGTGGCCCGCGCCGTGATGGTCGGCATGGACCAGGCCGTGCGCGAAATGAAAGCCCTGCTCGCATGAAATTCATCGCCTCGGAAACGCTGCGCAAGACCGAGGCCCGGGCGATCGCCAAGGACAACACGCTGGCGACGGGGATGATGGAGCGCGCCGGCCGGGGCCTAGCCCGCGCCATCCACGAAATCGCCGTGCAGATGGGCCGGCCCAGCGTGCCCGTCCGCTTGTTGGCCGGCCCCGGGAACAACGGCGGCGACGCCTTCGCGGCGGCCATCGCCCTGCGCGATCTCGGCCAGCCGGCGGAAGTCTGGCTGACCAGTCCCAAGGAAAAACTACGCGGCACCGCCAAGCTGTTCTTCGACGAGCTGGCCAAGCTCGGCGTGCCCTGGCGCGAAGCGGTGGGCGAGCGCGCCTGGCAACGCCAGTCCGAAACGACCCTGGCCCCGCCGATCCTCGTGGACGCCTTGCTGGGTACCGGCGCGCGCGGCGAGCCCCTCGGCGACATCCGCCGGGCCGTCGAGTATATCAACTCCAAGCGCCTGTTCTCCATCGTCGTCGCCGCCGACGTCCCGACGGGGCTGGACGCCGATACCGGTGTGCCGGCCGAATGCGCCGTCCGCGCCGATTTCACCGTCACCATGTGCCTGCCCAAGGTCGGCATGGCCGCGCCGTCCGCCCGCGAGCATCTCGGCTCGCTCGCCTTGATCCCCATCGGCATTCCGCGCGAATACGTCGACGACATGGTCGATGCCAGCCCCGATTTGCACATGACCTCCGTGATGGACGTGCGCGGGCTGCTGCCGCCGCGTCCGCGCGACGCCCACAAGGGCACCTACGGCACGGCGCTGCTGCTGGGCGGGTCCGCGCGCTATCCCGGCGCCATCGTGCTGGCGGCCGAAGGCGCCGTCCGCTCCGGCGCGGGACTCGTCCGCGTGGCCACCGTCGACAGCGCCACCGCCGCGCTCGTCGCGCGCGTGCCCGAAGCCATCGCCGATCTGCGTCTCGCCGCCGAGCCCGAACTGGCGGGCGCCGACGCCGTGCTGGCCGGCCCCGGCCTCGGCCGCGGCCCCGAAGTCGCCGCGCTCGTGGATTACCTGCTGCGGAAAACGCCGGCGCCGCTGCTGCTCGACGCCGACGCCATCAACGCGCTGGCCGGCCGTCCCGAAGCCGTCCGCGCCTGCGCGCAGCCCGTCGTCCTGACGCCGCATCCCGGCGAACTGGCGCGGCTGCTGGGTACCGACGTCGCGACCATCCAAAGCGATCGCCTGGCCGCGGCGCGCGCCGCCGCCGAACGCACCGGCGCCATCGTCGTGCTGAAAGGGGCGGGGACCTTGATCGCGCAGGCGGGCCGCCCCACGTGGATCAATTTGACGGGCAATCCCGGCATGGCCTGCGGCGGCTGCGGCGACGTCCTCGCCGGCCTGCTGGCCGGCCTGCTGGCCCAAGGGCTGCCGCCGTTCGATGCCGCCTGCGCGGCCGTCTGGCTCCACGGCAACGCCGGCGACTACGCCGCGCTGCGCCATACCCAGGTCGCCATGCGCGCCAGCGACGTCGCCGCCGCGCTCCCCGACGCGTTCCGCTACGTCTCCCTCCGCTAAGTCCGGCGCCGGAGAGCCGCGGTCCGAAGTCCAGTCGGACGCCAACGGACACGAGATCAGAGGGTGGCGGATGGAGGTCTGAGGACCGAAAGCCAGGATGGAGGGAGAGGGTGCAGGAAAAGGGATTGAGTTTTGGCGGGGAGCAGGCACAATGGCGGGCAAGTTTTGGAGGAATGAACATGCGCAAGATTCTATTGGTTATGGCGGCGGCGATGCTGACGGCGGCGACGGGGGCGTGGGCCCAGGACGTCGCGGCGTTCGATGCGCGCTACAACGCGGTCCTGAGCAAGCTGCAGAGCATGGGCCACGGCTATTATTCCGAGAAGGAATGGGCGGACATCGACCGCGCGGTGCAGGATCTGGTGACCGATGCGGCCGCGCGCAACGACGGCGATGCCTACGTGAAGGCGGTCGTGATCAAGGCGATGGTCCTCAGCGACATGCGCCGGCGCCACGCCGAGGCCAACGACGTCCTGCTGGCGGCCCGCAAGAAGGTCGCGAAGATGTCCGGCGTGGATGCCTCGAAGCTGTTCGTGAAGCAGGCGGAAGTCCAGGCGGAAGCCGGCAACGCCGCGGCCGTCGCGGACCTGATTAAGGAATACAAGGCCAGCCAATACTACGATCCCAAGCCCTACGCGTGGTCCGGCGGCACGAAGCCCGGCGATCCGCTGCTGGTGGCCCGGCCCGGCGCGACGGAAGGCGATTCGATTTCCCTGACGATGATGGAAAAGGCGCTGGTCCGCGCCAAGAGCGCCCCGGGCATCCAGTTCCCGGACGCCACGCTGACGGACATCGCGGGCCGCCCGGTCGCGCTGTCGAGCCTGCGCGGCAAGGTCGTGCTGGTGGATTTCTTCGCGCGCGGCTGGAAGGTCTGGGAGGAAAACCTGCCGCAGACGATCGACGTCTGGAACCGCTACCACGCCGAGGGCTTCGAAGTGGTCAGCATCTGCCTCGAGCCGAATGCGACGGGACTGGAAGCCCACCGCCTGCCGTGGTCGGTGGTGGCCGGCGCGCCGACGCTGACGAAACCGCTGGGCATCTTCGGCGAAACGACGAGCTATCTGCTCGACCAGAACGGCATGGTGATCGCGCGCGATCTGCGCGGCCAGAACCTGGCGTTCGCGGTGCGCCGCGCCTTGGGCAAATAGGCCGGCGGAGCTTCCGCATGGCCTCTCCGGTGCTCCATGGATTGGCCGGAGCGGGGCTGGCGGTCGCGATGGCGGGAGGCTCCGGCCTCCCGCTTTTTGCGTCGGGACGCAAGACGGGGGCTTGTCTGGCGGCCGGCGCCGGGCTGGCCTGCCTGCCGGACGTGGATTATCTGCCGGGGTTGCTGCGGGGCTACCTGAACACGACGCACCAGCAGGCCACGCACAGCGTGGCGTGGGTGCTGTTGGCCGCGTTCGGAATTTGGCTGGTGGGGCGCGCTTGGAAGCCGGCTTGGTTCGGGCGGCGGGCGCTGGCGCTCTTGCTGGTGCTGATCGGCAGCCATCTGGCGATCGATTGGGTCACCGCGGACCATTTCGCGCCGTACGGGTTTCCCCTGTGGGCGCCGTTCTCGGACCTGCGCACCCTCGGCCCCGCGTGGTTGCCGGCGTGGGAAAAAACCGCGCTTGCGGATCTGGCCCGGGGGAACAATCTGCGCACGCTGGGCATCGAACTGGGGGTGGGGCTGGGGTTTTTCATGGGTTGTTTTGTGACCAAACGAGTGAACGGACGGCGCGGCGCGCCGTCCCTACCTTCGATCCAGCATCCGTCTACAGGTAGGGACGCCGCGCCGACGGCGTCCGGGATGAATGGCGCAAAGTGAGGCTGGACGCGGCGCGCCGCCGCGCTATGATCGGCACCATGAGCGAGTTGTCCAGCATCCCCATGCCCGAAACCCTCGGCGTCATCGCCGGCTTGGGTTCCTATCCCTGGCAACTGGCGCGGTCGGCGCATGCGCAGGGCGTGAAGCGCGTGGTGGCGTTCGCCTTCAAGGGCGAGACGGAACGCGTCATCGCCAAATACGCCGACGAGGTGGTCTGGATGCATCTGGGCAGCCTGCAAGCGCTCTTGGATGCGGTACAGGCCAAAGGCGTCGCGAAGCTCGTGATGGCCGGGCAGATCAAGCCGACGCGGCTGTTCAACTTGCGGCTGGACGCCAAGGCGCTGGCGGTTCTGCGCACGCTCAAGGTCCGCAACGCGCACACGATTTTCGGGGCCATCGGCGACGAGTTGCGGGCCATCGGCGCGGAACTGCTGCCGGCCTATTGCTTCATGGAAACCGAGATGCCCGCGGCCGGGACGCTGGGCCGGCGCGCGCCGGACGAACGCGAACAAGCCGACGTCCAGCTCGGCGCGAAGGTCGCCAAGGTCACGAGCGGGCTGGAGATCGGCCAGACGGTGGTCGTCAAGGAAGGCACCGTGCTGGCCGTGGAGGGCTTCGAAGGCACGGACGAAACCATCCTGCGGGCCGGGCGGCTGGGCGGGCCGGGGGGCGTGGTGGTCAAGGTGGCCAAGCTCGGCCACGACATGCGCTTCGACATCCCGATCGTCGGGCTGCGGACGTTCAAGATGCTGAAGAAAGCCAAGATTTCGTGCCTGGCCGTCGAGGCCAAGCGGACGATCCTGCTGGAGCGGGACAAGCTGGCGGCGGAAGCCGACCGGCTGGGCATCGCGTTCGTCGCGTTCGACGCCGCGAAGACGGAACCGATCTGAGCGCGCGGAAACCGCAACGGGAGCAACCGATGGGCGAACTGAAGAAGATCCGGACGGGCGTCGTAGGCGTGGGCAGCCTGGGCCAGTGGCATGCGCGCATCTATTCCGAAATGCCCGACGTGGAACTCGTCGGCGTGTACGACGCCGACAAGAAGCGCGCGCACGAAATCGCCGAGCGCTACCATACGGCGGCGTTCAAGACGATGGAAGAGCTGGCCGATGCGGCCGAGGCGCTGAACGTCGTGGTGCCGACGGACAAGCACCGGGCGGTGGCCGGCATGGTCATCGAAAAGGGCAAGCACGTCCTGGTGGAGAAACCGATCGCGGCCAGCACGCAGGAAGCCGAGGAAATGGTCGAACTGGCCCAGCAGCGCGGCGTCATTCTGCAGGTCGGGCACGTCGAGCGGTTCAACCCGGTGCTCGAAGTGGTCAACAAGGCCCAGCACAAGCCCCTCTACGTGGAGGCGCTGCGGATCGCGCCGTATCCGCCGCCGCGGTTCGGCCTGTTGCCGCGCGGGACGGAAGTCAGCGTGATCCTCGACCTGATGATCCACGACCTGGAAATCATCCTGCACCTCGTGCAATCGAAGGTGGTGGACATCCGGGCGGTGGGCGTGCCGATCCTGAGCAAGAGCGAAGACATCGCCAACGTCCGCCTGCGCTTCGAGAACGGCTGCATCGCGAACGTGACGGCCAGCCGCATCAGCATGGAGAAGCAGCGCAAGATCCGCATGTTCCTGCCGGATTCCTACGTCTCGCTGGACTACCAGGAGCAGACCGGCAAGATCCTGCGCAAGAAACTGCTGGGGATTGAAAAAACCGAGGTGCCGATCCACAAAGGCGAACCGCTGGCGCTGGAACTGCGGGCCTTCGTGGATTGCGTGCGAAACCGGTCCGAGCCGGTGGTCAGCGGCGAGCACGCCGCCGAGGCCCTGAAGCTGGCCGTGGCGATCTGCCAGAGCATCCGGCGGGGACAGACCTGATGCCGAAGAAGGTCATGGTGGTGGCCGGGGAAGTCTCCGGCGACCAGCACGCGGCGCGGCTGGTGCGCGATCTGCGCGCGGCGCGGCAAGACGTCGAATTCTTCGGAATCGGCGGCGACGCGTTGCGGCGCGAAGGCGTGCGCACGGTCGTGGACGCGCGCGACATGGCCGTGGTGGGGTTCTTGGAGGTGCTGGCGCGGTATCCGTTTTTCCGGCGGACGTTCCAGCGGATGACGGACCTGCTGGCGGCGGAGAAACCCGACGCGCTGCTGCTGGTGGATTATCCGGGCTTCAACCTGCGCCTGGCCGAAAAGGCGCACGACATGGGCATTCCGGTCTACTACTACGTCAGCCCGCAGGTCTGGGCCTGGCACCGGAGCCGGATCCCGAAGATGGCGAAAATCATCGACTTGCTGATGGTGATTTTTCCGTTCGAAGTGGACGTGTTCAAGGGCACGGGCTTGAGAACCGTGTTCGTGGGGCATCCGCTGGTGGAATCCACGAAGCGGACCTGGGCGGCGCCGTCGCCGGAGCTGCCGTGGCCGGCGGGGAGCCGGCGGGTAGGCATCCTGCCCGGCAGCCGACGGCAGGAAATCCAGCGCGTGCTGCCGCCGATGCTGGCCGCGGCGCGGGAGCTGCGCCGGCGCGATCCGCAAACGGCCTTCCTGATTCCCGCGGCCAGCGACGAAATCCGCGGCCTGATCGAGGCGCAACTGGCGGCGCTGCCGGCCGACGAGCGCGCGGCCATCGGGGTGGTGACGGGCCAGATGCGCGAGGTGGCGCGGCAGGCGCGCGCGGCGCTGGTGTGCTCGGGCACGGCGACGGTGGAAACCGCGCTGATGAAGTGCCCGCTGATCGTCGTCTACCGGACGACGGCGGCGACCTACTGGTTCGGGCGGATGATCATCCGCGTGAAGTGGCTGGGGATGGTGAATTTGATCGCGAACCGGACGCTGTGTCCGGAATTCATCCAGGACGCCGCGACGCCGGCCGCGATGGCGGACGCGCTGGAACCGCTGCTGGCCGACACGCCGGCGCGGCAGGCGCAGCTCGACGGCCTGGCGGAGGTGGCGCGGGCGCTGGAAGGCGCCGGCCCGCTCCAGACCGCCGGGGCGCTCGTGGCCGAAGCGCTCGGCGCGTGACGGTTTTACGTGCGACGTAAAACGGGCGCGGGATTTTTACGTGGAACGTAAAAACTTTGCGGAAAATTTACGTGGAACGTAAAAACTTTCAGCGGGTTTTACGTAGAACTGAAATAGCTGAGTGCCGAGCCCAAGTCCCGCGGACGCGGGACGCCGGGCGAACGCGAAGTCTATAGCGACGCGCAAGGCGCGGCGAGCGAGCGAGGCGCCGCGAGCGATGCGGCAAAAACTTTGCGGCGGGGCTAGTAGCCGCCCACGTTGCCGGGGAGGGCGGGGGCGCTTTCCCAGGACTGGGGCATGTTCCAAGGCAGCTCCGATTCGTCGGAAGGGGTGGCGCAACCGGCGGCGGCGAGCGCGAAGCCCGCCGCGGCGACCAGCGCGAGCCAGCGGCGCAAACGCATCACGGCCAGATGGACGGGACGGCCGAGTAAGTGCTGATTTCGGCGACCTGGAGGCCGACCACCGCGAGCAGCAGCAGCAGGGCCACGAGGGTCAGGGCGGAGAGTCCGTTAGAAGAGAACATCGTCGCCCTCCTTGACGGTGGCTTTCTGGTAATCGGGCAGGACTTCGGCGATGGCGACGTTGTCGCGCACGGCGCTGATCTTGATCTTGCCGATCATGTCGTCGTTGCGGTGGACGATCATTTCGGCGGTGGCCTGGACGCCGGCGTCGGAGCCGATGTCGATGACGACGAAGTTCCAGTCCTTGTTGGCATAGACGATGGTGCCGGTGGTGCCGGGCTTCATCGTGATTTCCTTGTGCAGTTCCTTGTCGCACTTCTCGAGCTGGACTTCGAGGACGGACTTGTCTTCCTCGAGCTGGGCGACCTGGTCCTGGAGGCCGGCGATCTGGGCGGTCAGGTCGGCGACCTGCGCTTCGAGAGAGGCCTTTTCATCCTCGAGGCCGGCGATCAGGTTGCTCTTTTCTTCGAGTTCCTGATCCTTGCCGCGGATGGTCTCGTTGAGCTGGACGATCTGGGTGCGGGCGTCTTCGAGCTGGCTCTTGGTGCTTTCCAGTTCGGCGCGGGTGTTCTCGAGGTCCTGGCGGGTGTTCTCGAGATCGGTCTGGGTGAACTGCCAGCCCTCGAGCACGGCGGTGGCGACCTGATTGGCGTGGTTCAGTTCGCTGTCGATGCGCGGCAGGTCGATCTTGTTGTCGATCTTGAGGTTGTTGACGCTGAAGGCGGCCTGGCCTTTGGCTTCGTCGGACAGCAGCGACTGGGGCCCCTTGAGGGTGCCGACGACGCGGTCGAGGCCGTTTTCGAGTTTCTGGGTCCGCTCTTTGATCAGGGTGCGCTTGGGAAACAGAACGGCGGCCTGGATCACCAACGCGGCGATGCTGACCAGCAATACGATGACCACGAGCGGCTTCAACAATTTAGCCATGACGATCCTCCAAAACGTTTAGTGCGGGCATTGTGGAGCAAAGAAAACGGGATGTCAAACGCCAAAAGGCAATTCCGGCGATTCGGGAGACGCGGGGGGCGGGGGGTACATCAGTAGAAGAGGACGTCGGCCCAGGTGCGGCCTTCGGCGGTGAATTGCCAGGTGCTGCCGCTCTGGGCGAAGTAGCGCCGGCCGTTGCGGCCGAGCACGGCGGGATCCACGCGCAGGACGGCTTGGCGGCTGTTGCCGAGGCGCTCGGCTTCGGCGGCGGTGGCGTTGCGGCCGGAGAGGGGGAGGCCGGATTCGGAGAGTTTCAAAAAGAGCGGCCCGCCGTCGTGGGGAGCGCCTTGCCAGAGGGCCGGGAAGCGGCGGAAGAAGTCCGGGGTTTTGCCGCGCAGCGCGACTTCGCAGGCGGGGGGGAGGGCGGCGAGATAGGCGGCCATGGTCAGGCCCGGATCGCGGGAGTGGGCGGCATAGAAGTCGAGGGCATCGATGGCGAACAGGTTGTGGCCGTGGTAATTCCCGAAATCGGGGGACAGTTTTTCGGCGCGGTGTTTGAGCTCGTAGCGGGAATTGAGGAGGAGGCCGATTTCCCAGTGCAGGTGGGCGCGATCGCGGGGAATCGGCGGCTGAGTGCTGCTGGTGTTGCCGAGGGTGCCGATTTCGTCGCCGGGCTCGACCGCATGGCCGGGGCGGATGCCGAACCGGACGTCGGCGAGGTGGGCGTAAAGGCTATAGACCGTGGCGGGCACGGCGGATCCGTCGCGCTTTTCGGTGGTGCCCAACGAAGGATCGGGGTGTTCGACGACGACGTACTTGCCGTAGGTGGATTTGCCGCCGACGGAATTGACGAACGCGACGCGGCCGGCGGCGACGGCATAGACCGGATCGGTGGCGACGCCTTTGCGGTCGCGCTGCGTGGCGGCGATGTCCACGCCCTCGTGGAAGACGGCGACGAGCCGGCCGCCGCGCAGGCCCGTGCGGGTGGATCCGAACTTGGCGGATTCCAGCCGGCCCGAGCCGGTCGGCTGCAACACGCCCGGTTCGTCCGGATTCAGGAGATTCTGCTGCGGGGTGGGGGGCGTCAGCCGCTGCCAGACGGGCGGGGGGGGCGGGGGCGGCGCGGGCGATTCGGCCGCGACGGGTTCGGGCGCCGCCGGCAGATGGCAGCCGCCCTGGCGGAGGGCCAGCCAGCGGAACAAAAGGAAATCCAGCGCCAGGAGGGGAACGATCCAAACCAGATGGCGCAGGGGGGACTTGCGCGCGGGACGTCGCATGGCCGCTCAGACGGCCATGATGTCTTTTTCTTTGGCGGCGATCAGCTCCTCCACCTTCTTGGAATAGGCGTCGGTGGATTTCTGCACTTCCGCCAGCGCGCGGTCGCGATCGTCTTCGCTGATCGTCGCGGCCTTTTCCAGCGCCTTGATGGCGTCGTTGGCGTCGCGACGGACGGCGCGCAACGCCACGCGCGCTTCTTCGCCCATGCGGCTGGCGACCTTGGTGAGCTCCTTGCGGCGCTCTTCGCTCAGCTCGGGGATCGGCACGCGGATGAGGCGGCCGTCGTTGAGCGGGGTCACGCCGATGTTGGCGGCGAGAATCGCCTTCTCGATGGCGGGCAGCGACGAGGGATCGTAGGGCTTGATGACGATCAGGCGCGGTTCGGGCGTGCTGATCAGGGCCATCTGGTTGAGGCGGGTCTGCGCGCCGTAGCAGTCGGCGGCGATGTGGTCCACGAGGTTGGTGGACGCCTTGCCCGTGCGCAGGCCGGAGAGGCCTTGCTGCAGGTGGGCGACGGCTTTTTCCATCTTGTCGTCGGCTTCGAGCAGGACGTCGTCGGAAGATTCGTACATGGCGGGATCCTTTCGCTGGAGGTTCAGGCGGTGACCAAAGTGCCGGCCTTTTCGCCGCGCACCACGCGGAGCAATTCCCCGCGCTTGAAGAAATCGAAAACGAGTATAGGGATTTGGTTGTCCATGCAAAGCGAAAAGGCGGCGGCGTCCATGACCTTCAGGCGGCGCGCGAGCGCCTCGGAATAGGTCAGGCGGTCGAACTTGACGGCCTTGGGGTTTTTCACGGGGTCGGCGTCGTAGATGCCGTCGACCTTGGTGGCCTTGAGCAGGACTTCGGCGCCGATTTCGGCGGCGCGCAGGGCGGCGGCGCTGTCGGTGGTGAAGAACGGGTTGCCGGTGCCGCCGCCGATGATCACGACCGTGCCGGCCTCGAGCAGCTGCTGGGCGCGACGGAAGGTGAACAGCTCGCACAGGGCGGGCATGGCGGTGGCGGAGAGGGCCTGGGCTGGCACGCCGGCGGCCGCGAGGGCCGACTGCAGGGCCAGGCTGTTGATCAGCGTGGCCAGCATGCCCATGTTGTCGCCGTGGGCGCGGCCGAAGCCGCGGTCCTGGCCCTTCAGGCCGCGGAAGATGTTGCCGCCGCCGATGACGACGCCGACCTGCACGCCCAGTTTGCGGACGGCTTGGATCTGCGCGGCCATCTCGGCGAGGATGGCGTCGGACAGGCATTCGCCCGAGGCGGAATCGCGCAGGACTTCGCCGCTGAGCTTGAGGAGGATCCGGCGGTATTTGGCTTTTTTCATGGGGGGCGCTCCGGGGTGGGTTAGAAATGGTGGCCGGGGATCGTGCAGGTCGGGGGGGCGTCGGACGTTTCGCCCAGCGCATAGGCGCCGCCGGACGGGCAGACGGGCAGGACGGGCAGATGGTCCGGCACGAGGTCCGCCGGACTGGCCGGCGGCGCGCCCTTTTCGGCAACGTAGTTGCCGCTGGCGACGCGGAGGGCTTCCAGGTTCTGGGCGCAGCGGGCCGCGCGCTTCCGCTGGACGTTCTGGCGGATGGACGGCACGGAAATGGCCGCCACCAGCAGCAGCAGCGCCACCACGATGGTCAGCTCGACGACGGTCAGGCCGCTTTTGGCGCTCATGGCTTGTGCTCCTCGAGCCGCGCGCGGACGTCCGGGGGAATCGGCAGCGGCTGGCGGTTCTGGAAATCGTAGTGGACCACGACGGCGTTGCCCTTGGCGCCCAGCTGGCCGTTCTGCCAGGCTTCCTGGTAGACCGTGAACGACGTGCGGCCAACCTTGGCGACGTACGTCCGGATCTCGACGTCCGCGCCCAGCAGCATCGGCACGAGGAAATCCACGTCGACGTGCGCCATGATCAGGTTCCAGTTTTCGAACTTCATCTCGGGATTGAAAAACCGGAAAAACGGATCGCGGCCCAGTTCGAACCAGATGGGCAGCCGCGTGTTGTTGATGTGGCGCAGGCCGTCCACGTCGCCGAAGCGGGGAGTGATGGTTTTGGTGAACATGTCGGAACGAGACCTCGGTTGAACGGGGCGATTTAACGGGGAACGGGGCGAAGAGTAAAGATGAAAGCGCGCGGCCCGCCGCCGCCCCAAAAAAAGGCTTCACCGGCCGGCGCAATCCGCTAGAGTGCGCCGGAACCCAAAGGAATCCCGCCATGCTGACGACCAAACGCTTCGACTACGTGCCGTTCGACCGGGTGCATCTGCACCCCTCGGTGGCCAACCACCGGCCCCTGAACGAGGCCAAGGTGGCGCACTACGCCGAAGACATCCTCCGCAACGGCCTGCTGGAACCCATCGTGGTCTGGGAGCGCAATCCGGGCGAATTCTTCCTCGTCGGCGGTTTCCACCGGCACAACGCCATTCGCCGCATCCGGGCCCAGAATCCGGGCTACTTCGACCGGGTGGACGTGCGCGTGGTCCACGGCGAACTCGACGAAATCCAGGCCCTGAACCTCAAACTGAACGCCGACCGCCTCGATGCGCGCGTCACGGACTACTTCGACGCCGTCGTCTTCATGGCCAACGCGAACTGGGACGTCCAGCGCATCGCGCGGTTCCTCGACAAGAACGCGGCCTGGATCGAAGACATCCTCCGCTATGCGCCGGGCATGGATTCGCGCGTGCGCCGCATGCTGGAAGCCGGCGAAATCAGCTGGGCCAAGGCCAAGGCCGTCTGCAAGGCGGTTTTGGCCGCCCCGGCCGGACAGGAACGCGCCGCGCTCGAGGCCGCGCTGGCCCGCCTGCGGCAGCCCGCGGCGAAGACGCCGCGGCCGCTGACCTATCGCGCCGCGGCCAAGCGCCTGAAGGAGCGGACAGAGCCGTTCCGCGTCACCGGCGCGGATCTGGTCGCGCTCCTGCAGGTCCTCCGCGGCAAAACCGCGGCGCCGGAAACGGTGGAACGGGTCCGCGCGGCTTTTCCGGGATTGCTGGACGCCTGACCCTTTTGGCTTGTTGGACGGGGGGGGAGGGAGGTAGAAAAGTCCGTCATGAAACCGATGATCCATCTGCTGGGCGCGACGGTGCTGCTGGCCATCTCCGTGGGCGGCAGCGGCTGCGTGCTGGCGCGCAAGGGCGCCGCCAAACTCGTCACGCCGGTCGCCATGGAACTCGCCGACGGCTTCATGCGCCAGACCGACGTGGAACTGGTGCGCGAAGGCGCGCCGGCGTTCTTGCTCATGCTCGACGCCCTCGCCGAAGCGCACCCCGACAAGCCGGCCGTCCTGATCGCCGCCGCCGAAGCGCAAATGGCCTATGCCATGGGCTTCCTCGACAAGTCGCAGAAGGACCGCGCGAAGGCCATGTTCCTCAAGGCCAAGACCTACGGCCTGCGCGCGCTGTCCCGCAACCAGCGCTTCGCCCGTTCCGCGGACGGAACCCACGACGAGTTCGTGCGCGCGCTGGGCGCGCTGCGCAAGAAGGATGCCGATGCGCTGCTGGCCACGGCCACGTCCTGGGTCATGTGGATCATCGCCAGTTCCGATTCGCCCGCCGCGCTGGGCGACATGCCCAAGGTGCTGGCCATGATGGAACGGGTGAAAGAACTGGATCCGAAGATCCGCCAAGGAGGCGTGGACCTGTTCTATGGCCTCTACTACACGGTCCTGCCGCTCGGCGGCGGGCGCGATCTGCCCAAAGCCCGGCGGCATTTCGAACGCAGCCTGAAGATCGCCGGGCCCGATTACCTGCTGAACCGCGTCACCTTCGCCGAGTACTACGCCCGCTACGCATTCGATGCCGAACTGTTCGAACGCACCTTGCGCGACGTGCTCGCCGCCGAACCGGACGTGCCGGAATACACGCTGATGAACGCCGTGGCCAAGGCGCGCGCCCGCGCCTTGCTGGCCCGGATGGACGATCTCTTTTAAGAAAGGCCCCCCGTGACGACTCTCCGCCATCTCTTTGCCGCGCTCGCCCTGATCGGCGCGCTGGGAACCGCCCCCGCCGCCGCCGCCACGATCCTCAAGCTGGCCACCATGGCGCCCGACGGCAGCATCTGGATGCAGGCGTTGGCCGACGCCAAGACCGAAATCGAAACCGCCACGGCCGGCGCCGTGAAGATCAAGATTTATCCCGGCGGCATCATGGGCTCCGAACAGGACGTGCTGTTCAAGATCAAGACCGGCCAGCTCCACGGCGGGGGCTTTCTCGGCTACGGCATCGGCGTGGTCTGCCCCGACGTCGCCGCCCTGATGTTCCCGATGGTCTTCCGGGACTACGACGAGGTGGACCGCACGCTCGAACAGATGCGGCCGTTTCTCGACGAACGGACGCGGGCCGCCGGGTTCGAAACGCTGGGCTGGACCGAGGTCGGCTTCAGCTACGCCTACAGCGTGAAGCCCATCACCAGCCTGGAAACCTTGCGCGCCACGAAGGTCTGGAGCCTGGATTCCCCCATGCTGATGGAACTGTTCGCGGCCGCGGGCATCGCCAGCATCCCGGCGGACGTCACCGACGTGCTCACGGCGTTGCAGACCGGCTTGCTGGAAACCGTGTTCGGTCCGCCGACCGCGGCCATCGCCGTGCAATGGCACACCAAGATCCGGCATTACAACGCCCTGCGCTTGACCTACGCCGTTGGCGGCGTCTTCCTCTCCGGCGCGGCCTGGAACTCCGTGCCCGCCGCGCACCGGGAAACCGTCCGCAGCATCTTCGACCGGCATTGCCGGCAGTTGACGCCCAAGGTCCGCCAGAGCGACGTCGAAGCGTTGGAGTTCATGCGGGCGCAGGGCGTCCAGGCCATCGAGACGGCGCCGGAAACGCGCGCGGCCTTCGAGCAAGTGGCGGCCACCGCGCTGCTGAAAACGAAGGGCATCGTTTTCTCGGCCGCGGCGTGGGACCGGCTGCAGCTGATCTTGCGGGAAATCCGGGAGCCATGAACAACCGCGCCGAGCGGACGTTTCGCGCCGTCAGCCGCTGGACGGATCGGCTCGAACGCCTGCTCCTCGGCGTCCTCGTCGCGGGCATGGTGGGTTTGGCCGCGGTCCAGATCGTGCTGCGCAACGTCTGGCACACGGGGCTGGTCTGGGCGGAGCCGCTGCTGGGCATGGGGCTGCTGTGGCTGACCATGCTGGGCGCGCTGGCGGCGACCGGCCGGGGCCGGCACCTGTCGATCGATCTGGCCGAGGCGCTTCTGCCGCGGTCCGTTTCCGCCGGTCTCGTTCGGGCCATGGCGCTGTTCGCCGCGGTCGTGTGCGTCCTGCTGGCCTGGGCCGCCGGACGCTACGTGGGGTTCCAGCGCGAATTGGATCCCAGCCGGCTGCTCGGCGGTCCCGTCTGGAAATACCAGCTGATCGTCCCCGTGGCGTTCTGGCTCATGGCGCTGCGGTTCGCCGTGCGCGTCGTCGCGCCGGCAACGTGGCTCGCCGTTCCCAAGGCCGATGAAGGTCTGCCGGGCGAGGGGAGGGTGGCCTCGTGATCTGGGGCGTGGTGGCCATCGCCCTGCTGGGGGCTCCGATGTTCGCCGTGTTCGGCGCGCTGGCGATGCTGGCCTACCGCTCGGTCGGCATGGATTTTTCCATCGTCGTCGGCGAATTGACGCGGCTGGCGCGCATGCCGATGCTGCAGGCGCTGCCGATGTTCGCGCTGGCCGGCTACGTGCTCGCCGGCAGCCGCGCGTCCGAACGATTGCTGCGCCTCACGCGCGCGGCGTTCGGCTGGATGCCCGGCGGTCTCGCCATGGTCTGCGTCGTCCTCTGCACGTTTTTGACGGCGTTCACGGGCGCTTCGGGCGTGACCATCGTCGCGCTGGGCGGGCTGCTGCTGCCGGCGCTGCTCAAGGACGGCTATCGCGAGAAGGCCGCGCTGGGGCTCGTCACCAGCGGCGGCAACATGGGCGTGCTCTTCGCGCCGAGCCTGCCGTTGATTCTCTACGCCATCATCGCGCAGCCGATTTCGGGCGAGGTCACGATCGCCGCGCTGTTCCGCGCCGGCTTGCTGCCGGGATTGCTGGCGCTGGCGGTGCTGGGCGGCTACGGCATCTGGGCGGGGTTCCATGCCCGGATTCCGCGCCGGCCGTTCGCCGTGCGCGAACTGGCCGCAGCCCTCCAGGAATCCAAGTGGGAAATCCCGCTGCCGTTCGTGGTGCTGGGCGCCATCTACGGCGGGTGGCTGGTCGCCAGCGAAGCCGCCGTCCTGACCGCCGTCTACGTGCTCGTCGTCGAAGGCTTCGTCTACCGCGAGATGCCGCTGCGCAAACTTTCGGGAATCGTCCGCGACACCGTCGTGCTCGTCGGCGGCGTGCTGCTGATTCTCGGCATGGGCATGGCCATCACGAATTTCCTGATCGATCAGGAAGTGCCGCAGCTCATTCTCGAATGGGTCGGCGCGCGGATCGAAAATCCGATCGTCTTCCTGGTGGCGTTGAATCTGTTCCTGCTGGCCGTCGGTTGCGTCATGGACATCTATACCGCCACGGTGGTCATCGTACCGCTGCTGGCGCCGCTGGCCGCCCGGTACGGAATCCACCCGGTGCATCTGGGCGTGATCTTCTTGGCCAATCTGGCCATCGGCTACAGCACGCCCCCGGTCGGGATGAATCTGTTCATTGCCGCCATGCGGCTCCACAAGCCTCTGATGAAGCTGGCGGCCGCCTCGCTGGTCCTCATGGGGCTGATGCTGGGCATCCTGGTCCTGATCACCTACTGGCCCGCCCTCAGTCTGGCGCTGGTTCGATAGGCGAAAGAATGGGGCCGGGCGGGGTGGGGGATGCCCCCTGCTCCGCCCGGTTTTGAAGCGGCCGGTCCAGATGCGGAAATCCGGCCCCACCGGTCGGGACGGAGCCCGACCCTCCGGAAATCCTGAAACTGGAGGGGCAACCTCCGTGTTGCCCGTCTTGGCAACGGCGATTCTGCCAAAAATGGGCAGGACAGAGCCTGCCCCTCCAGAACATGCCCATTGGATGCAAACGTGGCATGCGGCTCCTGTCGCGTGCCGACGAAAGAATCCGCGCGGGACATGAGCCCCGCGCTACGAGGGCCCATGCTGGCAACACCCAATCGCAGATGCGTCCGGAACCGCATGATTTCGCAAACCGATCTTGACCGACCATCAAGGTCTGAGGGGCAGATCTTCACGCGGTTCACAGACTTGTCCACAAAGTTATCGTCGGGGCTGAAAACGCGACCATTTCAAGTTGAACACAACATGTAGCGGCAACGGCTACCCATTATGCAACATAATATGTATTATGCGACATAATAGGATGGCCATGAAAGAGGCCCGAAACCATGAACGGTTTCGGGCCGGTGTTAAAAACGTCGTCCTAGTCTTGGGCCACGAACGAGTCCTTGCCGACGCCGCAAACGGGACAAACCCAGGAGTCCGGGATGTCTTCGAACTTCGTTCCGGGCGCGATGCCGCCATCCGGATCGCCGATGGCCGGGTCATACACGTAGCCGCACACGGTGCACAAGTATTTCATGGGTGTCCTCCTGGGTTGGTTTGTTTCTTAAAGGATGTTTTCGCGATTGGATTGGCCGCGCAACCGGGCCAGCAAGCCTTTGATGTCCTGGGATCTCTCTTTGCCGCAAACCAAAGTCACGCCTTCGGCTTGAACGACCACCAGATCGTCCACTCCGACGAGCGCCGTCAATCGGCCGTCGCTGACGACGATGTTCCGGGCGCTGTCCAGCGTCTCCACGTCGCCTTTCACGGCGTTGTCATGGTCGTCCCGGGGCAGATGCGATTCCAGCGCCGGCCAGGAGCCCACGTCGTCCCAGGCAAAGGTGCCTTTGCAGATGACGATGTTCTGCGCTTTTTCCATGACCGCGTAATCGATGGAAATTTTGTCCAGGCCGGGAAAATCGCGCTCCAGCGCCCGAATGAATTCCGCCTCGTTCGCGCAGGCCGACCACGCTTCGATCTTGTCGGCCAGAACCGGCCGAAATTCCGCGAACGCCTTCTGGACGTTGCGGACGGACCAGACGAACATGCCGGAGTTCCAGGCATAGCGTTTCGTCGCGAGATATTCGCGGGCCTTTTCGACGGTCGGCTTCTCCACGAACCGCTGGACCCGGAAAAACTCGACGCTTCCCGCCTTGCGCCAAAGTGCGCCGGCCTCGATGTAGCCGTAGGCGCTGCTCGGTTCCGCCGGTTCGATCCCGATGGTCATCAGCACGTCGTTGGATGCGCACAATTCCAGCCCGCGCGCCAGCAGGTCTCGGAACGTCGGCAAATCGCCGATGACGTGATCGGCGGTCAGGACGCAAAACACGGCGTCGGGATCGCGGCGCTTGATCCAGGCGGCGCCGGCGGCGATGGCGGCCGCCGTATCGCGTCCCACGGGCTCGCCCAGCACCCCGACCGCGCTCCCCTGCCCCAGCATCGTCCGGATCGGCTCCACGAGGGATTGGTTCGTGACGATCAGGATCCGTTCGGGCGGCACCAGACCGTCGAGGCGATCGACCGCCTGCAGGATCAAGGGCTTGCCGCCCGCCAGATCGAGCAATTGTTTGGGCCGGCGCGCGGTGCTCAGCGGCCAGAACCGCTCGCCCTTCCCGCCGGCCATGATGACCGCATAGGCATGTTGTAGATTCGCCATGACTTATCCGGATTCTCCACGTCGCGGAACATTCTTCAACGCAATTTCCTGGGCCGGTTTCGATTTGCGGCCGGCGATTCCGCCGAAGCGCCGTTTATTCGGAAGGAACCGCCGGCAAGGCGGCTTCCAGTTCCTTGCGGGCTTCTTCCAGCTTCCGCTCGAGAATGCGGGCTTCTTCGGTCAGGCGGGCCAGGCGTTCTTCGGCGGCTTGGCGGGAGGCGCGCTCCGCCTCCCGGCGGGCGGCGTCTTCCGCCGGCGGCATCGCCGACGCGGGCGGAGCCGTCTCGCTTCCGTCTTGGGTCTGGATCTGCATTCGGCTGAGTTCTTCCGCGACGCGCGCCATCTGCTCTTCGGCGGCCTGACGGGCGGCTTCCTCGGCAGCCAGTCGCGCCGCGGCGGCTTCCGCGATGAGCTGGCCTTGCCGAGCGGCTTCCTGCGCCTCGCGGAGTTCGGCTTCCCGCTGGGCGTTCTCGGCCGCGAGCTGCGCCGCCCGGATTTCCGCTTCCTGCCGGACTTTGACCCGGCTGGCCTCGGCCTGCAATTCGCGAACTTCGTTTTCGATCCGGAACAGTTCCTGTTCCACGGCCAGGCGCGATTGTTCCTCCTGGGCGAGCAGCCGGGCGGCCTCGCCGGCCATGTCTGCGCCGCGCGCGGCCATTTCGCGGGTGATCCGCAACACTTCGTCCTGTTGCGCCGTTTGCGCCGCCAGCTGGGTTTGCCGTTCGGCGGCCCGCGCCGCTTCCTGGGCGGCGATTTCGCCGCGGATTCGTTCCAGCGCGGCGGCTTTTTCGTTTTCGACGGCTTGCACCTCGGCCAGAGCGGCGCTCTGGCGGGCTTGCAAATCGACCAATTGACGTTCAACCGCCTGCCGGCGCGCCCGTTCCGCCGCGATTTGCCGGTCCAATTCCTGCGCTTCGCGGATGGCGATTTCGGCTTGTTCCTTTTCGGCGGCGCGGCGTTCCGCCTCCTGGCGGATGCGGCGCGCCTCGGCTTCCGCCTCGGCCGCGATCGTCCGGGCCTGCGCTTCGGCTTCTTCGCGGGCGCGCATCTCGGCGCGCACGCGCTCGGCGTCGGCTTCATGCCGTTTTTGCTCTTCCCGCGCGGCTATTTTGGCGGCTTTCTTCTCCTCTTCGGCGCGGCGTTTGGCTTCCAGTCGGGCTTGCTTCTCGACCTCTTCCTGTTGGCGGGCTTCCAAGTCGGCCGCTTCTTTGGCCTTGGCTGCTTCCTCGGCTTTACGCTGGGCCTGGGCCTTGGCTTTTTGGCGCGCCTGCTCCGCTTTGCTGGCTTTCTTTTCTTCCGCGGCGCGGCGCTTGGCTTCCAGCCGGGCCTGCTTTTCCGCCGTTTTCTTTTTCTGGGCGTCCAATTTGGCCTGTTCTTCGGCGTGGGCTTCGGCCTCGGCGGTCTCGACCAGCGCCTTGGCTTGAGTTTCGGCTTCCTCGCGGGCGCGGGTTTCGGCTTGGATGCGTTCCCGCTCGGCCTTGGCAACGGCTTTGGCGGATTTCTTTTCTTCCGCGGCGCGGCGCTTGGCTTCCAGCCGGGCCTGTTTTTCCGCCGCTTTCTTTTCCTGGGCATCCCGTTTGGCGATTTCGTCGTCTTGGGCTTGCTCCGGCGGCTTGGGTTCGGACGCCGCCGGCTCCGGGGATACCGTCCTTTCAGCGTCGGTCCCCTCCCCCGCTCCCGATGAAAACGACACGGCATCCACGACGACGTAGAATTGGCCATCGAACTGGTCGACGGTTCCCGCGAAGTCGCAAGCCGCGCCTTGCTCGAGCGGCTCGAACGCCGGGGCCGCGGCGGCCGGGACCCAGACCGTCCCGGCGGTTTGCAGTTTCATTTCATGGTAGCGGGCGTGATCGAGTTTCCGGGTTTTACGAGCAAGCGGAGATTCCAGGACGTCCGCGAATTCGATTTTACGGGCCCACCAGTTGCTGGGGTTGGCCGCGAGTTCGCTGGCCTCGATCCGCGCGTGAGCGGACGTCTCCGGCTGAGAAGCCGCTACAACCGCCATCCCGGACATGCCCAGCACGATCGCCAAACCTGTTGTCAATGGTTTCATCCGTGTGCCTCTTCTCTTGGCTGCTGGTTCAGGTATGCCGGGACGCGGCCATCCGCATCCGAGCCTACAATGGGCCCGCCGGCTTGCAAAGGACATTCGCCGGTCATGCCTGTATCCTTTTGCGTTTCGGCTGGGATTTCCATCAGAACTCGACCGGTTGCATCCATTCGGGAGCATGGCCCGGTACTGCCGCCGGCGCGGTTCCACCGTCCGGGCGCGACGGGTTTCCAGCGGCGTTTTTTCGGGCTGCGCGCGCTTCTTGGACCGCCTGGCGCCGGACAAGGTCGGCGGTGCGCCGTTCGGCGGCGCGGCGCGCCCGGGATTCGATGCGCTCTTGCCGGATCCGTTCCTCGGCGAGTCGTTCGTCGTCCCGCACTCTTCGTTCGGACTCGGCGTTCTCCGCCGCCTGCGCCGCCGCCTGCTGCCGGGCCGATCGCGCGGCAAGCAAGGCGGAGGTCGCCGCCGCCTTTCGTTCGGCGGCCGCCTGCAAACGGATTTCCTGCTTTTCGCGTTGGGCGTTGGCCGCCGCGGCTTGTTTGCGCAAGGCTTCCGTTTGCCGCATCGCTTGTTCCGCTTCCCGCGTCAACCGTTCGGCGACCTGCTGCCGCGACTTGCGTTCCGCGGCGGTCCGCCGGGCGGCTTCGCGCTCGGCCTCTTGCTCGGCGGCGGATTGGGCGTGGGCATATTCGCGGGCCAACCGTTCTTCGTCTTTCCGGCGTTTGCGTTCGGCCCGCAAAGCCGTTTGTTCGGCTTGGCGGGCTTGCCGGGCAACGCGGCGCTCGTCTTCTTCGCGGTCGCGCTGGGCCCGGGCTTCCGCCTGCCGGACCTGGGCGCGTTCCCACGCGGTGGGTTCCGTGCTGACCAGCGGCACCACGTTTGGGCGTCCCGTGTCGTCGGTCGCCGGCTGGCGCGGCGCAGGCGCGGCCCCATCGGGATGGGCACAACCCGCCAACAGTCCGAGCGCGAAAACGCCCGCCAGCGCCAGCGAATGCTTTCGGGGCGCCGCGCGGACGCCTAGAACTGAACCGGCTGCATCCATTCGGGCACTTCGCCGGAATCGATGGCCTTCTGCATGTCTTCCGCGGCCTGGATCTTCGCCTTTTCGGCGGCGGCTTTCTTTTCTTCGGCCGCGGCCTTGGCGGCGGCTTTCGCCGCTTCCTTGGCGGCCCGTTCGGCTTCCCGCCGGGCCTTCTTCTCGGCGGCCGCCGGCTTCTTCGGATCCGGCTTCGCGGCGATCTCCGCTGCCGCAGTCGGCTCGTCCGGCGCGGCCTCCGCAGCCGCATCGACCGGGACCGGTTCGGAAGCAACCGGAATTCCTTGCGCGGGGGGCGTCTCGAGGGCCGGCCGCACGCCCTTCTCCAGATCGGTCTTGGTGCGTTCCGCCTGGCTTTCGAGTTGGCGGGTTTCTGCTTCCATCTGGGCCAGTTGCCGCGCGATTTCCTCGGCGGCGGCTTTTTCTTCCGCGATGCGCGCGGCGGCGGCTTCGGACTCCTGGCGTTCGTATTCGGCCACTTCCTGGGCGATCCGGATGGACTCTTCCTGGCGCGCTTTTTCAGCGGCCAGTTCGGCTTCCCGTTCGGCGGCGGCGGCGGCGGCCTTGGCGGCGACGTCGGCCTGCATTTTTTCCAGGGCCGCCTGTTTTTCGGTTTCCACGGCCTGCAGCGCCGCTTCGGCTTCCGCCTTGCGCGCGACCATTTCGGCCAAGCGCTTTTCGGTTTCGAGACGCTTGGCGGCGGCTTTTTCGACCTGGCGGCGCATTTCTTCCGCACGCTGCATGGCCAGTTCCGCCTGCTTCTGTTCCGCGCGAATCCGCTCGGCCGCTTCTTTCTGCTGCTTGCGCGCTTCGGCTTCCGCTTTATTGGCTTCCGCCTGGGTCTTGCGTTCGGCCAGCTCGCGCGCTTCGGCTTCCGCTTCGGCCTTCTCGCGTTCGGCGCGTTCGCGGACCAACTGGGCGCGCCGGGCTTCCTTTTCGGCGCGCTTCGCTGCCTTGGCGGCTTGGCGCTCGGCTTTCTTGCGGTTGCGCTCTTCCAGGGCCGCCATCTTCTTCATGCGCGCCAGCTCTTCCTTGGTCGGTTCCACGCTGACCATGGGTACGACTTCCGGCTGGCCCGTCAACGGCACGACCAACATGCTGCTCGGCGGCACGGCCACCGGACCGGCCGTGGTTTCGGGCGCGGCCGGCGCAATGAAATCGGCGGCTTGCGCTTGCTGGACTTCTTCCTCGAGCGTCGGACCGGGCAAGAACTCGAGAGTCGTTTCGCCTTCCTCCGGCGCGGGACTCGGGTCGGCCACGTCCGCGATCCCCTCGATGGCGGCCACGTCCGGCATCGGTTCCGGCGGGACTTCCGGCTGGGCGATTTCGGCAGCCGCCTCGGCCTTCTTCTTTTTCTTCTTCTTTTCTTTCGGAGCCGCGGGCGGTTCATCCACGGCGGCGATTGCCGGCACCGGTTCAGGTTCGGTCGCTTCGATCGCGGGCGCATCCGGCACGGGCAGTTCGGTCGGCATTTCCGCGACGGCTTCCGGAACGGCGGGGGCTTCTTCCGTCGCGTTCGCGGCCGGCTGTTCGTCTAACTGGGCTTCCACGGCTTCCGCGTCCCTCGCGGCTTCCGGGAGCGGGATTTCATCCGGCATCTCCGGCTGCGGCTCGGCGGCAACTTCTTCCACGACGGCGACCGGGGTTTCTTCCGCAAGAGGGGGCGGAGGTTCAGGCACCGGCACCGCATCGGGCAATGGTTCGACCGACGCCGGCCATTCTTCCGGCGATTCCGGCTGCGGTTCGGCGGCGGTTTCCTCCACGACGGTCACCGGCGGCTCTTCCGCGAGGGCGACGGGGGGTTCCGGTGCGGGCATCGTCTCGGGCGCCGCCGGTTCGGCCGGGACGAGCGGCTCGGCCGGAGGCATGGCCTGCGCGGCGTTCTGTTCGGCCACCTGGCGCGATTCATCCAATACGGCCTGTTTCTGGAGCAGGGCCAGCACCGAACCGATCATCAGCTCGTCGGCCGTTTTGTTCTGGGCCTTCAGTTCGCCCTGCAGGGCGTCGGCCACGATTTTTTCCGCGATGCGCTGTCCGCCGTCGGTCTGCGCCTCGATGAGCTGGGCGACCGTCACGTTGCTTTCCTGGGCCAACTGGATGAGGCGGTTCTGGGCATTCAGCAGCAAGGCCTGCATCGCGGTTTCGGACATCCGGGCTTGTTCGTCCAGAACGCCGCGGGCCTCCGGATTGAGCATGTCGATCCAGCGCTCGCTCATGTCCTGGGCGGTCTGGACCGCGTAGCACGCATCCACGATGACGTAGTAGCGGCGCGAGATCTGGTCCACCGTGCCCGCGAAGGTGTAGGTCTGCCCGAGTTGCACCTGGCCGAATCGCTCCGCCAGCGCCTCGGGCACCCAGACGGTTTTGGCGGTTTCCAATTTCATCGGCAGATAGTTCTTGCGATCGAGCCGCTGGGGCCGGCCCGCGGGCAGCTGTTCCACCACGTCGGAGAACAGGATGGCCCTGGCCCAGGCGCTCTGCGGGCGGCTGACCAAGGTGGCCGCTTCGACCCGTGCGTAAGAGTCCGGCGCAGGCACGGAACCGGCCGCCCAAGCCAAGGCCCCCGTCGCCAGCCCCGTTGCCATCGCCAAGGCGATTTTGTGTGGTTTCATAGTTGAACGACCCTTTTCAAAAGCATTGGGTATTTGTATATCGGCCATGGGGGGCGAGGCAAGCCTATCCTCGGCAAGTTTTCAGCCCGCCGCCGGCGGCGATTTCCCCTGCCGGGCGGCTTTCCGGAGGCCCTGCCAATGCTCGAGTCGCTTGCGGATGACCTCTTCGTAGCCTTCCGAGGTCGGCTGATAGTAGATTTTGTCGGTTGGCACGTATTCCTGATCCACGAAATGGCCTTCGAAATCGTGGGCATACTGGTATCCCTGGTGACCAAACGCCTGGGCGGCCCGCTGGGAGCCCGTGCTGCGCAGATGCCGCGGCACCGGCAAGGTGCGGCCTTCCTTCACGTCGGCCGTGGCCGCTTCGAGGCCCATGTAGGCGGCGTTGCTCTTGGGGGCCGTCGCCAGATAGGTCGTGGCCTGCGCCAAGGCGATGCGCGCCTCGGGCATGCCCACGAAATCCACGGCTTCGAGCGTCGCCACCGCCACGCTCAGCCCGCGCGGATCGGCGTTGCCGATATCCTCGCTGGCCAGGATGACCAGCCGGCGCGCCACGAACCGGGGGTCCTCCCCCGCGTAGAGCATCTTGGCCAGCCAGTAGAGCGCCGCGTTCGGATCCGAACCGCGCACGCTCTTGATAAACGCCGAAATCGTGTCGTAGTGCCCATCTTCGTCGTGGTCGTAGACCACGGCTTTCTTCTGGATGCTTTCTTCCGTCACCGCGCGCGTGACGTGGATGACGCCGTCCGGTCCGGGCGCGGTCGTCAGCGCGGCGATTTCCAGCGCGTTGAGCGCGCGCCGGCCGTCGCCTTCGCACACGGCCGCCAGGTGCGCCACCGCCGCGTCGTCCATGGCGATCTTCAGGTGCCCCAGCCCCTCGGGATGCGCCAGCGCCCGCCGCAGCAGCTGCGCCACCGCCGCCGCGTCCAGCGGTTCGAGCTGGAAAATCTGGCTGCGCGACGTCAGCGGATTGTTGATGAAGAAGAAGGGATTGTGGGTCGTCGCGCCGATCAGCGTGACCGCCCCCTCCTCCACGTACGGCAACAGGACGTCCTGCTGCGCCTTGTTGAAGCGGTGGATTTCGTCGATGAACAGGATCGTCTCGCGGCCCGACGCCGCGCGGCGCTGCTTGGCGGCTTCCAGCGACTGCCGCAGGCCCGCCACGTTCGACAGCACGCCGCTCGACCGATCGAACGCCCGCCGCGTCGTCCGCGCGATGACTTCCGCCAGCGACGTCTTGCCGCAGCCGGGCGGGCCGTAGAGGATGATGCTCGACAGGCGGTCTGCTTCGATCACCCGCCGCAGCAGCTTGCCGGGACCGAGGATGTGGTCTTGCCCCACGATGTCTTCCAGCGTGCGCGGGCGCATCCGCGCCGCCAGCGGGCGGCGGGTGGCGTCGAAGTCCGGCTTGTCCACCGGGGCAGGTTCGAAGAGATCGCTCATAAAACCCCGCCAGAATGCCAGATTCCGGGGGCCGGCCCAATCCAAAAAATCGGACAGGTTCCGCGGCGGGCGCATCTGCGATCAGGTGTCGCCAGCATTGGCTTTTGTAGCGTGGGGCTCCCGCCCCGCGCGGATTTTCCCAGCCGCACGCGGCAGGAGCCGCGTGCCACGAAGACAAGCCTTTACATCCCGATGCAGCCGAGAATGCACCCAATCGCAGATGCGCCCCTCCGCGGCCGGGAGTCGGCCCGGAGCCCTGTTTCCGCGATCTAGAACTGGACGGTCGGAGCCGTTTCGGCGCCTGGGGCGGCCGCGAACGGCGCGCGGGTCTGGAAACCCGCCAGCCGCGCCACGAACGCCGTCGGGAATTGCCGGACGGTCACGTTGTAGGCCTGCACCGACTCATTGAAGCGCTGGCGCTCGACGTTGATCCGGTTTTCGGTCCCCGCCAGCTCGTCCTGCAAGGCGACGAAATTCTGGTTGGCCTTCAGGTCCGGATAGTTCTCCACCACGACCATCAGGCGGCTCAACGCGCCTTCCAGGCCGGAGCCCGCTTCCATTTTTTCCGCCGTCGATTTGGCCTCGCCCCACTGGCTGCGCAGGCGGGTGATTTCTTCCAGGATGCCTTGTTCGTGTTCGGCGTAGCCTTTCACCGTGTTGACCAGATTCGGAATCAGGTCGAACCGGCGCTGCAGCACGGATTCCACGTTGCCCCACGCCTTGTTGCAGGCCTCGTCTTTCGCCACGACGCCGTTGTACATGCCCATGACCATCAGGCCGACGACGATCGCCAGCAAGACCACGCCGCCGCCCGCTATCAAACAACCCTTCATGATGCCGTTCCTTTCCGTTGTCTTTCCAAATCACCAGCGCCCGCCGGCCCCGCCGCCGCCCGAACGTCCGCCGCCGAATCCGCCGACCCCGCCCCCGCCCCCGCCGCCGCTCCAGCCCCGGCCGGACAGCCCGCCGCCGGAAATTCCACCGCTGGACAACCCGCCGCCGCCCTTGCCGCCGCGGATCGCCGCCCGGACGATCAGGATGAATATGAGCGCGAAAATCATGAGGAACACCGCGGCCGCGATCGGATTGTTCTCCGGTGCGGTCGGCTCCGGCAGCGCCTCGCCGCCCATGACTTTCAGCAAGGCGTCGGCGCCGTCGCTCAGGCCCTGCGCGTAGTCCCCTTCCTTGAAGCGCGGGAAGATCCATTCGTCGCGAATGCGTCCGCATTTGGCGTCGTTGAGCACGCCTTCCAGGCCGTAGCCGACTTCGATCCACATCGCGCGGTCCTCGATGGCCGCCAGCAGCAGGACGCCGTTGTCCTTGCCCTTTTCGCCGATGCCCCATTGTGCGAACAACTGGACCGCGAAATCGTTGATTTCGCC
The DNA here is from genome assembly GCA_009930415.1 of Spartobacteria bacterium. Lineage (GTDB taxonomy): Bacteria > Verrucomicrobiota > Kiritimatiellia > CAIQIC01 > Lenti-01 > Lenti-01. The sequence continues at coordinate 8,125 of RZYG01000004.1, read as the reverse complement.
CCCTTGCAGCGACTTCACGGCCACGACCGCCAGTTGCGCGCCGGTCGCCTGGCGCACCGCGGCGATGCGGCTTTCCAGCTCGACCTTCTGCTCGGGCGTGAAGACTCCCGCCCAATCGTTCACGTGCCCTTGCGGCACCAGACTCTCCCGGAACCGGTCCGACTCGATCTGCGCACCGGCGCCCACCGCCGCCAACCAGACCGCGCAAACCATGAATCTGAACGACCTCATGCCCGATACGTTATCAAAACCTCCTCCGGGAGCTAGACTTTTTGAAATCGGCGAAACATGCGGTATCTTGCCGACTCAATCGAAGGAGAGAGCCCATGAGTTCCGAAACCACCCCGAATCCCGCCCGGAATTTGATGTCCCAGGCCTTGCCCATGGCCGGCATGGTCGGCGTCCAGCCCGGCGCCGTCGTCAGCCGCACCGTGATTTCCAAGCCCGCCGGCACGGTGACGCTGTTTGCGTTCGACCAAGGTCAGGGCCTCAGCACCCATTCCGCGCCCTACGACGCCATGGTCTGGATCCTCGAAGGCGAAGCGGAAATCACGATCGACGGCAAGGCGCTGCTGGCCAAGACCGGCGACATGGTGATCATGCCGGCCAACCTTCCCCACGCCCTGAACGCCGCCCAACCGTTCAAGATGGCGCTGGTGATGATCAAGGAGAAGTAGGCCGCGCGCGGACCGCGGGTCAGAACGCCGCGCGGTTCCGGCGCTCCTCGAAATCGTCCACGTATCGTTGCAGCCGCGTGCGCGGCACGTCGGCCGCGGCGGGAACCGGTGTCGTGAATTCTCCGGGTTCGGACCGATCGAACGAATCCACGTAGCGCTTGCGGTTCTGGTGCGTTTCGAGAAACGTCTGGTGGGCGCGCTCGGCGCGCTGCCAAAGTTGGTTCAGCGCCACTTGCCAGGTCGCGCCGTCCGGCGGGCGGAGGGCTTCGGGCTCTTTCTTGCCGAACCGCCACCACGGCGATTTATCGGCGGGCGGCGCGCCCAGCTGCTCGAAGAACGCGACGTAGGAGGCCAGCACGGCCACCAGCGCGGGCGGCGCGCCCAGTTCCAGGCTGCGGATCTGCAGCGCCAGCGCGCCCGCCAGCGGCGCAACCCATGGCTCGGCGCGCACCGCGATCAAATCGCGGGCGAACCAATCCTCCGGCACGTCGTCGGGCACGTCGTCCAGCCAGTCGCGCGGCCGGAAGTTCAGGGTTTGGAGCAACTGTTCTTCGATCTGGAGCGACCGGTCGCCCCAGGCCTCCGCGGAGCGCGCGCGCACTTTGCGCTCGAGAAATTCCCGCCAGACGGTTTCCGGATTCCGCGTGCCCAGGGCCGCGCAGTTTTGCCGCAGCCAAGCGGCATCGATGCCCTGGCGCAGGCCGACCGTTCGGAACAGCGCCGACCACGCGCGGGCCTCGCCGTCGGGAAACAGCAACTCGACGGCGGCGGAGGCATAGGCCTTTTCGCGCCAAGGACCGGACGGCAGAAGCTCGTTTTTGATCACGCGGGCCAGCGGCAGGACGCGGCTTTCGGCCATTTCGCGGGCGATCCAGTTGCGGTTGCGCGCCCGGAACGCCGCCTGGAGGTTCTGCGCCAGTCCGGTGGAAATCCAGTCCGGCACGGTGGCGCCCAGGCCGTGGCGCTGGCCGGCCGGCACGTATTCGGCCGCGTAGCGGTTCAGCAACAGCCAGGTGGCGCCTTCCAGCAGGTCTTCTTCGTCGAGCTGCCGGGCGCCGGGCACGACGAGCCGCTGGTAGAACTGGCCATTGTCCCACCCTTGCACCTTGAGCACCCGGGCATCGGGCGCGGACGAACGTTGGACCATGACGCTGAGGATCTGCCCCCTTTGCATCGGCAACGGCATGCCCGCGACAGCTTCCACCTGGGCGGCGTGATCGGCCAGCTTGCGGGCCAGCACCATGTTTTCGGCGGAAGTCAGGCCCGACACCGTGAACCGGCGATCGGCGCTGGTGATCGCGGTGCGTCCGGGCCGCCGGGGCTGCAACGCCAACGGATCCGGCGCTTGCGCCTGCGCGGCGCAGGCGCAGGCCCCCGCCAGCAGGATTCCGCAAATGGACCGGCGTCCCGTCATCGTCAGATCGGCCGGAAACGGATCCGCTTGGGTTGGTCGGCGGCGTCGCCCAGCAGGCGCCGGCGCTGCTCGTGGTAGCCTTCGAAGTTGCCCTCGAACCAGGTCGCCGTGCCGTCGTCCTCGAAGGCCAGGATGTGCGTGGCGATGCGGTCGAGGAACCACCGGTCGTGGCTTACCACCACCGCGCAGCCGCCGAAGGACTGGATGCCTTCCTCCAGCGCCCGCAGCGTGGTGACGTCGAGATCGTTCGTGGGTTCGTCCAGCAGCAGCAGGTTGCCGCCGCGCCGCAGGAGCTTCGCCAGATGGACGCGGTTGCGCTCGCCGCCCGAGAGCTCGCCGACTTTCTTCTGCTGGTCGGTGCCGCGGAAGTTGAAGCGCGTGCAGTAGGCCCGGCCGTTCATCGCCTTGCCGCCGAGATCCAGCGTTTCCTGCCCGCCGGTGATTTCCTCGAAGACGGTGTTGCCGGCGTCGAGCGAATCGCGGAACTGGTTCACGTAGGACAGCTCGACGGTCTCGCCCACCGTCAGCGCGCCGCCGTCGGGCTGTTCCTCGCCGACGATCATCCGCAGCAGCGTCGTCTTGCCCGCGCCGTTGGGGCCGATGATGCCGACGATGCCGCCGCGCGGCAGGTTGAAATTCACCTGGTCCATGATCAGCCGGTGGCCGTAGACCTTGCGCAGGTTCTCCGCGCGCACCACCAGATCCCCCAGCCGCTTCCCGGACGGAATCTGGATTTCGAGCGTATCCTCGCGAACGTCCACCTGTTGCGCCGCCAATTCTTCGTAGCGCGACAGGCGCGCCTTGCTCTTCGACTGGCGACCGGTCGGATTCAGGCGGATCCATTCCAGTTCGCGCTGGAGCATCTTCTGGCGCGCGGCGTTCTGCTTGCTCTGGGCCGCCGCCATGGACTGCTTGGTTTCCAGCCACGTCTCGTAGTTGCCCTTGAAGGGAGTTCCGCGCCCGGCGTCCATTTCCAGGATCCATTCGGTCACGTTGTTCAGGAAATAGCGGTCGTGGGTCACGACCACCAGCGTGCCGGAAAATTTCTTGAGGTACTCCTCCAGCCAGGCCACCGTTTCCGCGTCGAGGTGGTTGGTCGGTTCGTCGAGCAGCAGCGCGTCGGGGTTCGACAGCAGCAGGCGGCAGAGCGCCACGCGGCGCTTCTCGCCGCCGGAGAGCGTGCGCACGTCCGCGTCGCCCGGCGGCAGCCGCAGCGCGTCCATCGCCCGCTCGATCTGGCTGTCCAGGCTCCACAGGTCGCGCGAATCGATCAGGTCCTGCAGCTTGCCGAGTTCGTTGTTGAGCTTCTCGGATTCCGCGTCGGAGAGCGCCTCGCCCAGCTGGCCGCAGAGCTCGTCGTAGCGGTCGAGGATCGCCTGCGCCGCGGCGGCGCCGGCGGCGACGTTGCCGGCCACGTCTTTCGTTTCGTCCAGTTGCGGTTCCTGCGACAGGTAGCCCACCCGGACGCCCGGCGCCACGATGCACTCGCCGTGGTACTCCCGGTCGAGCCCGGCGATGACTTTCAGCAGCGACGACTTGCCCGCGCCGTTGCCGCCGATGACGCCGATCTTCGCGCCGAAGAAAAACGCGAGGGTGATGTCGTCGAGCACCGTCAGGCGGTCGTACTGCTTGGACAGGTGGTTGAGGTTGAAGACGTATTCGCCGGCCACGGGGATTCTCCTGGTTGAACGGTCGCGCCGGTCAGGGCGCGGGAAACACGTGCACGGTCGCCGTGCGGTTCAGCCGCCGGTTCTGCGGCGAGTCGTTGGGAAACGGCGCCTGGGACGTCTCGCCGGTGCGGGCCTCGAAGATCAGGGCCTTGTTCGCGCGGGCAAACTGCTCCAGATGCGCCTTGGCCGCCGCGGCGCGCGCCGCCGCGATGTCCACGTTGCTCTTGAACCGGTCCGTCGTTTTGGTCAGCGGCAAGTCGTCGGTGAATCCGGTCACCACCACCCGCGCGCCGGATTTGAGCGCGACGAGTTTCGCGGCCACCGCCTTCAGCGCGCGCATGCCTTCAACGGAAATGCGGTCGGTCGAAACGAATACCGGGGCATCGAAGCGCACCAGTTGGCCGCCGTTTTCCGCTTTGAGCACGGTCGTGCCCGGGATTTTCCAGTCGGACGGAATCAGCGGCGCCGCGGCGGCCGGTGCCGCCGCCGGGGGCATTGCCGCCGATGCCGGTTCCGGCGCGGCCGGGGGTTCTTCGATCGGCGCGGCGGCGGTTTCAGCCGCCGGTTCGACCGGGACGGCATCGCCGCGCGGACAGGCGCTCCAGAAACCGATCAGCCCCATCAGCACGCACAGCACGAGGACCAGCGCGACCATCCGGCGATCCAGTTCGACGCCGGCGAACCAGTCGCGGATCCGGACCGCCAGCGACAAGCGCGGGGAAGGGCTTGGAGACGGCGGCGGGGGCGCGAGCGAAGCCGCCGTCCGCTGCGGACGGTGGTAGATGCCCGTGCGCAGCGGCGGCCTCTCCGCGCCGTCGGCCGCTGGCGTTTCGACGGGCCGGGCCGGGCCGGATTCGGACAGGACCGCGCGCACGTCGGCCGCGACGTCGGGCGGCGGGCCGCCCGGCGGCAAGACCCATTCCGGTTCCGGGCGCGGCGGCGCCGCCGGCGCATCGGATTTGGAAAACACGATCTTGGGCGCGGCGCCTTCCCGGTCCGAAAGGGACGAGAACAGATCCAGTTGCTTTTCGCCCGGACCCTTCACGTGGCTTTGCCGGCTGTTCAACTTGCCTTGCAGCGCATTCGTGAGCTCGCCCATGTCGTTCCTCCGTCCTCGGCGGTCAGCCCGCGACGACCAGATTCACCATCCGTTTCGGGACGTAGATCTGCTTCTTGATTTGCTTGCCCGCGAAGAACGGCGCGGCTTCGGCGCACGCCAGCGCCGCGGCGAGCACGACGTCCTGGCCGGCGGCGGCCGGCACGCGGATGCGGCCGCGCACCTTGCCGTTCACCTGCACCGGGATTTCCAGCTCGTCTTCCTGCAGAACGGCTTCGTCCCACGCCGGCCACGGCTCGTGCGCGAGGGATTCGGCATGGCCCAGACGGCTCCACAGCTCCTCGGCCAGATGCGGCGCGAAGGGACTCAGGATCAAGACGAACGTCGACAGCAGCGACCGCGGAATGGTCTCCCACGCCTGCGCTTCGTTGACGAAGATCATCATCGCGGAAATGGCCGTGTTGTATTCCATGCCCTCGACGTCGTGCGTCACCTTCTTGATCGCGGCGTGCAGCGCGCGGAGCTGCGCCTGGGTCGGTTCGGCGTCGCCCAGTTTAGTCGCCGGCGCGCCGGTTTCCTCGTCCACCGCCAGGCGGTACACGCGGCTCAGGAAGCGCGAGACGCCTTCCACGCCCTTCATGCTCCAGGGCTTCACCTGCGTCAGCGGGCCCATGAACATCTCGTAGAGCCGCAGGGAATCCGCGCCGTACTCCTGGACGATGTCGTCGGGATTGATGACGTTGCCGCGGCTCTTGCTCATCTTGTAGGCGCGCGCGGACACGCGGATTTCCGGCTGGCCTTTCAGGACGAAGCCGTCGCCCTGCTTCTGCAGGTCGGCCTCCGTCACGTGTGCCGGGGCGTACTTCTCGCCGGTGCGCGCGTCGCAGCCGTTTTCGTCCACGCGCTCCGCGGAGACCCAGGCGCCGGCCGCGTCGCGGTAGGCCAGATATTCCACTTCGCCCAGGATCATGCCTTGGTTGACGAGCTTTTGGAACGGCTCCTTCGTCGAAACGGCGCCGCAGTCGAAGAGCACCTTGTGCCAGAAGCGGGCGTAAAGCAGGTGCAGCACGGCGTGTTCCGCGCCGCCGACGTAGAGGTCCACCGGCATCCAGTATTTTTCCTTCGCCGGATCGACCAGCGCCGAACCGTTCTGCGGATCGATATAGCGCAGGTAGTACCAGCACGAGCCGGCCCATTGCGGCATGGTGTTCGTCTCGCGCCGCGCGGGGCCGCCGCACGTCGGGCAGGTGGCCTGGAGCCAGTCGGTCGCGCGCGCCAGCGGGGGCTGGCCGTCGGCCGTCGGGCGGTAATCCTTCATCTCGGGCAGGCGCACGGGCAGCTGGTCTTCCGGCACGGCCACCACGCCGCACTTCTCGCAGTGCAGCAGCGGGAACGGCTCGCCCCAGAACCGCTGGCGGCTGAAGAGCCAGTCGCGCAGCTTGTAGTTCGTCTTGCCCTGCCCCTTCCCCGTTTTTTCAAGCCAGGCCACGATGCGCTGCTTGAATTCCGCCGTGGACAGCCCGTCGTATTCGCCGGAATTGACGGCGATGCCGTCGTCGACGTAGCCGCGCCAGTCCACGCCCGCCGGCGGCTGCACCACCTGGACGATCGGCAGGCCGAACTTCGTCGCGAATTCGAAATCGCGCGTGTCGTGCGCCGGTACCGCCATGATGGCGCCCGTGCCGTAGCCCCAGAGCACGTAGTCCGCCACCCAGACCGGGATTTGCTTTCCGTTGACCGGATTCGTCGCATAGGCGCCGGTGAAAACGCCGGTTTTCTCCTTGGCCAGTTCCGTGCGTTCGAGGTCGCTCTTGCCGGCGGCGGCGACCCGATAGGCCGCCACGGCCTCGGCCTGCTCCGGAGTCGCGATCTTCGCCACCAGCGGATGCTCCGGCGCCAGCACCATGTAGGTCGCGCCGAAGAGCGTGTCGGGCCGCGTCGTGAAGACGCGGATCGTCTCGCCGCCGATGGCGAAATCGACTTCCGCGCCTTCGCTCTTGCCGATCCAGTTGCGCTGCATTTCCTTGATGCTCTCGGGCCAGTCGAGGCCGTCGAGATCCGCCAGCAGCCGCTCGGCGTACGCGGTGATCTTGAGCACCCACTGGCGCATCGAGCGGCGTTCCACGCTGAAACCCTTCGCGCGCCATTCCTCGACCTCTTCGTTCGCCAGCACGGCGCACAGGTCGGGGCTCCAGTTCACGGGCAGCTCGCTCTCGTAGGCCAACCCGCGCTTGAAGAGCTGCAGGAAGATCCACTGCGTCCAGCGCACGTAATCCTCGTCCGTCGTCGCGATCTCGCGGTCCCAGTCGTAGGAAAAGCCCAGCATCTTGAGCTGCCGGCGGAACGTCGCGATGTTCTCGTAGGTGATTTTCCGCGGATGCTCGCCGGTCTTGATGGCGTACTGCTCCGCCGGCAGGCCGAACGAGTCGTAGCCCATCGGGTGCAGGACGTTGAAGCCCTTCATCCGCTTGAAACGCGCCTGGATGTCCGTGGCCGTGTAGCCCTCCGGATGCCCCACGTGCAGCCCCGCGCCGCTGGGATACGGAAACATGTCCAACACGTAGAACTTGGGTTGGGACGGATCGATCGCCTCCGGGGTGCGGAACGTCTTGTGCTGCTCCCAGTACTTCTGCCACTTCGTTTCGATGTCGGAATGCGGATACGCCATGGATTCACCTCAAAATGGATACAGCCGGCACTGTAGCCCCCTCCTCGCGCCCGATCAATGCCCGATTTTCCAGCCTGCATCTGAACCTTGGATATTGGATTTTCTTCCTCCACCCGCTACAACGTCCCCATGCATCCCGCCATCCGTTCCGCCGATCCCGCTTCCGAAGCTTACATCGCCGAAGGCTGCCACGTGCTCGAGTTGTCGAATCTGCCGGACGATCCGGACTGCTCCATCGCCCGCGCCCGCGTCGCGCCCGGCACGACCACGCGCTGGCACCGGCTGGCGGGCGTCGCCGAGCGCTACGTGATTCTCGCCGGCCGCGGCCGCGTCGAGATCGGCGACGAGCCGCCGCGCGACGTCGGCCCCGGCGCCGTCGTGCTGATTCCGCCCGGCTGCCGGCAGCGCATCGCCAATGCCGGCGCCGACGAGCTCGTCTTTCTCGCCGTCTGCACCCCGCGCTTTCGCCCCGCGTGCTACGCGGACGCCGCGGACTGAATCCGCCGGGGGGCGGAAGGGCGCAAGACGGATTTCGGGCTTTGAATCGTAGGGGCCGAGCTTGCTCGGACCGGGTTTGGAGAAATTTGGGAATAGCTGCGGTCTCAGCAAGCTGAGCCCCTACAAGCGAGGGCCGAATCT